>JAIRMJ010000005.1 GCA_031258785.1 Holosporales bacterium | reverse complement strand
ACCTTCCCAGGTTTTCCTTCTCCTCTCAACCTCATATAGAACTCCTTCAGTACCTTGTTACTCTTAATAGCACTGATAGATGCCATATATAGTGCTTTCCTCACTCTTGCTCTCCCTCCCCTAATCGATCTATATCCCTTCATTGTTCCGCTATCATGAGTCATAGGAGCTAATCCACACAGTTTTGCTATTTGTCTATTATCTAGTTTCCCTAACTCTGGTAGCATCCCCATTAGGATAGCTGCCGTCTGCTTACCAACCCCTTTTTCAGTCTGTAATACTTCACTGATTTGTCTAGCTTGCTCACTTGTCTCTACGCATCCTTGTAACTTCGTATCAATTTCAGTTCTCTCCTTCTCAAGAAACTCAATAACATTGTGGATACTTACCCTAATTGGTTCAGATGGTTCCTTTTCAAGGCGCTGTTTCTCCTGCTTAATCATATCAACAAGGCTATCCCTTCTATGAGCAAGATCCTCTAGTTCAAAGCAATGGGTAGCTTTTGGAATATAGGTTTGTGGTTCCATCTTCTCTCCATATTCTGCTAAAACCTTGCAGTCTATCTTATCTGTTTTTGCGAGATCCTTCTTAGATTTTGCAAAGTTCCTTACATAATAAGGATTCACAATGGAGACAGCAATGTTATTAATACACAAGTGTTTTACCAGTTTTCTTTCATATCCTCCTGTTGGTTCAAGGATCACACTTGGGTTTTCAATACCCTTACACCTTGAAATAAATATACCAATTCCATTGATATCGTTCTCAAACCTACAGTGTTTCCCATCTAGAAATACATCAAGACTCTTCTTGCCTATATCACATCCTATAACATTCATCATAAATCCCTCTCATATTCGAGCAGTATGCTCTGCCAACCGTACGACTATCGATGATTCATAGGCTTCTGACTTTAGGACGAATCTACAATTCAAATGTTCCACCGATTCAGCCTATGAACCCCCGGGGAAAACTGTACATGATCTCCCAGAGCTCGATGTAACTCTATCATGAGTTACTCTCCCATCATATTGGATAAAAATATATGAAATGTTCCACGTGGAGCATTTTTAAAATCTGGATTTTTGCTGTGTCAGAAGCGGTTGCCGACCGATAGAGAGCATTTGACGTTACGCGCTGTGCCAGTTAACCGTGATAGCTTGAAGCCTACCTCAAAATTATTCACTTTTCTGGCGACATCAACCCCATACTCCACGTAGTCCTTCTTAAGAATATCGGCGTTGAGGATTTTCTTGCCGTTGATCGTTGACTGGGCCGCTCCTCCAAATCTGTGATGATATTTGGCGAAGACGATGGCGTTCCATCCATGGATGTCTACAACAAGGTTCACGGCCGGGATCATATCCCCTTTATGCAAGTTAGATAACTTCATGGCGCCAGCGGTTGTCTTGGCGGTTGGAGTATAAATGAATGAATAGTCCATGGCAAGCGCCGATACCAACCTGGCATATCCAGACAGAGTTACTGTATATGCAATCTTTGATGCGATCGTCACTGCGTGGCTCTTTATAAGTGTCTTGTGCCCGATAGCTTGTGTGCGTGAGCTCGTGTTGATAAATCCATAAGAAGCGACTGCCTCGATTGCGATCTTGCGGTCAGTAATCGCTCCCTTATAACCCATTGTCTGACCAGTTTGCGTCGATCTATATCCTGGTCCAACCGTATCTCCCTCGGATGAACTTGCGAACATTGTTCCTCTAAAAAGTGTGTTGTATCCCAAAATGCCCTGGGCCTTTGCGTCATAACGTATGACCTTGTCACGGGTTCTAATTTTGTATCCTGCGCTCTTGCTACCATAACTGTCAGTAGACGTACTAAAGGACGCCCCGCCATTTATGTACGAGTCACTGTTATGGTCAGACCGCACATCATCGAATATCTCGTCATTAATAACGTCACTTGGCAACGAATCTGGTTGCGCAAAAACTTGATTAAGGTTTCTATCATCAATCTTTCTCACGAAGGTGACTGTGCCAGGCTCAAAAGTCCGGCTTTTGGCCACAGTGCCTCCAGTGATTATTGTTTTCATACTGCCATCATAGCCGTCTGATCCATAAATATAGTATTGTGCACCTCCAATGGTGACAACCGGTATTTCTACACCATCGATAGTTTCTGTAGTCACAGCATAGGCGTCTTTTGGATTCAGCAAATACTTTACGGGAGTATCTGTGAGAGGTTTGTTTTTATCTACAACGACTACATCTTTGGGAATAGCAATTGGCGGGAACTTGGCGGCGTCACCGGTAAACTGAAAAATTTTAAAACGATACTCGTCTTCTGTGAGATTAATTACGGACTTGTCGGCCAGGGAATTCTTAGTTATATCCACCGTTTGGAAGAGCCTGATAGTAGTAAGTACGAACGGATGTGTCAATCCAATAGTAACACCGTCCTTAGAATCAATGCAGTCGGCTGCTTGATATTTGGAATACGTTGAGTTCATTTCTTGTGTATTTGGCCAAAAATCAAGATCCATCTGCATGGAGCCGTCCATAGCCCACTGGACTAGCCCTTCTTCATCACTCTTTACTATATTGTTGCCGTTAATATGGAGTACGTCTCTGGCATTATTCAGCACATTGACTCTTGATCCCAACACGATATCGCCGCTAAAATTTACCTCTGTCATATCGTCATCACCGATAACCAGTGTGCCTTTGTTGAGAGTGAAGCCATCTTTAAAATTGAAGCTGGCGCCCTTGTTGAGTACCATCGTTGACTTCTCGCCAATAATCTTGGTGCCCGATAGATCTGTCTCGGCGTTCACCATCACTGTGGCTTGACAGTCTGATTCCGTTGAATTAATCGTTATGTGATCGACTTTGAGTTTATCGTTTCCTCCAGATCCTTGGTTGATAACCATGGTGCCGCCATCAAATGTCAGAGGATTAAGTCCGGCATCAGATGAAACCTCTACTACTGCATTGGGGTCCCTTTCCCCATTTTCGTTAACAACGCTTTGCGTGCCACCAAGCATCTTGCCGGTATATTGGCTGGAACTACCGTCATCGCTTGCAGTAATTTTAAAATGCGCACCTGATACAATGCCAACATGCCCCTTAAACCGGGAGCAATCGCCCTTCATGAGCACTTCGCCATCTTGTATGATGATCCTGTCTGTAGGCGTACCGACTATATTCCCATAAAACGAGAATATCCCGTTCTTTTCCACACCGTCTTCTCCTACCGTTTTAGGAATGAGAAAATACAAGGTGGAATTGCCATTCATATAGATCGTCGGTCTGTTGTATTCGTCCTTTGCTCCTCCCTGCCATTCAAACTCCACTGGCTCAGCAGCCGCGCAGTATCTTTTTGCCTTATCCACTTTAGTTGCATCATCAGAGTCTAAATCATCGTGTAGAGCCTGTGCAGTATCGTATTGGACATCATCTACTCCTTTTCTTTTTCCTAATTTGCCAAGCTCGATGTCGCCTCCGAATATTGCCCCCTTGTTATCTATCACTGCGCCGCCGTGCTCAAGTCTAAATACGCCATTGTACCAGGAGTTATCTCCTCCAAATATGGCGATTGGATCCCCTTTATCTTGCTGCCTTGATTCCCAGTAATTACTCCCGATGCCCTGATAAAATGTCCTGATATTGCTCTTGTCGGCTACCCATGGGGTAAATTTCAAGCTAACACCTTTGTCTGAATCCTCCTCAGTGCCTGTATCGTAGTCTTCCGTATAAGTATCTGGCTTTGTCTTTCTTACTACCAACGATCGATCAACCTCCGGGACCTTATATTTCTTCTCTTTTATTTTGAAAATTCCTGTCTCATCTTCCTCATAACCTTTTACACTAAATATTGATCCACCGAAATATGTTGGGTTGTCGACTTGCAATTCGACAATTTTCTCCGTCCCGCTGCGTTCTACGAAATACGAATTGTGCTTGTGAGTGTCGAAGGCTTCTTGGGTATCGGCCATGCCGTTCGTGTGTGGTAACTCAGGATCTTCTTTAAAGTTAGCACCGAGTAGTTTTACTTTTTCAGCTTTTGTAATGGGTGTAGGACCGTTACTTGCGCTTTGTACGGTAATTGTGGCATCGTTTACCTTATAGAATTTTTCTGTACATATATCTTCGTTGTCCTCGTTGACAAGATCGTAATATGCTGCATTTCCTATTGCGTCGACGCCTTTTTTGTCGACTAAGTCGTTGTAATCTTCGAAGCTATTTGTTATTCTGAAATCGTTCTCAATTCGATCGTTCAACTCTGCGTTCACATCGGTACCATAGAGGCGCACCTTCGCATTGCCGGTAATTCCGACGTTTTTCCCTTCACTTAATACAAAATTAATCCACCCATGATTATGTATTGTACCATTGGCCGAATCCTCTTCCATATTGCTGTTATCGTCACCATATGGCAGGTTTATTTCGTCGCCTATCTCCAGGTAGCCGTAATTTATAATCTTGCCTGTACTGGTGACATGAGTGCCGTCGTGACACAGGAATTTTGCGCCTTTTACAATTTTAAGCTCATCGCCAATTTTTTTGGAATGCTCTGCTTCCGCGTGCATAATGCAGAACAGAAACGCTAGCAGCAGTTTCCATATGTTTGATACAATACTCGGCACGAGAGCTCACAAAATTCCCATAACAAGAATATTTTTGTATACAAAGTATTAATAATTTGTTAATTTCGTTCAAAATTTTTTAAAAAACCTTGAAAAATTCCCATAAAACCATGGCCTTTTCATGAAATTTATATGAAGCACAATTGGCTCGACTTTGGATAAATTTTACGTAGAAATCATTACAAAGCGCCATATACTGAATCCTCAATTTTTCTTGAGTTCTCAGGGAGTTTGTGGCTCAAATTGCCCCCTCTAGCTTAGGTATCAAAAATATTTCAGGATATTAATACTTCGTTAATCTTTATGCTGTACAATTCTGGAGAATCTCTTGGCTGCCTCGAGCGAGTGTGCCTCTCATTTACATCCGTTTATCAGGGTTTTTAAGGAGTTTGCGGACATAAAGCCCGCTTTCACTTCTGCCTCAGTTCCTCCTTTAAAGACTATGATGGTAGGAAGTGTTTGAATGCCATATTCCGTCGCTATATCCGGCGCGGAATCAACATTAACCTTAACAAATTGGACGCCCTCCATCGCCTTTTCAACGTCCTCCAAGACGCCTGTTAGCATCCTGCATGGGCCACACCATTGTGCCCAAAAGTCGACTACCACCAGCCCATTAGAAGCGATCAAATCGCGCAGCTCTTCGCTTTTCAGAACGTCGACCATTTTCCAACTTTCTCTACGTTCATTCGGATTTTATTTTTTCGATCTCTTGTAACACCATGGTTTCGACAATTTGCCCGAGATTCGTGTCAATCCACTGCTTTATGAATACCTCTGCAAGTGAGGCCAGCAACTGGTGTGCAGTCATCGTTTCAAAAGACTTTTTTTCTTCACTGGACGAGGGTTGTTTTTTCTCGCGCTTTCCGTACGAATTCAGGGCGTTAGCAAGCTGCTCGAACGGGCTGCCTCGCTTCAATTCTTCAGTGGGTGCAGGAGCCACATTTTGCGAAAGAGTGCTGACTTCCCTGTATATATTTGGATTATCTGCTATCTCCGGGAGGCCGGCAGGCTCTTCTGCCGATATAACATCTCCTTCGTCCAATGTAATCGTGTTGCCAGTGTCTGGACTATATTGACAATCACGCAGCTTCTCCTGGGTCCTCGCTGAGGATTTCTCAGCGTACTTTGTATCCTCTTCTGCAACGTACTTTCTAATAGACGACAGGATATCCTCCATCGACATCTCCTCATCTTGGGTTTTATTTGGAAAGTTCATATTACATCCTTTCTTTGGTGCGACTAGAACCTGTTTTTTGTCTTCTCGTAGTGCCGTATATAATCGAAATCATAATCCGTAATCTTCAGATATTTCGGAGTCATCCTACCAATTAATGCCAATGCCCTACATTGGCTAACGAAGTACTGCTCCGCGGCCTGTACGGCTATGTGCTTGGCCTCAAACAGGTGCCACTGCGCTTCCAAGACGTCGTTCATTATCTTTATGCCGGCTTTGTACTCCTCTTGCGTATCGTGCAGGGCGAGTACCCGCATCTCCACAGCCTTCACTGCAAAGACGAGATTTTGCTTGGCTGCCTTCAGAGCTGCCAACACAGCGCTCACTTCGGTCCTTATCTTCTCGATAGCATGGGCCTTATCAACAGCTGCCTTCTCTGAATTCTCAACTGCTCTGCGCTTTTCAGCACGTCCGGTCCCGCCATCGTATATTGGAACAGTCGCATTCAACGTCATCGTCACGCCTCTTCTGCTGTATCCAGTACGCTGAGTCTGATTTTGGATCTCATGTTTATGGCCGGAGTCACGGCTCTTTTCCATTCCGAGTATTAGATCAACAGTTGGAGTAAATTCTGGATTCGGCTTTTTGATAGCTTCCTTGGCAGATAACACCGCATAATTCGCAGATATTACTTCCGGGTTTTCTTCCAGGGCGATCAAAACCGCCTGATCGTCGGTGATCAACTCGTCAAACATCTTGTCTGGAACGACGAGGTTCACTGGGATTGGCTTCCCAGTCATCTCTTCAAACTTCGTACAATGCGCAACAAATTCCGCTTCTGCCTTTGCGAGCTTAGCCTCCGTTTCCAAGCATGCTGCGTTTGCTTGCTCCAAGTCCAAAGGCTTCACTGCGCCTGTTTCATACATTTCCTTTGCGACTTCAACGCTTTCCTTCCTATTTGCCAATAGAGCTTTGAGGTGCGTTATTTCTTCCTTCTTGGCGATCAGAGCAGCATACAGAATCGCTAGATCTCGCAATAATTCTTGCTTTTTCCGCTCATACTGGTGCCATCTGGCACGGATCGCCAGGTCGATCTCCTTCTTTGCAGCTAGGTCAGATCTGCCCCTGTACAGGTTCTGCTTCACCTCGAGGCCATACGACTTTTCGCTCGTTCTGTCAACTCGTGGCGCCACATCGTACTTCCATTCCTTATTCTCGGCCCCCCTGTAGCGTGCAACCAATGCAACTGTTGGCCTGAAGGCCGCAATGACTCCAACACGGCTCTCATGGACAGCTTTGAGCTCCCTCTGCATCGCCAGTAGCTCCTTATTGTTTTGCAGGAGGTCCTCCATTGCCCCAAATAGAGAACTGCGCATCTTCTGGTGCTCTACTTCCGCTTTCTTAGCAGCAGCATCATTCGACGACGTAGCTGCAGCGCTCTGATTCGGTGCGGCAAAGGCCGAAAACTGAATTGCGGATACAACAGATCCCATCACGCACAAAACCGCAAAATTCTTTATAAACATACCAGTACAAAAAACTCCCTAACCCATCTCGTTGAGGATAGCATCAATTCGGTATAGTTTGTACAAATTTATTCGGTTATTCTGGGCTTACTTCAAACTACGCGTGAATGGCAGCACCGTAACCTTAGGCACGATGCATTCTGCTATACCTCCGCAGCTTTGAAACCCTACTCATCACCGGGCACTGTTTGAAAATACGGCGGAACAGGCGCTATTACGCTAATTTTTCTGCAATTGCTAAGTGTGAACGATATTTCATTAGCATGCAGGCACAGATATTTGAATTTTGGCCCATTAAACCTGCGATCACCAACGATTGGACACGAAATAGCAGAGAAATGCACCCTTATTTGGTGCGTTCTGCCTGTAAGAGGTATGGCCTCTATCAGCGTCCTGCCTTGCGCAATCGTCTCCAATACACGAAACTTTGTCACCGCTTCCTTGCCATACTCAAAATCTACGATACTTGTACTGCCAGCACGCGTCAATGGCTTAGATATCACACCCTCTGCAGCGGATAATTTACCTGCAACCACAGCCATGTACTTTTTATAAATTTCTTTGTTTTGGAACAGATACAGCATATATCTTGCCGTAAAAAGGTTTTTAGCAAGGACAACTACTCCGCTTGTCTCTTTGTCGATTCTGTGAACCAGCCTTGCTTCTGGGTTGTAAGCCTTCGCCATAACATCGACCGAAATACGCATCTTCGAGCCAAGCTGCACCGGTAGGCCTGGAGGTTTATTCACTATTATCAGGTCGTCGTCCTCATAGATTATCATGTCCTTGAGCTCCGTTATAAACCGCGAATAGTCGACAGGAGCCTTCGGCTTTGAAGAATGCATCACTGCCTCGAACATCCTGCAGACAGAATGGTAAACGAAGACGTTATCAGTTTCAGAAACCTTATCTGAAGCACGCGTCCTCCCTCCATTCACCAATATGTCCCCGTTTTTTATTGCGATCTCAATCATTGACTGGGGAATGCGCTTGCCGTATCTCCTCCTGATGTATTTGTCCAACCTTGAAGTCTCAAACTCCATCCCTTATGTCCATAACAGCCGCATTTGCACCATTGACACATATCTTAGCACCAAGAGGCGATTTCAGCAAAACTCAACGTGCTATCCCACTGTCACAGAGTGGTGAATGTACGAAGAGTATGCAAAAAATATTTGCAGAGAGTTGTTGCCTAACTATAATAAAATATGGTACAATAAATACATTGGGGATTGTGGAGGAGGAGTTTTATGAAAAATTTATGTGTTTTAGTGGCGCTGGCTACTTGGGTAGCGACGTACGGGGCCTACGCCGAACAAAAGAAACCCGACACATTAGAAAGTGTCGACAAGCTCGCCAAAGAGCGCGCTGACCTTGTCAAACTAGAGGTCGAAATCAAACAAAAACTGGCTAAGATAGACCAAACTACAGAAACCATGGCGAAGGATGCCGCAAATATCACGTCTTCACCTCAGGAAAAGGATATTCAGGCCATAGAAGTCCTGTCCGATACGCAAGGATTCGAAAAACACGCTAAGGATGAAATCGCAAAGGCCGATCAACTCATTGAAAGTGTGAACGAATCTGTGGATCAGGTTTCTGAAGGAGCATCTTCTGAAGATGTTTCAGTCACGATGGAACCATCCGCAGAGACCACGACCGGAGCTTCAGAGGGTGCAGCTGAACCAGCTCCAGAAGATACCCCAGTCGCTGCGGAATCACAAACGGATACAGCATCTGAGTCAACGCCTACAGAAGAAGGGTCGACAACGGAAGCAACAACGGCTCCAGCTGATCCACCCGCAGAGACCACGGCCGAAACTTCAGAGGGTGCGGCTGAACCAGCTCCAGAAGATACCCCAGTCGCTGTGGAATCACAAACGGAGGAGGCAACTGACTAAGTCACGGGGCGTGTGCACAATTAAGGACGGGAAATGTGGCACGACAGATAGCAAAACCTTGTCATACCAACAACAATGGCCATAGCGGCGGCGGTCACGGCCGTTGCCAGATGAGTTTGAGCGGGTTCTCGTTAATCGAAATCTCGATGGTGCTTCTCGTGATCGGGATCATTGCTGGCGGAGTCCTCAAGGGGCGCGATTTGATTGAGGCCGCACAGTTGAGATCGGTGGCCTCTGATTTTCACAGTATTCAAGTGGCATATCTGAATTATATTAACTCACACGGAGCCCTACCAGGCGACGATTCAGGCGCTTCAGCCAAATTCGGCAGCGAAGTATCAAATGGGGATGGAAACGGCGAAACCTCGAGTAGCGACGCCAAAAGCATATTCGCCCACCTTTACGCAGCTGGCCTTATAGAGGCAAAAGATTTTAAAGTTCCCAAAATCGGCGGCTCATACAGCGTCATATCTGAAAATAATCAACCAAAAATGTTATTGGACAACCACGGGAAAGCATTATTGAATGGCAAACAACTTGCAGTATTGCTTGCAAAAATGAAAGAATTGCTTGGGGATGAATTCAACCAAGTAGAAACCGATCCAGCAACAATATCCTCGGACAGATCCGCAAAATACAAAGTCAAGATGCGTCTAGGACTCGCGTAAGATTCTACTCTGCTGCTGGTGTCGTCAACTTCCTGATCAAGGTTTCCAACTCCTCTCCTGATTTGCAAATCAGCGTGAGAACGCCACCTTTTCGTGTAATCTTGAGTTTTGTCTCAATTTGTAGGGCCTCAGTGATCCTGATGGCTATGTCCATAGCCTCATGATCCTGATTCGGATCGATCAGAGTACCGGTACTTGTGTACACCGGTTTGGCTTCGACACTCTCAACCTCGGGAGCGCCACCGCCACGTATATCCTTCATCGCTTTTTCGAGTTGCCGAACGTTCCAGCCTTCTTCTACGGCAAGTCCCGCAACTTCTTCTGCATTACTCAGACCAGCAAGGCATTTTGCGTGCCCCACACTCAGTTTGCCAGTACGAATCAGTTCCCTAACTCGCTCAGGAAGGTGTAATAGCCTCATAACATTGCCAACATAGCTGCGACTCTTACTCAGTATGACAGCGATATCCTCCTGGCGACACTCGCAATTAATCATGAGATTTTTCATTGCCTCTGCCTCCTCTATAGGATTCAAGTCCGTTCTCTGCAAATTCTCGATCAATGCTAGGGCATTAATTTCTGACGGCTCACAATCTACTACATGTACTGGAATCTCCTTGAGCCCAGCTCTCTTTGCGGCGCGCCATCGCCTTTCACCAGCGACTATCTCATATATATTGTCTTTTCTCCGTACAACAATCGGTTGCAGAAGGCCGTACAACGAGATCGAACCGGCCAACTCGTCGATCTTTGTGTCATCAAAACTCTTGCGTGGTTGTTCATTATTCGGAACAACCTGCTCTATATCGACTCTTCCTTCCCTCGAATTGGCCAACTTTTCGGCATCCCCAAGCAGGGCTGCAAGCCCTCTTCCAAGCCTTTTTTCCATTATCCCATCTAGCTCCTTTCATAATATACACATAGTCCTCAGAGTACCGACTCCAAATTTTGAAAATGTTCCACGTGGAACATTTTTAACCTTTGCAGCGACCCCAGTCCAATAAATATAGGATAACACAAAAATTGGACAGCGCAACAAATTATCCATGATATAAGGAATTTTTACGAGAGATATAAGCTCCATACCGGTTGGCCCGGTACAACTTTTGCATAGGCCGTGAGAGGCTCCTTCTTCGGATTTTGCCATCTGATCTAGTCGTTTCATCCAAAAGAATCTCGCAACGCAAGAGGCTATATAAGAAGGCTCTATGAAGTACACATAAAATACCTCTCCACAAACTGTGCGCACGATTTCTATTGGACTTACGCAACATGCCTGATGATTTCACGATTTGTTTTGAGATTTATCTTAACTTCGTCGCGATACGAAGCCAAATCGACGCTCACTATGAGCCTATTAGCCGGGGTTGTTATGCGGCGCTCATACTAAAAAGGATATAGAGAGCAAGATGTCGGTAAAAGCAGATAACGAACCCGCCAGATCTTACTACACATACGAGAAATCGGGCTGATTTGGAGAGTAATATTCTATTCAATGCTAATCAAAATCTCTCTGAGAGTTACAGTGCATGGAGACAAGACTAAATCAACGGTATGTTAGTAAACGATGTGTAGAGTGTAACTCGTGCCATCTGATCGTCGTACAGACACAAAGTCGCAGTGTGGCAAATCCTCGAAAGCGCCTCAGATACTTGGGCACATTCTTTTTGTATTACATTAAGGATACTCATGTGAAAAATTTACCTCTGCGATTTGGACTCATTTACTTATCCTAAAATATCGTGGTTTGTACCTCGTCATGCAGAATATGGATATACATGTCTGCAAACTGACATTAGGTATTCAGCACCTCGGCGCTACTAGTTTTATGAGTATCATTTGTATAAGGCGGCATTGCGTGTCTATTCTCTCGTATGTTACTATGACATAGATAAAGTGAGCAGCAGTAGATAAAAATGTTCCACGTGGAGCATTTTCAAAATTGAGACATGGATACTGATGAATTAACTCGGCGATATATTGTCCTTCTGACGGGGTGGAATCGAAAAATAAACCTCGTTCATTGCGCTACGCTTCATAATGCTCTGAAAAGACATGTGCAAGATAGTCTTCAGATCTCGCAATTTTTAGCTAAGGACGATCATATTATCGATGTTGGTAGTGGGGCTGGCTTCCCCGGTGTAATCCTGGCGATACACGGCTACAAAGATGTTACACTCTGCGAAAAAAATCATAAGAAATATACGTTTTTGCTAGCTATTAAGAGTAGCTTAGGACTAGAATTAGAGGTAAGTAATGAGGATATTTATAAGATGAATGTCCCACGTGAAGCATTTTCAAAAATCGTGCTGGTGTCCAGAGCATTTGGTGAGTTAATAAAATTGCTGGATGTAATGCAGGCTGTTGGCGCAAATTGCGGCATTTTTCATAAAGGAGCCCAGCATCTACGAGAAATAGAAAATGCCCAGCGACGGTTTTCGTTCAAATATGATAAACAGTCCAGTGTTACGAACAAAGATGGTGTAATCTTGAAAATCTATGAAGTACGGCAAAAAGCAAAGCAAGGAAGAGATGTAAATGACAGTTAGTATAGCTATTTCCAACCAAAAAGGTGGTGTAGGGAAAACGACAACTGCCGTCAATCTCGCGACTGCATTCGCGGCGATCAGAAAAAGGGTCCTCCTAATAGACTTCGATCCTCAGGGGAATGCCACAACTGGTCTCGGGCAATATGACAAAAAGCTCAATACGAGCTATGATCTGTTAACCAGAAGCAAGACGTTGGCAGAAATCCTAGTCAAAACCAGCATTCCTGGATTAACGTTGGTGCCTTCCGGCATCGATCTGATAGGAGCAGAGATCGAACTTGTGCAGGATCCAAATCGTGAGAGTATCCTCAAAAATGCTATTTTACCCTATATCGACATGTTCGATTACGTAATTATTGATTCGCCGCCGTCTATGGGCATTTTAACGCTGAATGCTCTAGTCGCAGCGCATGGGGTCCTGATTCCTTTACAGTGCGAGTATTATGCGCTTGAGGGATTAAGCTATCTACTTGGATCAATCAACAGGATAAGGCTCGCATACAACAATGGATTAAAGCTTTTTGGCGTTGTCTTAACGATGTTTGACAAGAGGAACGCTCTTTGTTTGTCTGTCGCACATGACGTTAGGAGACATCTCACAAAATCCGTTTTTAACTGTGTAATTCCAAGAAATGTAAAAATTTCTGAGGCGCCATCGCACGGACGGCCAGTGCTTATTTATGACGTCAAGTGCGCTGGCTCGTGGGCATATATGGAGCTGGCTAGAGAATTTTTGGCTAAGTATGGTTCGGCATGACCATACTGTATCAGTGATCTTAGCTAAATTATCAAAATGTTCCACGTGGAGCATTTTCAAATTCCTGCAGGTGCTTTTTGTGTGTATTCTGGCAAAAAAGCGTAGTTTACCTGAAGGCCAATTTGAATGTGAGAGGCATTTTGCGTGGCGAGAACAGAACTTAGAACAAAATCTTGCTGATCCGCTAGATTGACATCATCGAAAATAGAGTCCTCTTCGTGAAATATGTCATATCTATATTTGTCGATATCCCTTGTGGACAGTATTCTCTGGTCTTGCAAAGTCCTGCCCAAATATTCACAGGTGAAAAAATCCCCTCTTTTGGCTGGCATTGTAATTAGACCACGATCCGATTTCTCTGGGATTATGGATAGGTACGTCAAAAAATTCGAGACCCCGACGAATCGGGTGGCCGGGTTGGTAATCGATATACCCTTTCCGACAGCCATGAGAATTCTAGTCGCTGTAAAGGTGTTCGGGCCGGCTGGATATACTACACTTGCCACGAATTCGTGACGATTGCCGCTGAGCATGTCTCCCATAGATAGGACAATCTTATCGGCCATCTCGTGTGTTGCGACCATATTATAGATCTGTGCTCTTTGGTTCAAATGTGTCTTTTTTCTGATCCTTTTTTCTTCAAAGCAAGACTGCCACGCCGGGCATTTCCAAGCCCTTGACTGTAACTTAGCGTCTGTCTGGGCAATTTCAGAGGAGTCTTTATCAAATACGGACGTTGCCTCGAGAAGTTCAGTTTCTGCACGTGTATAGATATGTATGCAGAGTCCCCTGGTAAAATATGATACTCGTACGTGGTCACTCATTGCACGACTCGACTGAAGTATGGCCGGTGGTAAATCCCGGATCTATCCCGTTGCAGCCTACACGATGCGAGTAGGTAGCATTCTTAGGGCGGCTATGCCGGTGCTTGTGGTGTAGGCATGTCTCTTGCACGTGATTATCCACGACGCAGCTCGACACCGATGTGCTCAGATATTTGTAAAATTATGGATTTTGACGGCATACCAAGACTTTGGCCTTTCGTACTGTCCTTATCCCTGAGGATGCACTCCTGGATGACCCACTTCGTTGCGCCGAGTTCTTTCAATGTTCTCGCGGTATCCAACAGTGCCTCATCGGAGATATTTCGTGGGTCGTACGTGGTCCTGAGTTCGTGATCTACCCCAGAAGCGAGGAGGTACTCCAAACTTGCTAGCGCCTGGAGTCCTGATTTCTCTATCTGCGTTATTTCGCTGTATCTGGCAAAGCTTGTTTTGATATCAAAACCAGTCCAATTCGTGATTTTTAACATGTTTGCGAGACGATCCGGGTATGTACCAGCGGTGTGGAGGCCTATTAGGAAGCCCATCTCTCTTACGCGCTCTGCGGCTTCGATTAAGCCTGGCTGCATGAGAGGTTCACCTCCCGAAAAGACTACCGCCTCCAATTGATCGCGTCGCGTCTTAAGAAAAGAGATGAGCGACTCAAATGTGAGAGCACCAGGGGCAACTGGATCTATGAAATCGTAATTATGGCAGTATTTGCAGCGCAGCGGACAACCTTGACAAAAAACCACAGCAGACAATTTGCTAGGATAATCCAAAGCAGAAAATCTTAAAATCGCTGCTATTTTTAGCATGTTTCTCCTAAGCACAACCGGCTATTCCGCGCGTATTGCGGCAAAATACGAGACAGCGCGATCCAGCTGAATCTGATGAGTTTCCTTAGAGCCCAACAGACGCACCCCAATTGTACGATCCTCCGCCTCCTTTTTGCCCACAATTACCACAGCTGGCACTTTCTGCACGAAATATTTCCTGATTTTATAGGTGATTTTTTCGTTCTCCGTATCGAGCTCAGTCCTGAAGTCTGAAAGAATTTCGTATACTTCCCGTGCATACGGCGCACTCTCATCAGTTATACTGGCGACTGCTATCTGGACTGGAGCGAGCCAAAATGGGAACTTGCCGGCGTAGTGCTCGATCAAAATACCGATGAATCTTTCGATAGATCCGACAAGTGCCCTATGTAGCATTACCGGGGTCTTCCTATTTCCATCACTATCGACATACGAGATTGCGAACCTCTCTGGAAGGTTAAAATCGACCTGCAATGTTCCGCATTGCCACTCCCTTCCAAGGCAGTCTTTCAAGACAAATTCTAGCTTTGGTCCATAAAATGCCCCTTCACCTTTATTGATCGTATATCTGAGGCTGGCCGCATCCGCTGCCTTCATCAGCGACGCTTCCGCAATATCCCAGCTCTCGTCCGAACCGACTCTCCTCTCTGGCCTATTAGAAAACTTAACAGAGATCTCATGAAATCCAAATCTGCCGTATATTTCCTTGATCATAGCGCATACGTCGATAGTTTCCGCCACTATTTGGTCGGACGTGCAGAATATGTGTCCATCATCTTGCACGAAGGCGCGTAGGCGCATAATGCCATGCATCGAGCCAGATGACTCGTTGCGATGACACAATCCAAATTCTGCGATTCTCACGGGCAAGTCTTTGTGACCCTTCACCGCTCCTGTCTTGTAACATACGATATGACCCGGGCAGTTCATCGGTTTAATTGCCGTTGGCGTCTCGTCATTTTGATTTATGACGAACATGTTTTCTCTGAATTTTTCCCAATGTCCTGAGATCTCCCAGAGGGAGCGACTCATAAGCTGCGGAGTCTGAACAAGATAGTAACCATGTCGCCTAATGACGCTCGACACATATTCTTTGATGAGGTTAAAGATGATGGTCCCATTCTTGAGCCAATACACGCCGCCAATCGCAAAATCATCCATATGGAAAATTTGCAGGTCCTGCCCGAGTCTTCTGTGATCGCGCGCCTTCGCTTCCTCCACCATTGTGAGATAGTCCATGAGTTCATCTTTGCTTTGAAATACGGTCCCATATATTCTCTGTAACGTATCGTTTTTGCTGTCGCCCCTCCAGTACGCTCCGGCAACCGCCGTGAGCCTAAATGCATCATGAGCGATGTAGGCAGTACTTGGAATGTGGGGCCCCCTACAGAGATCCTTAAAATCCCCAAGGCCGTATATTGAGACGACCTCGCTATCTATCGACCTTATCAACTCGACCTTGTATGGCTGATCTGTCTGTTCGAAGTGTCTGATAGCATCATTTCTGTGTAGCTCTGTTCTCTCGAATTTGAGATCTTGCTTCATGATATCTCGCATTACTCGCTCGATCTCGGCGAAATCATCAACTGAAAATGTACGTTCCGACATGAAATCATAATAAAATCCGGCTTCGATCGATGGTCCAATCGCGAGCTTTGCATTTGGGTCTATCGTCAGGATCGCCTTCGCCATGATGTGGGCAGTACTGTGCCGCATGATCGCAAGCCCGTCTGGCTCCGATGCAGTTATCAATGTAACATGATCATTGTTGCTAAGTACGGTCGACAGATCTCTCAACTCACCGTTGACTTTGACGGCCATTGCCTTCTCGAGCAGCCCAAGTTGACAAGCGAGGTCATACGCAGTACCTTCGTCAGCAACATCAAGCTCCTCTGTTCCTCGTAGATGTACCCTCATCCGTCACGACCCCTCACTCACCTCTAGGATCTTGGGAACGCAGAACATGTCAAATTTCTTGTGTTGAGTGTTTGACAACAACTCCTCGCGTGTGTTAGTCATCTGCGACTCGTCTGCCCTCTCGTGAGAACTGTCAGTTTCTTCCAAGTCGTCATCTAGATTCACCTCAGAGACATCTATTGCAGAAAGCTGTTCTATCCATTCAAAAACACCATTCAGCTTGCGGAGAAACTCAGTCTGCTCGCTATCCTCGATTCTTAGTCTGGCAAGCTTAGAAACCTTTTTTAAATCGTCGTTATCTAGCACTGCTTTGACAATTGCATAGTTTCAAAAACACTGTAAGATAATAGCACTTTACAGTAGTGACTGGTATAAGTTTTTACGTCCAGCTAAGAGTGGCATGCTGCCATGGCGGTTGCAAAAGTGGCATCAGCACAGCACCTCACATTGGACACGAGTGCTACACGAGCAATACGACAGATTTACAACGAGCGCTGAAGTTAGTAAGCTTTGGACTTTTTCGCCGCAGTTTGCGCAGCGGCACGGGCTATAGCAACCTTTTGCTCACGATCTTGCTCTTGCTTTTTTTTGCGGAGATTGGCTTGGGCATTAAGCATTAAAGCCAGCCTGTTTTTTGCCTCGTTAAGCTCTTTATGCTTCGTCTCCAGTGAAATCGTAATTTCCCTCAATCTGTCTGTCAATTCTTTTTTTTGCGATGTGAGAGCTGAAACTTCTGCATTTTTTAGTGCCACCTCTTCTTCTGTTTTGTCTCCAACGCTACCAATAGATATTGATTGCTGCGCGCTTGCCGCATTATTTTTTACTCCACCCACTGCTACCTTCACTTGCTGGATATTGTCCCTGATCGCGCCAACTTGTTCTTTCACAGAGGCGACAGTTTGCTGTGCATTGCCTGCCATTTCTCGGATTTTGACGGTCGAGCTTTTAAAATCCCCCATTTGCCCATTGACGCTGTCTGCGATGGCACCAACTCTGCTTGTAACGCCGCCAGGACTTCCACTCTTGGCGAACGTATTGACGCTACTGTTAAAAGCGTTCAGATTAGATGCCACAGATGATCCATTTGCCAGTTTAGTCGTGACGCTCTTCGCTGTCTGAGCTACTGGTGGTGGTGAATAGAAGCAGTGAGCCTGATGCAGCCCCATGAAAACAAACACCGCTGCCGAAGTCTTTAAAATAATTCTGCTCATACCAAGAAACCATAATACCAACTGTACATAACATAACTCTAACAAATAAAAGTTAACAAATGATTAAATTAGAAAACGTTTTGATAATTCTTGTTCTGAGGTCATTTGTTGCGCACTTACAGTAGTAGATTAGTTGCAAAGAAGGGAGTCTCATTTAAGATGGAAGATGCATTAATAATGTTGCGCATTAACGGTTTTTTAACGATCTTCTTATACACTCACAACAGAATGTATGGTGCGCCTGTCGACGCCAGGAATAGAGAGCCTATCATGAAATTTTGGCCTTGTGTAATCGTATTTGCCGTAGCGATATCGCAATGTAGCTCCAAATATTCCTCCTCCGAGTCGGAGAACGCCACAAAATCTCCACGGCAAGAGGAGAATTTTGCAGTCATCCCCGGACAAACATCTGACGATGAAATGACGCACGATGAGAGAACCAAGCTAGATGCAGATGAAAGACCCATTTCAAATAATGCATCAAAAAAACAGCAGAACAAGAGTCAGGAGAATCCGCAGAAGGGAGGCTTAGCAGATATCAAAAAAGACCTCGGTGAATTGAAAACACAGGTAGACAAATTAGTGGAGCAAAAAAATTCATTAAAAGCATCAGGAGATCGACAAAACAAACTGGCCAAACAACAAAAAATTCGAGATAAGAATTTTGAAACTATCGTAGAAGCTAAAGATAAATTGGCTGAAATCCTCGATAAAAACCGAGAAGTTATGATTACTCCTACTGTGGACGATGTTACTCAGTCATTCAAATTGCTGTTGGAATCCATGCGCAATTACGTGGGTCACAACAATCAGATGAGAGAAGTACCGCGATTGGTAGATGAGATAATGGATACACGCGCAAAGCTGCTTGTGCAAGAACGGACCTTGTGTTTATTATTGAGAATATGTTCGCTCATCGTTGAGCAGAACGGTCTCGTAGATTCAGTAATGGATATGGATCACATCGCTATAATTAATCAAGCCCAGATAGGTCAGATGCTGTCAAGGCTCTGGCATATTCTCCTGAAGTTTGCAACTAATGAGGAGATCAACCTTATCAATGACATTGAATCCGGAGTTATGAGGCAGAACTTTGACGGGAAACCAAATGTCCCAAGCTATTTTTTATTTAATCTGCTTAACACGATTTTACAGCTCATAAACAAAAAGATTGATTCGGCAGAAGAGCTAAGTAAAACTCTTTCCAGAGGCATGACGTCATTAGCGGAGAACCTCGTGAGGCAGGAAGAGGATCTTGCCGCAAACGAAAAATCAGATAAAACCCCACCTATCTTGACGCCGTATATCACTGCTCGCAGACAATTAGTCCAATATTTACAGACGTACCTCAGTGGTCTCAAGAAAGGGTGCAGCGACAAAACTGGAGATCTAGTAAAGTGTGGCAAAGAAATTGCGAAAGTCACTAGTAACCTCACAACAAGCAAGAAACATTCTGAAGTTTTCGAGAGTGCAGCGCCACAAGTCCCGTAGAACAACCCTACGCTTCATACACACGGACTGAGTTCTTATCAAAGAAATCTCTAAACAAATCATCGAGCAGTTTTGTATTGCAGCGCATTGGTTCGTTCAGATTCTTCCTAACAAGGAAGTAGTGTTTCAAAACTGGTCCGTTTATTTGCTTGAGGATATGCATTAGATTTGGATATCCATAGAATACCTCCTGCTGCTTACATACGGCCCCAATACCAAGACCATCAGATACCATCTTCACTATTAAGTCCCTTGATTGCGATAGTACGGTCGGCCTCAACATTGGTAGTCCGTATTCACCGCCTAGGTGCCAGTTGGATACCTTGGCATTGTTATCAGTGCCGGAATACGCGATTATGTCATGCTGTTTGATATTATCGATCTTAGGAAGCCCTCGCAATTTGATGTATTCGCTACTGGCGTATAGCGCGTACTCGTACCTTATGTACCACAGTGGTTCGTAATTAGACAGGCTCTCGTTGAGGCTCCAGAACACTATGTCTGCGTTTTCTCTGATTCTCTCTGTGAGGGTATTATCAGCGAATAAGATAAGCCTGAGTCCTGGATGCATTTTGTTGAAGTTCTTTACGCAGTTTATGGCCCACGTAGATGCACTGTCTTGCGGTAATCCAATTGTAAGTTGATTGTCAAAATCGTAGACACTTTGTTGTGCGCTAGCGGCGATTAAACCTTCGTTGATAGTTATAAGGCACCTTTTGGCGTACGGAGCAAACTTATGACCAAATTGTGTGAGGATGATATCAGTAGCGCTTATTTTTCTTATGAGTTTACGATTTATATTGTGCTCCAAGATCTGCATCTGAGACAGAAAGTCATTCGGAGCAACGCTGACTGCCTCAAGTCCGTTCTCTGCAAAATTCACGAAATTTTTCAACTCTTCTATCATGCAAATCTAATAAATAAGTTCTAAATTCAGCTCTCTGATGGAATTTAAGAGCATATTCGTGATGTCCTCTATGCAGGGCCGCAACCTGTCGGTGAGAAATTTCCTAACTGCGAATTCAATGATCATCGGTGGACCCTTTATCTGCGGCAATACTCTGTGGAGTTTTTTGCTGCTCATCTCGCTGCGGTAATCTGCGATTGGCCCAACTCCTAGGTCAAACTCTACTGCATTCATTAGAACTGCTCTCGAGCTGACCATGATGGATGGCTCCAAGTTGAGTAGCCCATACTCCTGTGATAAATGCCAATTCAGAGATTCGTAGATTTCCGGATTGAACGAATCGCCATATCCGAGGATTGAATGCTTCTGCAGATCAGCTGGAGTCTGTGGAAATATCCCGACGTCGTAGAGATAGCCCTCGCTGGCATACAGCCCTTGGTCAACCTTTATTGCCCATCTCTTCTCGAAAAACAGTCTATCTCGAATTCCCATGTTTTTGAACAGAATATGACTGCTCATAATATCTACGTCCTCACCTTCTTCTTCGTGTGTAAAGAGCTCTATATGTATGTGAGAGTACTTCTGAGCCATTTTCAGTTTCACTATGTTTGGCAGCAAAAGGAACTTCCCTTCAAGAGGATTCGACCTGATCACGACTCCACTGTCGATGTCTGAATGTTTGTCATCCGTGATTGAGCTCTCTATCAGCTCGTTTATAATCCTCTTGGCTCTTGGAAGAAACGACATACCTGCTGCGGTCAAATCGCCAATCAGCCTGGCTTTATCGTAGGTAAACAACTGAAGCCCTACCAGGTTCTGTACACGCTCGATCGCACTCCGTCCAATCTCAGCTGGGAACGCAAACTCACTGCAGGCCGCCTGAAACCCGATACTACATACACTTATAAAAAACGCCAAATCAATGAGCAAAATCAGACCAAACGAAACCAACCGCCGGAGAATTATGACATAAAGCTATTGTGTGTTTAAATGCGAATTTGCATCGCTTTTTCAACCATGAGTAGAATTTCGTTTGCGCTAGAGGCTTCTGCGTCGGATGTAGCATTGCTCTAGCTGCGGAAAAACATCACGCAGTGTGTGCGCCAAATTCTGAGTGCGTATCTAATGTATTCCCACCTTAATACACCGCTTCCGAAATGAGTCCACACCTAATCTAGTGGTGTTGCTGTACGGTTAAGTCATCGTGCCACTGAGCATATAATTGGCTATAATGCGAGCCTTCCCATATGACAGTACTTCTCTTTATGAACGAAATCCTATAGAAATCCCAGGCTCTTCGTAGGTGTTTCAGTCCTCTTTGCATAGAATTTTTAACTTCTCTTTTATGCAATCCAATCTATTGCAAGAACAGTTATCGAATAGATAACTTCCAACCACTAATATATCAGCTTTTTCCCTATTTGCAAGGTATGCGGTCTTTTCATTTATTCCTCCATCTATCGCAACGAGCATCTCCGGATTAGAGCAACGCGCCTGTCCTATCTTCGATATTGTTGATTGAATCAGCGTTTGTCCGCCATATCCAGGGTGTACTCCCATGATCAGAGCTAAATCTGCCAACCGCAGAAAATCCTTAACATCACTCACTCGTGTCGCAGGATTGATTGCCAACCCAACCTTGGAACTCCTATTTCGTATCCGCTCCATCGTTTCTTCTGTATGCCTGTTGCCCTCACTGTGGATGATCACGTATTGCACATTCGTATAGGTGACAACATCAATAAACTGCAGTGGATTGCTTACCATAAGATGCACACTGATCGGCAGCTTGGTAAATGCGCAGACCTGTCTAATTGCGTCAATCCCAAATGCTATATTCGGAACAAAGTTCCCATCCATTACATCTATGTGAAGCCCGCCGACTCCTGCTTCTTCGAGTAATCTGATTTCAGCCCCTAAATTCAGCAGATCACACGACAACAGAGACGCCTTTATTGGCATTTTCTCACTCCCGCCTCCAAGTTGTAGCTATATCATGCCATGCTAACACCATTAATGCAAGCTGGTTAGATTAGGATTAGCTTTGAAAGGTACGTACTGTGTGTTCCCTATAAAAGCTGCGGCGTGCCGTGCTGCCAAATATGGAAGTTGGATATAAGTGATGACCACACAGATATCCTTAGTTGAAAACTCTCTCTCTTTGTATGTAACTAGTCTCCGGGAGTTGCATGAGATGCAACTGTAGAAGTTCAAAGCCGACAAGCAAGCTTTATGGTAAGACACACCGACTTTGACTATCCTCCAAGAAAGATTCTGAAAGCGGACATAAGTTCCGAGATTGAACTATCCCGTTTGCTTGAGTTTTTCAGGGCTTCTGATCGTTTCATTTGGTTGCTTCGATTTCTTTCAACTATTGCCGTACTCAACTTCTTCGCGAAATCCTGCGATTTTTCGATGTATGCTTTCACGGTATTGCGGCTTATTTCGTAGAGAACAACGTTGGTCTTGGCGACGATGGTAGCATTTCGTTTATCGCCGCAGAGCAAGGCCATTTCTCCAAAATAGTCACCATCTGAGAGAGTTGTCACGACTTCTGCGGCTCCTTTCTTGCTTTCATCCTTATCATCCGCTGAAACCTTAACAATGACGTTTACCACTCCTTCTGCGATGATATACATCGTATCTCCCGCTTCGCCCTGTGCACAAATAGTCTTACCTGCACTGAATACCAGTTTTTGCATATCCTTGGCAAACTGCTTTTGTACTTCCTGTGTGCAATTCTTTAGAAGGCCGGAGAACTTCAGGGCGCTCAACTCGTCCGTAACGTATGCATCGTTGAATTTTTTCACTGCATCTGCATCAACATTCATAATATTGTACTGACCGGATAGCTCACATACCTTTAGATCGTGCCTGTGCAGATGCTCAACGATTGACGATATCACGTTGTGTTTGACGCTGATTAGCTCGGCATAATCTGGAACCTTGAAATACGCTGCAAAGATGATCCCATTTAACTGGACCGATTCCGCAACGACCGATACATCTTTATCAGCGATTCCGTGAGCATTGATCGTTGCCGTGAGTAGCATCCTTCTTGCTCTTTCAACTGAAACGTCGTGCTCGAGCATCACCTTAACTTCGCCGTAGAACGGCGTGTCCGGGCGGCTGAGATTTACCATAGCCTGGTTTGTTACCATACTATTCGTGACGTACAATACTGTTGAATCTACCTGGGTCAATTCCATTCTTGTGAGATTGGTCTTTGTTATCTGCCCAACGGTACCATCTGGAAATTTTATCCAGTCGCCGACCTTGTAGATACCCTGAAATGCGATCGCAATGCCTCGAAACAGATCTTTCAGAGAATCCTGAGCGACGTACAGGATACCTACACCTGATGTCCCGAGGCCGATAAATAGGATAAGTGCAGACTGATCATATACGTTGGTTACTATGAAAATCGCTGCAATGGCTAGTATGACCGCGCCAATTAGGTACTTTATGACACTTGGTACCTGCTTTTGATGCCTTTTCTCAAGTGGGCTTATAAAGGAGAGAAAAACCATTCTGATGATCGCTATTGCTATCGCTATGACTATCGCAGATCGCGCCAGCTTCTCGTAGTCGAAATATGTCCCGGTGTTGCGTGGGCTGATAGCATCGCTCCAACAGTAGAGAAACCCAAGGGCGGCCACTAGGAGTATTCCGACTGCAAAAATCTTCAGTTGTTGCTTCCCCATATCATTTTCGTATTCTGTTTTCCGGCCCCTCTTAGTGATTATATGGCAGAATCGTTAATTTTTGGTTAACTTGGGCTTGATTAGGTAAAGAACAGTCAGTTCTCTCGCTTAATCCTCTATCTTGGCAGCTTTCTCCTTTTGCACGCACTCTTCTAAAGTAATCATTCTTCAGCTCTAGCGCCTTTAGATGTCTTTTGGTACCATTTGCTTTAGATATTGACTCGAAAAGAGCAGATAGACAGCAAGCCAGTGGGGTTGGCACGGCCATTCGTTAATCCATGTCCAAGATACCACAGTTCCAATTACCTTATGCATCTCCTTACAAATCCGACAGTATGCAACCTTTGTCTCTATTGTTGTATAAGCAGCGTCCAAAGATAGTCTTAACTAGATCGGTGCTAGCCGATTGCTTCCCGTTCTGCAGTTTTTTTCTTCTTCGCGTCTGCAATTCTCTTTAAGATGTTTTCTTTGAGAACCTCTCCGTGGCACCTAAGGCGTTGTTTAGAATCCTGAGCTGATTGAACCGAAACAGAAAACTCTGTGTCACTTAAAATAACGATGGTTATTTTGTAGGAACATCTCCCAGTTTCATCGAACTTACTTATTTTTACGGTCTCGGTCTCGATCTTCCAAGATTTCTTATCCAAGAGCTCAAACGGGAATCCTTTGAGTTCATTTTGGGCTGCCGTCCAAATATCATCTCTTGGAGACGGTTCGGTATCCAGTTTTGTGCCCTCTATCTGTGTGTCCTTACTGTCCTCATCTGCAGAGCTAGGCTTGCGATTGAGGTATTTGCGTATGACAGAGTTTTCTCCTCTCAACAGAGATCCAAATCCATATCTTGCTTCATCTTTGTAGTCTTTTGGAGCGTCTGCCTTGAAACTTGCATTCGCACAACATACGCCCTCAGCCAACAAAGCTGCGAACTTCAAAGAAAAATTCATAAGCTCTTTGCCAAGTTCTCCTATAACGTGCGCGTAGCAGCGTAGCACATTTTTGTTAAAATCAGTACCATTTATTTGTTCATCATATCTACATATACGGTCATGTACCCACGCTCTTAAACGTGTCTCCTGAAGTGTGGACACTTCTGCCACTTGGAGGAATCATAGTCTGATAGGGTAGGTAAGGCGAGGTAGTAGTGGGAAATCGTACGCACCAAGTTCTGAGTACTGCTACCATCACCATAAACTACATAGTATTTGCTACCTATAATCTGGATAGGAATGGAGTTTGGGACGGTAATGGAGTTAAGATCTAATATTAGGACTGTTGCATCAGTACCTCTAGTAACTGGATAAACGAGGTACCGTTTAACCTGGCTATATCTGGAACCAGGGATAGCTCGGTCATTCCAGGTTGAGTGTTTATCTCCAAGAAATATACATGTTCCTTATCATATATGAAATCTGTCCTTGCCAAACCGTTGCATCTACATACGTCAAAAGCGATCTCTGATGCCTTGAACATCTCGTCCATCACTGCCTCATTAAGTTCGAAACTTGAAATATGCGTGGAGCCACCGATTTCATATTTACTCTTATAGTCGTAGAACTTACGCTGGTATGTTATTTCCAGAGCCCCCATCGCTTTTCCAGTTAGAATCATAACCGTAAACTCGCGGCCACTTACGTATTTCTCCAAAAGTATCTTGTTTCCAAATATCCAATTTGTGCCTTTCAGCCTAGCCAGATCCTGCTCATTGAAGATCAAGAATACACCAATGCTGGAACCATTAGTCGCTGGTTTAACTACAAATGGATATTCCATTGAGATACCGCCTGAGTTAATCGCTTGTATATCGTTTACACGAACCTCGCACCCATCTATTACTCTTACGCCATTTGCCCTAACGAGCGACTTGCAGACCGCCTTGTCGAAGGCTATAGAAGAACCAAGTACATTACTGTTACTGTATGGGACACCGAAGAATTCAAGAACACCTTGTATTGTGCCATCTTCTCCACCTTCCCCATGTAGTGCGTTAAAAATAAAATCTGGATTGCATGCGTACAGCTCATTAGTTAGACGGAGAAGGTCTCTTTCAATATCTATCTCATGCACATCATAGCCGGCACCTTTCAGCGCCCTTGCGATATTTTGTCCAGAACTTAATGATATCTCTCGCTCTTGTGACCACCCCCCCATCAAGACAGCTATTCTCTTTGTCATGTATTTTCCAGCTCCTCTTCTGCGTATATGCACTCGCTGGAGCCCACACTCGAGGTTTCACCAACAGTGGCCCCAGCAACCGCGCTAACATTATACTATACACCCCAAAAAAGCAAGCAACGTCACCATTTGCACAGTTTTCACTGCTGTTTCTAAACAGACCATCTTACAATGGTTATAAAGCAGACTCTCTTACGAATTTCAGAAAATCACTACAACTCAGCTGCGTTTTGTGCTACACTCGCCTCAGATTTTGTGAGAAACCTTGCCTATTGCTGGATCTGAGTGATAGGCTGACTGGCCTGTTCGGTCAACCATAAGGAGAAATAAAGATGAATTTTTATGAGGTCGTGTTTATAGTGAAGCAGGACGCTTCCTCTAGTCACGTGGAATCCATAGCTAGTGACGCGCTGGGAACGATCAAGGACGTTGAGGGCGATGTCACCAAGACAGAGTTTTGTGGGCTCAGAGTTTTGGCTTACCCGATCAAAAAGAATAAGAGGGGACACTTCGTTTTGATGAACGTTGTGTGCCCGCCGGAGTGCATAAAAGAACTAGAGCGGAAATTCCGAATAAACGAAGATGTGATAAGGTTCTTGATAGTTAGGGTAGAAAAACTAGATAACAACCCATCTGCCTTGATGAAAAGGAATTTCAGGGATGGCCACGCGCCGTCTGAGCAAGAATAGGATTGGATTGAGGAGAAAAAGGTATGACAGAAGAGATACGCGAAGAAACAGAGAAGCGGCAGGACCAGCAAAAATGTGAAGGCATAGACTACAAGGACGTACGTTATCTAACAAAGTTCATCTCTGAGCGAGGGAAGATAATACCGAGTCGCATCAGTGCGCAAGCGCTAAAAAAACAAAGAGAACTATCGAAAGCAATCAAAAGGGCCAGGATTTTAGCACTCATACCGTTTGTAGCGAGATAAATATGATCCTCGGGGTTGGGATCGATATCCTAGCCATACGGAGAATAGAGCGGCTACTACAGAGATACCCTGACAGGTTTGCGCAAAGGATCCTGACACATGATGAAATAGACGAATGGGAGAAACGCGGCAGGCGTAGCTCGTCGTTTGCAAAAGTATTCTCGATAAAAGAGGCTGTGGCGAAGGCTGTATCAAAGACGGAGGGGGCTTCGTGGCATGACATAGAAACTAGCCACGATGTCACCGGTAGACCAACAGCGAGTTTGTCCGGGACACTTTTGAAAAACCTTGGGGCGGGAAACCATCGAGTCTTTGTTTCAGTAAGCGATGAAAAGGAGTATGTAGTGGCATACGCAATTATCGAAGTGATAGACTGGGGACAAAACAAATCTATCAGCAAAAACATATGGCCTGAGAATATCGCTCTATAGTACTATGACCCCTGTGAATTGTTCGTGTTTTTGCCTCTTGGTCATTGTTGAGAAAGATTATAGATTTCAAGAAAGAGGTCGTGGTTCTGGGTCTTGGGACCAATACTGTATGTGCCGCAATTGCTAGGGGAGAGAAAAAGGATCCAACCGAATCTGCCCTCGGATTTGGATGGGAGATAAGGGTTATCGGGGTTGGCTACCAATTAGCGAAGGGCATCAAGAGGAACACAATAACAAACCTTGAGGAACTGGAAGAGTCCATGATGGAGGCAATCTCATCTGCAGAAAAAGAGGCTCAGAGATCCATAAAATCTGCGTTTGTCGCCCTGCCGACGTGGGCCATTGCATCGCATGCGATTGAGACGGAAATAGACATAGGACATCTCCCTGTGGATGACGTGCACATAAGCTCGCTATTAAATTTTGATACTGCAGCATTTGTTGGACAGTCAAGTGACGTCATACACACGTTTCCCGTCTCGTACTCGATTGACGATACGCACAATCTTCAGGATCCGATGGGCATGGTAGGCAACAAGCTGAGAGCAGTCCTGCACGTCATGACAGCGCCATCATCATTGCTAGGCAACATAACTAGCTGCCTAAGCAGGAATAATATAGAAGTGACGGGCTTTACATCGTCCACATACGCTGCCGCGTTGGCTACTGCACTAGATGACGAAATTGCCTCTGGAATCACGTTTATAGATATTGGCGGCTCTACAACTTCGATTATGTGCATGCATGACGGAGTTCCGCTGTATCTCGGAGCGATACAGCTTGGTAGTCAGCACATAACGAACGACATAGCCGTTGTTCTTAGAACCACAAAATCCAATGCAGAGAGATTGAAAATACTCTACGGAGTGTCCACTGGAGCTGCACTGAACGACGAATCGCTGCTAGTATCGCGGATAGACGAGTATGGTGAGGAGCACATACAGAACGTGTCAAAGAGCACTCTGAACTCTATCATTACAGCGCGCCTTTCAGAGCTACTGGATCTCGTCCAAGAGCACGTATATAACTGCGGGGCGGATAAGGTACTGATTCAGCAGGTAGTCGTAACTGGGGGCGGCAGCAGACTTTCTGGATTAAGCGAATTTATAAAAGCCAACAAATACTTCAGTGACACCTCTGTCAGACTTGGCAAGCCAATAGGAACGATTGGGTCCCACGATTTTGTAAAAACCGCGTCGTTTGCGGCCGTAGCTGGCAGCGTTATTTTCTGTCTTGGAGATTTTGTGGCAAAGATCAGTCAACACAGCGGCAAATCAATTTGGCAGCGAATCATTACTTGGTTCAAACGCGGTATCTGAATGTTCGCAAAGAACTCTAAACAAAGCTCTTCCGTGAATCTGTTCCTTTTTATGGGAGCACTCCTCAGCGGGATTGTAATGCTCGGAACAAGCCAGGCAATTTCATTCGTGCTAATGGAAAGAGGGATTAACGTCAGGGCTGTATCATATGTCTGGCTTGCAACCATACCGTATGCATGGAAGTTCGCAATGTCTCCCTTCATAAGGAGCATGATCTCAAGATACAGGCACCATATGGATATAGTGAAAGTCATAGCATATGCGTCGCAGGTCCTCGTCCTTATACTCCTTTCTGCTCTTGGATGGTTGGCAGGTTTCTGTACACTTCCAGTACTAGGCACTGTGATTTTTGTGATAGTCACTGCTATATCAATACACGATGTGATAACCGCACACATCAAACTCTGTTTGTTCGAGCAAGGCAATTTCGGGCTCATCACTGCGATCGAGAATGCCGGCTTTAGAATAGGGATGTTTCTTTCTGGAGCCTGCATCCTATACTTGGCTAATTTTCTGAATTGGACATTGGCATATATCGTCATAGGTGGCATATCTCTTGCCGTGATGCTCACAACGTTCTGTATGCCGAATATGCAAGACACTGAAGAGGCGAGCACTCAGCAAATCCGCTCCATCGGGAGTTATGTAAGAATGTGCTTCGGGTTTTTCAAAAAGCATGGAATCTTGGCGATGACCTGTCTGCTAATAGCATTCAAGTTCGCTGACAGTTGCATCAACTGCCTGAAGAGCATGTTCTTGTATTCTCTTGGGGTGGAAAAGCTGGCATTCGCGAATATAGCGCACCTAGTAGGTGTCGTGTCAATGATGATAAGCGGCATTGCAGCTGGCTACACGATCGACAAATACGGGAGCAAAAAGAGCGTACCACTGGCGTTTGTACTGCAAGGAGCAGCAGCGCTTGGATTCATATATTTGGCGATGTTCCCGGTTAGCATACCGTGCCTAACGCTTATAGTGAACATTGAGACCTTCATCTTTGGTTTTTCAAATGTTGTATTTAGATCGCTTATGGCAGACCTCTCATGTGGTAATGTAAACATATACACAATGGCTCTCTCTACGGGCTCCGCCCTAAGAATAATATCGTATGGTATCGGCGGGATGCTGGCTGATTTGTTCTCGTGGACTACGGTGTATCTGGTGTGCATGTTCTCTAATCTTCCCGGCCTCGTACTCTATATGAGGTGGAAGTATAAAGGTAAAGATAGAAGCTGCGCGAATTCATGAAAAGCTCGCATTACACCTCCTCGAATTCGAATCTCCATAATGGATCATTGACGCTGTGGTCGCGACAACTGAAGTTTGTGAGAAACATATTGAAGATGGGACGGTACGCCACGTGATCCTCGTGTGTTTCCAGCGAGTCCTCCACGTAAGAATCTAGCTGCTTTGAGATGTCATTTTGACGGCACCTCATAATCGAATAAATCTTGAACAAAGCCCCTAGCTGCAATTCGGAAAGATCGGGAGGATCCTTGGTCTCTATCGTGCATCTCAGCTTGGTTGGTATATTTGTACTAATAGGCTCAAAGTTGATGTTCCTGCGGATTTCGTGTCTTGTGACCGGGGAAATCTCCTGTCTTGCATCGGCAGAGACAAGCAGTGTCCCGGAATTAGATTCAATTTTCAATATTGCAATAGTCGTTGTCATGGTCGTTCTCCTTTTTTTGAAAAATTTGCAGAAATGGGAAGGGAAATTTCTCTCGTTTCTTTTGGGAAAAATGCATATAAACACACGCATCTGCTGTCAGTATAACACAACCGCAATCGTTCTGCAAGCTGTCTTTAGCCCATAAGCGCCAAATCACCCTCTTCCTATTGGTCCTCTCCCACTACAACTCATCAATGGTTCTCTCCTTTCTTGCCTTATTCCGCTACCATGTAGGTACTTTACCTATTTCCTTTGAAGAAACTGTTACTTCAGCAGCGTGACTTATGCAGGGCAGGCCACTAGATTAACCTCACGAGATTACATAGAAATATAAACTTGTTGATGCGCTCGGTAAAATGTGCTATATGTTGCAAAATTAGCTTGCAGAGTGGGTGAGATGCCTGGTCGGACCAACAAAAGGAAGCAGAGCTCTAATGTTGATGGATCCGCGTTAGTGGCGTGTAAGCTGTGGTTTGCTAGCATATACGGCGGGATTCCGAAGAGTGTGTTTGCGATCTCGTTCTTTGGATTGTTCCTTGGGATGTCGACAACCATGATCTATAGCCAGATTGGCATGTTCATGGTAACTGAACTGCATGCCACCAAAACCACAGTCGCAGTCACGGAAGGTATCGTCGAGTTCATCTCGTTTGCATGTCGCATATTGTCTGGGGTCGTGAGCGATTACCTCTGCGAGAGGAAACTAATTCTGATGTTTGGATGCGTTATAACGCTATTTGCCAGGACGATGCTCTCCGCTGTCAGCTCTGCGTACACGATCGTTATGGTTCAGGGAACGGAACGCGTTGGGAATGGCATGCAAGCTACCCCTAGAGATGCGTTGATCGCAGACATAAGTAAGCCAAAAGATCGTGGAAAAGCTTATGGGTTTAGCAGAACGCTCAAGACTATAGGCTGTCTCGTTGGTAGTCCGCTTGCGATACTAATAATGTATCTAACCGCCGACAACTACAGAACAGTATTTATGTGTGCTGCAATCCCTGTGGTTGTGGCTATCGTCTGTCTTGTGAGCATCAAAATCCCAGGTGAGTCGGATTCGATGTTGGCCTCGACGAAGAAGCTTTGGCGAACATTAATGAAAAAAAATGACGAAAGCGGAAGAAAACTGGACAGCCCATTTCAAAGGAAATATTTGAACTCATTAGATATCGTGTTTTGGAAGATAATCATGATGGCTTTTATCTATGAGATGGGCCATTTTTCAGAGATTTTATTGCCACTCTACGCAAACCAATACATATCTAAAACATGCGCTGGTGCGGAGAGCATGTGTGTCAGCATCGGTCAAATTCTCCTCTCCTACCCGATCGGACTCCTAGCGGACCGATATGGGCGTGTCAATTTGATAAGGGTTTGTATGATCTGTATGATCTTAGCTAACCTCTCATTCATATTCTGGAAAAGTATTAACGGGGTTTTCGTGGGGGCCTTCCTGTGGGGTGGGCAAATGACCGCTATACAGGGACTCTTTCTGTCCATAATAACTCAACGAATCGATAAGCATATCACGGCAACAGCGATAGGCGTATATTACATCGTGATCGGTACTGCATACTTCCTCTCATCGACGATAGCCGGTAGAATTTGGGACAAGTCAGGAGGAGGGAGGAGCGCATTTGTCTACAGTCTGTGTGTTTCTACCGTTGCCCTCCTGATAACAAGGTTCTTCCTAAAATCAGAACAAAATGAACGTCAGGGCTCCGCCCCTGTTCAATGAATAAATGTTATGTACGTTCATCAAGATATAAGATAAAATGCAGATAGATTGATGAGAGGGATAGAAGAACGATGAAGAGAACATATCAGCCGAGCAATTTAGTCAGGAAAAGAAGACATGGATTCCTCGCTAGGATGGCAACAGCGTGCGGCAGAAGGGTTCTTGCTGCGCGGAGAGCGAAGGGCCGAAAACGGCTATGTGTTTAGCGCTAGGTGGACTGGGTGCAACCAAGAACAATCAAGAAACGAGCGAGATTCATGAAGATAGGAAAGAGCGGTGCCAGGGCTGGCTCTGTCTCGCTAATAGCTGTGTGCAAGGAACAGGCAGCAGCCGTGCCAGAAGTGGGCTACGTCGTCAGCAAGAAGGTCGGCAAGGCAGTTCAACGCAATAAGGTCAAGCGACGTTTGAGAAGCCTGGTGAGAGAGAACGAAAAAGAGTTCACGGGCGGGTACTCGTTTGTGTTCATAGCGAAACCGATGGCGTATCAGCGACTATACCTGGCTCTGAAGTCGGATTTTCTGCAATGTATGAGAAGATCAAAATGGAAAGCAAGCAATGAACTTAGCGAGTAGGGTGCTGATGGGGCTGATAGGGCTTTACAGGGTGATTTTTGCAGGGAGGCGGCCATGCTGCCGCTATATACCGACCTGCTCTGAGTATGCGCTGGACGCGATTAAAAAATACGGAGCGATAAAGGGTGGAACGCTCGCGTGTGTACGGCTATCGAGATGTCGCCCGGGCTTTGGCAAAGATAAGAAGTATGGATATGATCCAATTAAATAAAAAACAAGAAATTAAGTAACTCATATGTCCCTTGATAACAACAATCAACCTGAAACAAAAAGCCTAATAGTAGCGGCCTGCGTGTTTGGGGCCATCATGTTCGGGTACAACTATTTTTTTTCAAGTCCGCAGGCAGAACAACAAGTCCAACAGCCAAAAGATGCAGTGGGGGATACGGAAGATGAGAATAGTGAAGCTAATAAAGATGAAGACAGCAACAAGACTGATGACATGGATGGAATGTCAGTTGACGAGGCGCTGACGCGTGGAGACCCCCGAGTAACGATAGAGAATGCTCGTCTGGTCGGTTCGATCAACCTGAATGGTGGAATCATTGACTGCATAACCATGAAGGATTACAAAGAGACTATCGAGCCAAGTAGTAAAAATGTGATGCTACTTACTCCAAAAGGAACAAGCCACGAATTTTACTACTCCATAACGTACAATGAAAAAATCAACCATGAGGCAGTTGCCGAATCGACTGTATGGGCAGACAGCAAGGCTAATGGATCGAAATCGACTGTAACATTGAGGACACACACAAAGGGTGGGCTCCTTATCGAGCGGACGATATCACTGGATGATCGATATCTTGTAACGATTGAAGATAAAATTAAAAACACATCGATGGGCGGTCTGAAGGTTGCCAGTGCATCAGAATTGGTGGCAAAGAACCCGCGCCACGGCAACTACGCTGTGGTTCATGAGGGCTTTGTCGGACAGAAAGACGATGCCATTGAAGAAATCAAATACAGCGACGTCGAAGGGACTCAGAAACTGAACCAATCGACCTGGTTTGGCTACACCGATATCTACTGGCTTTGCGCGTTAATCAATACAGAGAAGGGAACAAAATTAGCCTACTCCAGGAAATCAGAGGATCTCTACAAGATAATAAGTTCGTCTAAAAGAGACATCAAGGTGGGGAGTGGCAAGACAGTCACCGTACGTTATAGGCTATATACTGGCCCGAAGGATATCCGCCTCCTTAGGGATTACGCCAAAAATCTCCAGATTGACAGATTCGAGATGGCGATCGACTTCGGCTGGTTCTTTATCATAACAAAGCCGCTCATCCAGCTAATGGATCTCCTGGCGCGGTACATCTCAAATATGGGTCTCGTGATATTACTGCTAACACTACTATTCAAATTTTTAACGTATCCTCTTACAAACAAATCATTCAGATCTGCGGCTAAGATGAAGGAGCTGCAGCCGCAGATCGCGGCTCTGCAGCAACGATATGCTCATGACAAGGTAAGGATGAATCAGGAGCTCATGGCATTCTATAAGAAAGAGAAGATCTCGCCTTTATCAGGCTGTTTGCCGATGCTCCTTCAAGCTCCAATCTTCTTCTGTCTCTACAAGGTCTTCTTCATCAGCATCCAGATGAGGCAAGCCCCTTTGTTTGGTTGGGTAAACGACCTCTCTGTTCCAGACCAGATGTATATAGTTAACCTATTTGGCCTTATTGACTGGGCGCCACCTGGGTTCCTCAGGATCGGGTTGTGGCCGCTTATAATGGGCGTAACAATGCTAATACAACAGAAGCTTACCAGCAAAAAAACAGTAGCAACGGAAAAGAAAACCAGCGAACAGAAGATGCAGGAGAACCTCATGCTGATCATGCCCGTGATGTTCACGTATATATGCGCCTCGTTCCCGGTTGGGGTGGTGATTTATTGGACTATCAGTAACGTGATCAGCGCGCTGCAACAGTATTACGCGAACAGAGGCCTAGCGAAGGCGCGTGGGCGCCGATAAGATTAAAATCTAGCCTTCACGCATGAGCAGCAGACAGCGCCTCACTGACAGACCTCATCAGGACAGGGGCGGCAGCTGCTACAATATCACAAACAGCTTCTCCGGCATTGTTCCGTGAATAATTCAACAGACCACCGGACTCCCTTATCAAGACGATTCCGCTTGCTATGTCTAAGAACGAGGCTGCATGAGCGATGATACAGTCATACTTCCCGGAAGCGAGGTACGCGAGATCCAAGGCCAAAGACCCGGTTGTCCTTGGTTGTGCCCCCATTTCAATCAGCATAGTGCTGATGCTGGGGGACGTATGCAGAGCCACAATGGCTCCGGTAATTGCTTCATTCCCCGAGACTCGCAGCCTATTTCTGTTACTGATGAATGCCCCACTGCCATGTTCTGCCTTGAAGCAGTCGCTTTTTAAATGGTCAAACGTGATGCCCGCTATCAAATCAGGACCCTGCATCAGGGCTATGGCCGTCGCAAAGTATGGAATGCCCCTGGCAAAATTAGTTACACCGCTAATCGATTTAACAAGCCACGTAAATTGTTCTGGTTCGTTCGGATTTACCAAGTGATCTGCCGCGTCACAAACGACCAGAAAATCCGGCCTCGCTCCTGTTAACTCTTTGACAATTCGCTCTTGCGCCTTCTTACGAGAAAGCTCCACGAAGTTATCCAAACTCTTCCTCGAATTCTGCAACCTCTCAAGTTCACCGAAGTCGCGTATGAGGTTAGGGGTAGCCTTCTCTGCCGCCTTTTTCATTATATGTAGGTACGCAGATCCGCTCATTACTGTTATTTCGCTTTTTCAACATACGACGAGCTTGATGTATCCACCACCACAAATGTCCCTGCCTCTATATGTTGCGGGACGGTAATCTTTACACCATTAGACAGAGTCGCAGGTTTATATGAAGACGCAGCTGTTTGTCCCTTTACCACTGGCTCCGCCTCAGCTATTTCGAGAGTAACAGTCTGCGGTAGGGAGACGCTGATAGGTTCATTATCATACATGCAGATGGTAACCTGCATGTTGTCAGTCAAAAACGCGATACTGTTACCAACCAAATCAGCAGGAAGTTGAATTTGTTCATACGTTTCCCGGTTCATGAAATGCAGCTCGTCTCCGTCCCTATATAGGAACTGGAACGTCATCTCCTCAAGGAAAACTTTCTCAACGACGTCAGCAGCCCTGAACCTTTCATTGAGTTTCGTTCCGCCGCGCATTTCCTTCATTTCGACCTGCATAAACGCACCACCCTTGCCAGGCTGGACGTGCTGAGTTTTGGTAACTATCCAAAGTTTCGAATTATGCTCCAAAACATTCCCTACTCTTATGTCATTCACATTGATCTTCATCTCGTATCCCGTTATAAAGGCACTGGTAGCGGAGGAGGGACTCGAACCCCCGACACGCGGATTATGATTCCGCTGCTCTAACCAACTGAGCTACTCCGCCGACATTGATCCCACCATTCTGCTATATCTTCCTGGCCGTTTCAATGGTTTTCGTGCAGCCCTCAGGCAATTATGATTCCTTCTCTCAGCTTTTCAAAGCCGGCAGACTGCTCTATGACTGATGCCACTCTAAAGATTTTTGCCTCTCTGAACTTTGGCCCAATAAGTTGCACACCCATGGGAAGTCCATCTTGCGAAAGACCGGCTGGAACTGAGATTCCAGGCAGTCCAGCTATGTTCGCCGTTACTGTAAATACGTCATTGAGGTACATCTCCACTGGAGTCATTTTGCTCGATTCCTCTATCCCGAATGATGTCCCGGGGGTCGTTGGGACTAGCAACAGATCCACCTTACTGAATGCATTGTTCTTGAAATCATCTTTTATCATCTTCTGAATCTTCAGGGCGCGCCTGTAGTACGCGTCATAGTAGCCTGCTGATAGGACGTACGTCCCAGTCAGTATCCTACGTTTGACCTCTTCGCCAAATCCTTCAGTCCTAGTTTCGATGTAAAGTGAGTCAAGATCTGTATATTGCTCCGATCTGCGTGTATACCTTACTCCGTCATATCGTGCCAAATTGGAGGATGCTTCGGCTGGAGCTATGATGTAATATGCAGGCAGAGTATATGGCGTCGTCTTCAAAGAAAGCTCCACTGTCTCACAACCAGCCTCTACAAGCCATTGGCGCGCTCTTCCGAGCAAATCGATGGTTTCTTGGCTCAGCCCGTCAGCGTACTCCTTGACGAGACCAATCTTCATGCCTCTGACAGATTCACCGACGCTCTTAGAATAATTTGGTATTTTAATGTTCGCAGATGTTGAGTCTTTCTCATCATAACCCGCGATGGACTGCAGCATTATGGCCGCATCTTCGACTGTTTTTGTGAGTGGACCGGCCTGATCAAGCGAAGAGGCGAAGGCAATCATACCCCACCTGGAGCACACTCCATATGTCGGCTTGATCCCAACAAGGCCAGAAAAAGCGGCCGGCTGCCTAACTGAGCCACCTGTATCAGATCCGACTGCAGCGATGCAAAGATCGGACGCTACAGCTGTTGCAGATCCACCGGATGAGCCGCCAGGAACAAGTCTTATGGACGGATCAGTTTTCCTCCGATACCTCAAAAAGCAAGGGCCAAAAAAACTCGTGATATTTGCAGACCCCATGGCAAATTCATCCATATTTGTCTTGCCAATGAACACTGCCCCGTCGTTCAACATATTTTGAGTGACGGTAGATTCATACTCTGGAACAAACTCCGATAGAATCTTCGAGCCTGCAGTGGTACGCACTCCTCTCGTGCAAAACAGGTCTTTTACCGCTATTGGAATACCAAGCAAAATACCGTCCTCTCCACTCGCTATCTTAGAATCTGCCTGCTTGGCACAAGTAAGCGCACGTTCTTGATCAACAGTTATGAAGGCATTGAGATCAGCAAGTTCCTCTATTTTGTTAAGATAGTACTTTGTGAGTTCAAATGATGAGAACTCCTTCTTCTTGAGGCCAGCCCTCGCCTGGGCTATCGTCATATATTCTTTCATTGTTTCGGTTGCTATGGTTGTTGATATCCAGCACTGTCACAAACTGTACAATAGCAACATCTAGAATTGCAAGTGGTACGTGGCGGCCTCATAGGTGGCAATGCCATGAAAACTGAGAACGTGTTAAGAGTCTATTTTTGTCCGGTGCCTGTTCTCATGTCATCTAGCGGCATTATCCGAACAGAAGTACCAGCAAGATAGCCGTGATTCCGCAAAAACTCCATGTTACGTACGAACAGAACAGTTTTTTATGTTTGCTGCTGAGTGAAAATGCCGCCATGTATAGCATCCTTAAAAATTGCCTACTGATTGTGCTAGCCATCCGTGCATTGGCAATATCGAGCCATCCCGCACTCTTCGTGACCATTGCCTGTATGGAATCGCACACACGCTCATATTTCCAATTCTCCATAATTGCTGAGATACACGGCCCAGCGTTCTTCGAACTGATCTTTGTCCGGGAGTATCGCGCGAAGATCAAGCCCAAAAGTAAGGCGATCCCCACCTGTAGGACTTCCGCCAGTTCCTCTAGAAAATAATCAAAAATATTGCGAGAAAAGACAGTTCCACTAACGCTGCTGAATGATAATTCTCCATATCCGAAAATATCCCACGCGCAGTACGCGCAAAACGCTGAGACTAGCCAGAGGCTCCAAACCGGTCGTGTATCGTATGTACTCGAGTTTATTACCCTAGCTAGCGTTATGTCGTCCATCCTTGATGTTCCGTACATCGAAACGAAAATTATCCTAAACATTGCTGTGATCGTGATAACGTTGACCGTCACTATCATGAATTCAAGAACAGGCAGATTCGCAAGTTGGATTGTCTCCATCAGAGTAATCTTTGCAAAAAATCCGGGAAGAAACGGGATACCGACGGCTGCAGCAAACGTGATCCAGATCAGATGATTTACCTTAGGTGCAAATTTACTTAGACCACCCATTTTCAGTATATTTTGCTCTCCTGAAGTGGCGCTGACCAGGTAAGCAAAGCTGAGAAATATGAGAGCTTTGAAAAATGCATGGCATATGAAATACAGGATCGCGAGTTGGTAGCGTTGCAGACCACAAGCTACGAACATCAGCCCTGCAGATGACGATGTCAGACACGCCATTGCCCTTTTGATGTTGTCTTGAGAGAGGGCACAGCACGCCATCCACAATGCCGTGGTAATACCAAATACGAGCGTTACATCCAAAAGTCCTGGGAAATGCATAAACAAAAAATGGCATTTGGCCATCAGGACTATGCTGGCGCCCACTATCGTGCCAGCATGAATCAAAATCGAAGCAAAAATGTGCGCCTTAACTGCGTCTATTAGCCAATATGAAAATGGCATGATTGCCCCCTTGCACATGGAGGAAATCGTGAGCAAGATGACCGATGGGTATAACGTGGCTGGATGCTGCGCGGCAAACGCAGCGATCTCCGAAAGATCAAAACTCTTCGCCTGAAGGCCAATGCTTATTACCGCTATAAGCAGGAGTAGACCAGCAAATCCATTGAATATGTACACCTTGGAAGATTGTCTGAGTGACTCCTTTTCCATACCGACGAGGATCACTGAAATTAATCCCATTGCTTCGACTGCAACGTATAGCTGGAACAGGTTTTGAGATATTACGGTCACGCACATAAAGAACGAGAACACGCTGAGCACGCCAAATATCCGGTTGACAGTGCCGCTTATTAACTCCACCTTTCTCGCAAAATACATGCACGTAAGAATGAGCAGCACAGTCGTGCATATCAGCTTCTCAACAATCGTAAACCTGAATGATACCACAAAGTCTATTCCATCCACCGAAAACCAAGAAAATTTAAGTGGTTTTGGGGAGACAGGACATATAACGAATGCAATGCATGAAACAATGGCTCCGAACCTGGCAACCCTAAAAAGTCTAAAAAGGCAACCAGCAAGTCCAGAAATGAGCAGCATTGCTGCAGATATTGGACAAAGCGCACCTATCACCGCTTCTCCCCAAGACAAATATCAGAATTCCTTTTTTCTAATATGCAAAGACACACGATGGAAAATATGACGGACCACACCAAGCTGCCAATGGTTACCGCTATCAAGATTGCCATGTGCCCAGATCTTATCGACTTGTCTCCACAAAAATACGCAAAATTGACGACACTTGCAAATATCATGATCTCAAGTGATATTACACTCTTCACGATGTTGGGTTGCCTCAAAAGGCCAACATACCCGATACCGAAAAGTATGCCACTAAGAACTAAGATACTTTCTCCGCTGATCACTTTTCACACGCATATATGCAAAGCACACGTAGCTGACCGAAGTATACACCCGTGTGTGGGCCAGGCACAACATTAGTGTGTGCATGCCACAGCACCTGGGCCCGTAATGAAATGTAACTCACGATTTTTTTTAACAGAAGAATCGTAAGTTTATGCGTATGCTAAGGTAGCATACCTAATTCAAAATACAATTCGCACAGCAGCCTTGGTTCAGACATGAGCAATACAATTAAAATCCTCCACAAATCCATCGGTATATACTATAATCTCATGGTGTGGCACCTATAGCAGCAGACAGAGAAGAGAAAGAGGCAATGGTTGGGTCATTAAACAAAGTAACGATTATCGGCAATTTAGGCAAAGATCCAGATATACGTTTCATGCCTGATGGGTCCAGGGTAGCTTCGTTCAGCATAGCGACGAGCGAGTCGTGGAAAGACAAAGGAACTGGCGAGAGAAAAGACAGAACTGAATGGCACCGGATTGTGATATTCAACGATAGGCTTGCTGAGGTGGTCGAAAGATATGTAAAAAAAGGGACCAAGTTGTATGTCGAGGGCCAATTACAGACGAGGAAATGGACTGACCAGACAGGGGTCGAGAGGTATACTACCGAAGTGATCATAGGCAAGTTTAGGGGTGATTTCGTTATCTTGGACGCTAAGAAGCCTGGAATGGACAACGAAACGCGAACCGATGAGCCTCCGTCGGATATCCCAATGGATGACGAGATACCATTTGGCTGAAGCTTTCTGGTTCCAAGGTGGACAAGCTGTGAAAGCCATACGTTTATCAATTCTTGGAGCCACTGGCAAGATGGGGCAGCTAGTTGCGAAGTGTGCTGGAAAGGACAGAAGATTCGAGGTAGGAAACAGAATCTCCAGCAGAGATGCTATATGCGATCTGTTCTCAAATACGGATGCAGTTGTGGATTTTTCTACGCCTGAAGCGACAGAGTTAATGCTGGAATATGGTGCGTCCATGGGTGAGTTGCGGACGCCACTTGTGGTAGGCACCACAGGGTTAAGTGAGCGACATCACGAACTGATGCTGGAGTGTTCCAAGAAAGCGGCGGTGTTTTGTTCCCCAAATATGAGTTTCTTGGTGGCTGTCCTAAACAAGGCGCTGGCATCCATTGTGAAGGCTCTCGCCGAAGATTTTGACGCAGAAATCCTGGATATACATCATAAATTGAAAAAGGATGCTCCATCTGGAACAGCCATTATGTTTGGAAAGACGATCGCCGCTGCGCGTAACCAGGAATTTGGTGAAGTTGCCAACTTTCTCGGATATACATGCAGAGAACGCAGAAAGCATGGATCAATAGGATTCGCTTCGCAGAGGTGCGGCACAGCAATTGGAACCCACGAGGTCACCTTCGCCGGTCAGAACGAGAGTTTGAAATTGCGGCACGAGGCATATTCGAAAGACATATTCGCTGCTGGCGCTCTGCAGGTCACACTTTGGCTAGTGAGGCAGCCTAATGGATTCTATACGATGGACGATTACGGGCAAGATTTGCTGGCGGCCGGAGTTTACTGATATTGGTTTCACGAATATACCACAACTCTAAAAAATTCACGGTTCTAAAGCTTTTCCAAACAGTCCCCACAAACCACCACTGGCAAGTAGTGTCGCTCCAAGAATAGATGGAATGAATGGGAATTTCCTGGACTTAAAGATTATAGCACTTACGCTACCGAGAACGCCGCATGAGAGCACAAATAGATGCCACGTTTCGTGCGGCATTAGAAACGAGACAGAGAACGCGACGACGTAGTCAGCGCTTCCGAATGCGCTTTTTTTTGTAATGAGAAGATACAGGCCCCCTACAGTTACAAAAACAGCGAATGGAGCCAGGCTGCACTCGTGAGTATTGCAGAAGACAAGGGTGCAGCTTGCCAGGAATGAAGCAAGAACTCTGAGCGCTACCTTTCCACGCCTTATGTCTTGGATTGCAAGGGTTACGCCACATATGACAGTTAGCGTATAGGCAGCAATCAATCCAAGTGGCACAGCGAGCTGTATACCTCTCTGGCCCTATATGAAGACCGTACCAGAGGCCCTGAAATGACCTTTTTTATGCCAATTTGCTCTCCGTACTCTCTGTATTCTTCAAATTCATCTGGGGTGACGTACTTGACGATGGGGTAATGAGATGTTGTTGGCGTCAGGTATTGCCCTATCGTGAGGATGTCAATCTTTGCGGCTGCCACGTCCTCTATCAGTCCAAGGATGTCCTCGCGCGTTTCTCCGATTCCAACCATCACACCCGTCTTTGTGACAATTGTAGCATCGATTGCCTTGATCCTCTTCAAGAGGCTGAGGGATGCATCATAGCTTGCTGGTGGCCTTTTAATTTCGTGATGCAGTCTCTTTACGATCTCCAGATTGTGACCAAAAACATCCGGTTTTGCATCCGCAACGATTTTCATTGCATTCTCATCACATTTGAAGTCTGGCGTTAGGATCTCTACCTCGATTGTTTTATCGAACATCCTTATGTGTTTTATTACGCGAGCGAAGTGCGTGGCCCCGCCATCCGGGAGATCGTCTCTTGTCACTGATGTGATCACAGCATACTTTATTTCAAGCTCGCTGATGACGTGTGCTACCTTTTCAGGCTCTGATTTATCCAGCGCCTGCGGAGTCCCTACCTTGATATTGCAGAACCCGCACCTTCTTGTACAGACATTGCCCATTATGAGGAATGTAGCTGTTTTGTTGCGCCAACATTCGCCGATGTTGGGGCATAGAGCCTCCTCACACACCGTGTATATCTCTCTACCTTTGATAACGTTCAAGGTGTCCTCAAAGGCATCAGTTCGCGCCAGCTTCACCTTTAACCAATCTGGTCGCTTTTTCAATTGCGGAGAGCCCGACATCTTTGTTAACCTCCGATGTACGCTTTAAGCAGCACCAGACACTCTTCAAAATCGGCAACACTAAGCCCCCCAAACTGTGCTAAATCTTCTCTTCCGCTTGACTTAATTTTTAAACCGGATGAATTGCTCAAGTGCTCCAGTACCTCATTTATCTTAAACCTGGAGGCCAGTGGCTTTGTGACGAATAGGCAAACCGAGATGTTTTGATTTTTAGGGCTTTCGTTCCCTATCATCAGGCATTCCTCATACGTAGATTGCTTGTATCTGTCTATGAGACCGAGGATCGACTTGTGTTCCACATCGCACACAATGGCAGATCTCAGCATTGTTGAGCCAATCTGCTCAGAATGTAGCTCAATCGCTTGTGCATCGCTTTTTAACCTTAGTCCTGAGAGTTGCTTTTCTAGCCCCTTTATTTGTGTTCTTTGGACATCAATCTGTTCTAGATGTCTGATTATCTCATCCTCAAGGTATGTCTTCACGATATGGCCGGTAGCCGCCTCAATCCTCTTAATTCCAGAGCCTATAGATGCGACCGAAATGATCTTAAACGTGCCTATCTTGCTTGTGTTATCGACATGAGCCCCCCCGCAGAGCTCTTTGGAGAAGCCTTCTCCAATGGTCACTACCCTGACTAGATCTGGGTATTTTTCTCCAAACAGAGCTACTGCTCCGGACTTCTTGGCTTCTTCTACAGGTAGCACTTGTGTGACCACGTTCATCGCCATATCAATCTTGTCAATGACTATCTTCTCGATCTCACTGATCTGTTCCCTGTCGATTGTGCCATTATGTATGAAGTCAAACCTCAGTCTTTCATTTGTGACCAGAGAACCTTTTTGAGCAACGTGAGAACCCAAGATCTGTTTCAGGGCAGCTTGCAATATATGAGTCGCTGTGTGATTCCTAGAGCACGCTAAGCGTCTCTTTGAGTCTATTGCAAGTCGGACGATATCGCCAATTCTGATAGCTCCGGACCGCACTATACATTCATGCGCGATAATACCCCCTATGTTTTTTGTGTCCGTCACTGCCACTAGGCAAGTCGTGCAGGATGGTATCGTTACCTGGCCTATGTCTCCTATTTGCCCGCCAGATTCGGCGTAAAATGGAGTTTCTCGCGTAATTACAAATACTACGTCGTTTGCTTGCGCTACATCCGCTACTTGACCGTCCTTAACTATGGCTAAGACGTTAGACTCCAGTGAATCCTTGTCCCGGATGAATTTTGTCTGTCCGACCTTTCCTGCTATATCATACCAAATACGGTCGGTAAACGAGTCGCCAGTGCCAACCCATGCTTTCTTGGATGTTTGCTTTTGTTCTGCTACCATCTCCGTGAGTTTTGTCTCATCTATGGTCCTGCCGCTCGCCTTCAGGACATCCTGCGTTAGATCGAACGGAAAGCCATATGTATCATATAGCTTATACACAATCTCGGCTGGAAAGGTATTGGCAGCTCCCATCCTCTCTAGCTCGGTCTGGAGGATGTGCATCCCATTATCTATCGTCTTCATGAAGTTTTCCTCTTCGTTTCTCACGACCTGCACTATCGTAGCCTCACTATCGATCAGCTCTTTGTAATGTGAACTCATAATGTCCTTGACACTTGAGGTTATCCTATAGAGGAACGGTTCGCGCATTCCGATTGTGTATCCATGCCGGATAGCGCGCCTGATTATGCGGCGTAGTACATACCCTCTGCCCTCGTTGGCTGGTGTAATCCCGTCTGTTATCATGAACGAAATGGCCCTTAGATGGTCGGCAATTACGTTGTGATGGACTCCACCATCCTCATCAAACTTGCCAGTGACCTCTGAAATTCTGGCTATTATCGATTTGAACATATCTATGTCATAGTTGCTGCATACGCCCTGTAGAACTGCTGCTATGCGCTCAAGTCCCATCCCAGTATCAATAGATGGCTTTGGCAGGCTATGCCTCGTCCCGTCAGGCATAGTCTCGTATTGCATGAACACGAGATTCCAGATTTCAACAAACCTGTCACCATCCGCTTCATCAGAGCCAGGTGGGCCACCAGGTATCTCACTTCCGTGATCATAAAAAATCTCCGTACAAGGCCCGCACGGGCCTGTATCTCCCATACTCCAGAAGTTATCGTTTGTGGGGATTCTTATGATTCTGGAGTCCTCAAATCCAGCTATTTTTCTCCAGAGCGTAGCCGCCTCCTCGTCACTCGAGTGTACCGTTACAAGCAGCCTCTCGATCGGCAAGCCAAATACTTTGCTTATTAGTCCCCATGCAAACTCTATGGCCTCAGCCTTGAAATAATCACCAAACGAGAAGTTGCCCAACATCTCAAAGAATGTGTGATGCCTCGCCGTGTATCCAACATTATCGAGATCGTTGTGCTTACCACCCGCCCTTAGGCATTTCTGCGCCGTTGTAGCACGTCTCGTTGAACGCGATTTCCTTCCAGTGAAGACATCCTTGAACTGCACCATCCCTGAGTTCGTAAACATCAACGTGGGGTCGTTCTCCGGCACAAGAAGTGAGGACTTCTCATAACTGTGTCCATTGTCTACGAAGTGTCTTATAAACTCAGACCTTATATCGCCAGCAGTCCACGACATCTCTTCAGTTATCCAACTTCGTCCAACACTTCTCGATATTGTAGCACATCTTACGGAGGCGGTGATAGTAACGCGAATAATTGATCAACAATTTGACTAAACATTCAAAAAATGTCGATGTTCCGCAAGTTGCATGAATCTCACTCCGGCTAAAACCGTAAGTACCATTTAATCGTTTCTTCAAAAAAATTCCACATGCAAAAAATCGTACAGAAAGATTTTGTAGTGCCCGAGTGGTAAATGCCACCAACCAAAACTGCACACGGTTTTGAGAAGGCCTATTGCCTTCCCCGCAATATTAGATTCAATCCCTGTAGCAGTTAATTGTCATGCCACTTTTTCTGCATAGTTAGAAAGTTCTCTGCATGCGCATCAGCCCGCATTGCCGACGCAACTGCAACCGACTGCTATTTGTTTGGGCATATCTGTTCTACTTTCCGCTAAGTGTCTGTATGACGTACAGTGCCCAGTTCAGGATTGTCTGTAAAGCTTGTTGTTATGATAGCCGGAGAAAGATATACTTCAGCATGGTGCAAAAAGTGCAAGCAGATTCCGGATGTCACTGGCAAAAGGTTTTTTTACCGTAAGTGGACTTACCATCGTAAGCAGGGTATTTGGCATCCTGAGAGAAGCCGTGATGACTCACTTTCTGGGGGCCTCAATCGAGATGGATGCATTTACTACGGCCTTTAAATTTCCGTGCTTTTTCAGGAAATTTTTCGCAGAGGGTGGCTTTCAGTCAATCTTTGTTCCATATTATGCTGATTTCCACTCAGTCGGAAAAAGCGATGAAGCCAGGGAATTTTCGTCTAGCATATTCTCACTGGTATTTTGGGTGGTTGGACTGCTTACTGCGACTATTATGATCTTTGCAAGGGAGTTTACAATCTTAATGGCCCCGGGGTTCACGGCTCACGCCGACAAGCTTGAGCTGGCTACGGACTTCGTCAGGATAATAATCCTCAGCGTTGCCTTTATTTCTCTATCCACTATCTACAGCGGCATACTTGTGACGTGTAAGCTGTTCTTCCAGTTTGCGATGTGCCCAATTTTAGTGAACTGTATTCTCGTCACATCCCTGTTGCTATTTCAGGATACGTTCTCGGCTGGGAACCGAGCATCATACGGAGTTCTAGCATCTGGAATTTTCCAGTTTTTCTATATGTATGCATACGTCAAGCGGCTCCAGCTTCCTGGGCCCACCATAACGAGGATAAGGATGACTCAAGAGGTCAAAAGTTTCTTGAAGAAGCTAACTCCCGTCTTGGCAGGAGCAGGCGTAGCACAGGTAAATGTATTGACTGGTCTAGTCTACGCATCATTCCTCCCAACTGGCTGTGTTACATATCTACACTGTGCAGACAGATTTGTGCAACTCCCGCTGGCTCTATTTGGTATTTCGATGGGGATCGTGCTTTTGCCAGAAATCTCTGAGAGGATCGCCAGAAAACAGGAGTCTGATACAAGATGTATCCAGGAGAAGTCTTTGCTGTTTACGATGCGCTTGACACTGCCATCAGTGGTAGGTCTCGTGGCCCTCTCTGTTCACTTGATCTCTCTTATCTATGGGCATGGTAGATTTCCAGAAACTGCGGTGATAAGTACTGCGAAAGTGCTGCAGGTAGCCGCTCTTGGACTGCCAGCATACGTCGCATCAAAGATCGCATCCTCGATACTTTTTGCCCAAAAAGACGCGAGCACCCCCATCAGGGCAGCAGTCATGTCAATAATAGCTAATGTAGTGCTTGGCGGAATCTTCATTGTTCCCCTCGCTGAACTGGGCCTGGCCCTAGCGAATTCGATTGCTGGGGTCATCAATGTGTTTGTAATGTGTCGTAAGATGAAAATGTCGTGGAAAGCGAACAAAGCAACAGTCATCACGCTCGTCAAGATATTGGTCGCCTCCTTAGTTATGTGGATCGCAACACAGAGCATCGATGCATGCTACGAAAGAACTGGCATGTTATCGGAGATAAGCGCGATGAGTACCATCTTCTCAGGTGGTCTAGTGGTCTACATCGCGTCCCTCTACCTTCTTGGCGATGCAGAAATGAAAAAGATCATTGCTCATGGACTGACAAAGCTGCGAAAGATATGAGCTACCTCAATTGAATCGAGATATCAACAGTACCGCTGTGTTTTTGATTACTTAGCTTGCTCTTTCGCATCTCCTTATCATAGACTATTTTTCTTATCTGGGACGGCTCCTATACACACCAATTCCAGGAATATGGCAGGCATAGGATTGACTGATACTCCCAGCGTTTTCAAATAAATCACATAAATATGTGCTTTCAAGAAGAGTCTTAAATGAGTGAACCAATAGCATTCACGTTGACATAAAAGTCACAAACAGCCTTCGTCCCGAGTAAGCAGCGTGCACCATCAAATGTAGACAAAGACAGTTCGTCGTTTCATCTTAACTTCAAAGTTGCGAGTGAGAGGATTCCCAACATTATCGAGATGATCCAAAATCTGAATACGATGGTTGCCTCTGACCAGCCCTTTTTTTCGAAGTGGTGATGGATAGGAGCCATTAGGAACGCTCGTTTCCCAGTGATCTTGAAATACAAGACCTGGAGGATCACAGAGATTGCCTCGATCACGAATACCCCGCCCACAAGCGGGTAGATCAATTCTTGCTTCGAGAGGAGGGCTACAAACCCGAGGACACCTCCAATTGCGACTGATCCAGTATCTCCCATGAAAACCTTCGCCGGAGGGGCGTTATACCACATGAATCCTAGTCCAGCACCAACTAGACCACCTAGAAATACGCACACCTCTGCTACACCCGGAACATGCATGATTTTGAGATACTCAGAGAAGATACTGTTGCCAACGAGGTAACTGAGAACAGCAAAACATATGGATGTCATGATAACTGGACCCATAGCTAGTCCGTCGAGGCCGTCTGTGAGGTTCACTGCGTTTGAGCTCCCAACCATAACGAGTATGGCCCATAACGCGAAGAAGGCCCCCAGCTCGACTTGATAATTCTTAAAGATGGGAAAGAAGAGCTTGGTAGCCCCTGGATGTGGGTTTACATAGAACGCCAGATAGCAACAGATTCCTGCAACAGCAACCTGCATAAGCAATTTTGTTTTACCAGATATGCCATGATAGTCGAACTTCTTTATCTTGCAGAAATCGTCAATTGCTCCAATCCCGCCAAATCCCAGCAACACGACCATACAAAGCCAAGCGTTCGTGTTTTCCAAATCTGCGAACAGGAGCGTGCTGCAAAGGACTGAGCATATGATCATTAGCCCTCCCATCGTCGGCGTTCCCTTCTTGGACATAAGATGAGATTGCGGTCCGTCGTCCCTTATTGGCTGCCCATTTGCCTGCCGCTTCTTAAGGAGATTTATGAACTTTGGCCCGATAAACAATACAAGGCAAAACGAAGCTAGAAAAGCACATATAGACCTGAATGTAACGTACCTCAGTACATTCAAGACATGATGCGTGGAACCGAAACCCTTATATATTATGTTGTATAACATCTGCTGTCTCTTGCCCCTGGCTCGCCACGCCGTTAGGCATATACGCTTCGATTGTCCATGTTTTTAACATATGTACAAAGCGTTACCAAGTGTTTTTGTTGGTTGCGTGATAAGCACAAATAATTACCTTATGCAATTGTGTACTCCAAGATACCAGATAAAAATGTTCCACGTAGTCCTTCTTTAAAAATAGTATGCGGTGGCTGTTCTCGCCATATTCCCTCTTATGGATGGCATCTGCTACTGTTGTGCATTTGGAGTGGCTTTTGGGTGTGTTAAGTGATAGAATCGTGGTGTTCGTCTTGACATAGGTTTTGCTTAGAAGGTGCTTTATGCAGGTAATTTTACTCGAAGTTGTTGAGAAGCTCGGTGCTGTAGGAGATGTTGTGGATGTGAAGCCTGGGTACGCGAGAAATTTTCTGCTTCTTAAAGGAAAGGCGCTGAGAGCGACACAGGCTAATTTGGAATACTTTAGATCTAAGCAGGCAGAGATAGAAGCGAGGAACCATAAAAGCAAGGCAGCTGCTGAAATTGCAGCAGCTAAGATGGATGGAGCTTCTGTCGTTATCGTACGAAACGCGAGCGATTCCGGGTATTTGTACGGCTCTGTGAGACCAGCAGATATAATAGCAGAACTGGCACAGCAGGGGCATATAGTGGAGAAGTCTCAAATAAGACTGCAAGCCCCAATTCGCTCCATTGGCAACCACAATGTTGGTGTTGTGCTGTTTCCAGGTGTAATCGCGAATATTGTAGCACGTGTCTGCACGGCAGCAGAACGTAGCGGAGAGGAAACCTCCACTACGTCAGAACAAGATGCCGAGGGAGCAATTCAGTAGGCCGGAGCCAGGATATTCGAACTCCTCATTCTGATTGCGAACTAAAGTGAGCAAGAGATGCGCGACTTTATGACAATACAGGTAGTACGACAAATCCTAAATGCGCTTTCCAGGAAGCAGTGACAAAGCCGTGAACTAATCCTCGCCTTGTCTGTATGAGTTTGATGGGCCAATCTTGCGGCGGCGTCGGAATGCAAGGAGCTACAGTCGAAGCATGGCCAGAGCAGGATCCACCGTCATTCCGTGTGCTTTGATAGAACAACTGGACACTCATACAAAAACATATTATGAGTTTATTTCCACATGTGGATTGAGTACAATGGCTGTGCAGAATTTTAGTGGCCGAAGCGGGGCATTAGCGTGAAAAATGTTACTTTTTCCGAGACTTTAAAACTCGATCTAGTTGATTCAATAATTGTTGTTGCATATGAGGATGGACGTGGCTTTGCCGAAGATAAGCTGCGGGAGGTATTTGATAAGGTCCTTCCAAAGAGGATGCAAGAAGCGACGAAAGACCTTGGATATGCGAAGATAGAGAGTTTTGATATATCTCTGAGTGGCCGCGTGGTGGAAATAGTCGTGGCTGGTGCTGGCAGGAAAGACATGGCATCCAGAGCGAGTATGGAGAAGCTGGGAGGGTACATCTTCAACCACATAAGGTCCAAGGATGCTCATGTCTGCCTCATGAACAGTGTTGAAATGGTTGGAATAGAAGCTGCCTCTGCGTATTTAGCCTCTGGAATCCTCCTAAAATCGTGGATCTTTGATAAATACAAGACAGCTAAGAAACCTCCCAAGATTAAAAGCATGGAATGTCAAACATCATATACGGAAATAAATAGGAATGCGTTCGAGGATCTGTCTAAGGTAGCGGAAGGGGTGTTTGCTGTACGCAGTATGGTCACGGAGCCGGCCAACGTCATGACTCCAGAACAGATAGTTGAGGAGGCTGTCAAACTCAAGAAGCTAGGAGTGAAGGTAACTGTCTTGGACGCGAAGGATCTGGCCAAACTGGAAATGAACGCACTTCTCGCAGTTGCTCAAGGGAGTGACCGCAACTCATACGTCGTAGCTATGGAATACAAGGCAGAAAAGGATATGCCGCCTGTCGCATTGGTTGGCAAGGGGATTACATTTGATGCAGGCGGATTGAGTCTGAAGCCATCAAAGGACATGTGGCGTATGAAGATGGACATGACGGGGGCCGCAGTTGTTATAGGGACCTTGAAGACACTTGCTCTTAAGAAATCGAGAACCAATGTAGTAGGTGTCATAGGAATCGCAGAGAACGTTATCTCAGGAAGGGCTCAAAGACCAGGCGATGTGGTGGTTTCAATGTCCAAAAAGACAATTGAGGTTGACAACACAGACGCTGAAGGACGGCTAATCTTAGCCGACGTACTTTGGTACACAAAGGAGAGATTTAGCCCGCAAGCGATAGTGGACTTCGCAACACTGACTGGAGCTATACAGATCGCCTTGGGCCATGAGTACGCTGGGCTCTTCTCGAATTCGGATGAGCTCTCCTCTCAGCTGATGGCGTCTTCTGAGTACGTTGGGGAGAAGCTATGGAGATTGCCTTTGCATCCGTCATATGCATCTGACATTAAGTCTGATATCGCAGATGTGAAGAACACAGGGTGTGGTCGTGGGGCCGGTAGCATTACAGCAGCCATGTTTCTGAAAGAATTTGTCGGTGAAGGTACAAAATGGGCGCATCTTGACATAGCTGCCACAGAGTGGGACGATAAAGTCAGAGCTCTGTCCGGAAAGGGAGCAACCGGGTTTGGCGTCCGCCTAATGGATGATTTTATAGAGAAGCATTATTCAAGGTCAAAAGGAGATTGAAAAATGAAGTTGACAGTGAACCAAAAGGTGCTAGAGAAAGCTCTTGCGCATGCGACATGGATCATCGAAAAGAAACAGGCAGTACCGGTACTCGGGTATATCCTGTTTGCAACGACACCGGACAAGAGGTTGTCCATCACTGCAACGAATATGGATATGACGATAAATGATGTCCTAGACTGTCAGGTTGTCGAGGATGGGCAGTATTGCCTTCCAGCTGGGCTACTACACGATATCACACGTAAAATGTCTCCTGGCTCAAATGTGACGTTCGAATTTGATAAATCGGCAAATTCTATCAAGATGACGAGCGACAGAGCCTCTTTCTCCATACATTACATAGAGGCAGACAGCTTTCCTCCAATAGCCGCGATGGACTATCCCGTTTCGTTTCAAATGAATACGAAGACCTTTAAAAAAGCAATTGATGTGGCAAAGGTCGCTATGCTGCTGGATAACACGCGATTCCATCTAAATGGTATCCACTGGCACTATGAGAACGATCTAGGGCAAAATAAGATATGTTTTGTAGCAACAGATCTGTTCAGGATATCGTGTGTTAGCACGAGTGCTCCCGCGATTGCTCAGAAGATGGAGCCGATCATAGTATCGAAGCGCGCTGTCTGGGAGATGCTGAAGCTAATCGATGGGAGTAGTGACGAGGAGCTCAAGATATCAATCTCTGAGAATAGAATCTTGTTTAGCCTTGTCACGTCTGATGGCATTTTATCTGAATTTAGCTCCAGACTGATAAATGGGACGTTTCCGGAATACAAAGCGGCTCTGAATGTGTCCAATGATAAGGTCCTCGAAGTCAACACAAAGGACTTTGTGGCGGCACTTGATAGAGTCAGCACAGTGGTGATGGATTCGACAAGCTCAGTGAAGTTAGAAATTTCCAGAGATAAATTGACTTTAACGGGCATAAGCCGTGAGCTTGGCAGCGCTACGGAGGAAATCGATGCTTCGTTCAATGCCTTCGAGCCGCTCGAGATCTGCTTTAATAGTCGATTCCTACTTGAGATCCTCAGAGAAATCGAGACGCCTCAGGTAACTATTTTGCTCGCCGAGAGTAAATCCTCAACAATCATCAAACCAACCGTTACTGGTGCAGTTCCCGTGGTCGATATGTGCTTCGCAGTCATGCCGATTGAAGTTGTGAATAGCTGACTATCGCGGCTGATACGGGATCAAACTCCAGACAATCGAGCAGAGAAGAGTGTCGGGCCGCTCTAAGCTGCTCAAGGTCCAAAGCCAGGAGCCTCGTCCTGCTCTTCGGCCCAGCCCCGTCTTATAGAGGCAGCAGACATTTTGGCACGGCCGCGCATGCTGCCTTGTATTCTGTCATATCCAGCGGCGTTCGTTTTGTTTTCTTCGCCTGGTCCTCGATCGTGCGAAGAATTGTTCTAGCCAGATCAGCGTATCCCATGATACACAGGCCACGCAAGATCCGCATCATTCGGTCAGATCCTGGAGTCGCAAATTCTACCCTGCTTTGATAGATTTCGTCATCCATTATCCTGCAGCTTGCCTCCGCGAATCCAATCCCAAGCCACCAAAGATACACTCCTAAGTTGTGCAGAAGCATACAATGTGCCTGGTTGATCAGCTGCACGCGCTCCTGTGTTTCTGCTTGAGCCAGCGCCGCTTTCAGTATTTCAGGACCAGCTTCCACCAGATAGGGCCAGCCTAAGGAGAAGTCAAGCTCGCTTTTCAGATCTACCAGAAAAGCCTCAAGGCAATGGTTGTAGTTTTGTGATATTTCATCAGATGTCCAATCCCAAATGTAGCCGGCTGGCCGCTCAGTTATTTCCTCTTCCCAGACTTGCTTGATATGCTGATGGTTCTCTTCCGGCCCCGCCAGGCCCAAGTGCAGAAGCCAGAGCGACATATCCGTCTTCTGTGCATCTAGCCTTCCTTGATCGAGCCCCCAACCATTCAGGTGTTGCAGCCGTCCCCATACCTGTTTTATGAAGTTTTCGAACGTCTTCCTAAGTTCCTTCCGTCTGTTAGGCGCTACTGTCTGCTCTCGTAACTGACCAACAAGCCACCTTGCCTGCTGAGACGCTAGATCTTCCTTGACGCTCTGCGCCGTGCCCGCCAGTGCAAGATATGGTATCGGGTTTTGGGGCAATCTGCTATTGATTGCTTCTGGTACTTTTTTATTCACTACCTGCCACTCTTGCGGCACTGTGCTCGTGTACTTTATATCGAAGTGCGCCCCATACCCATATATGTACATTAAAACTAAGGCTCTATCACATTCCGGCTCCCACTTACAGGTGGGTTCAACCAAAGCCTGTATGAATCGCAACGTCGAATTTTGTTCTACACCAGAGGTTTTCGAGGCCTTTTCTCTTGTATTTTTTTCATATTTTTGATATGCCTCTCTTACGTAGTCGTTCTT
>JAIRMJ010000004.1 GCA_031258785.1 Holosporales bacterium | reverse complement strand
GCTTATCACATCGTACGTATTACTTCAATCTCACCTCACTCAACCTATCAGACTATGATTCCTCCAGATGGCAGACTAAGAGTGATTTTGAAACTGCAATTGGAGGCTTGATCACGTGGTCAACTACGTAGGTGCCAGTACAGAGAACACCAGGACTAGTCCTTGTGTACATTCCTCCAAAGTTGTTATAAACTACGTCGCATATTGCATATGGTAACAACCAAAGGAATTTAGTGTGGATATAGAGACGGCGCTGCATCTGTACCAGCAGATGCTCCTTGCCAGGCTTTTTGAAGAGAAGGCGGCTGAGTTATACACGCAGCGGCACATATATGGTTACTGCCACCTATACGTAGGGCAGGAGGCCGTAGTCGTGGGAGTAGCACACAACATGCAAAAGCATGATAGTGCGATCACAAGTTACAGAGATCACGCACACATGCTGACCCTCGGAGTGCAACCTAAGTTTGTTATGGCCGAACTCTGCGGTAAGTCAACTGGTAGCTCGCACGGGAATGGTGGATCTATGCACATGTATAGCAAGGAGCACAACTTTTATGGCGGAAACGGAATTGTCGGAGCTCAGGTCCCGATAGGCGTAGGCCTCGCATTTGCACACCGCTATAGGAAGGACAACGGAGTTGCAGTTATATTCTTTGGAGATGGAGCAGCCAATCAGGGGCAGGTATACGAGGCATTCAATATGGCTTCATTGTGGAAGTTGCCGGCTATATTCGTACTTGAGAACAATCATTACGCCCTTGGAACCGCCGAAAAGAGAGCCGCCTCTGGCGAAAATCTCCATACAAGGGGGGACCCATTTGGCATACCAACGTTATTGGCAGATGGGATGAACCTCTTTGATGTTCTAGACAAAGCACAAGACGCAATTTCGCACGCTAGATCCGGACTAGGACCGATTATAGTACACGCAGATACATACAGGTACAAAGGGCACTCCATGTCGGACCCTGCGACTTACAGATCCAGGGAAGAAGTCGATGCCATGAAAGCGCGCGATCCAATAGAGTTGGTAAAAAAGAGACTCTTGAATGACTTCGCTGTCAAGCAAACTGATTTTCTCAAGATAGAGGAAAAGACAATGCACGTTATCAATGATGCTGCGCGATTTGCGATTGAATCTCCGTGGCCTAAACGCAGCGAGTTGGAAAGGAATGTTCTCATATGACAGCCATCACAGTAAGGCAGGCAATAAGAGACGCCATGGCAGAGGAGATGAGACTGAACACAGACGTCTTTCTCATAGGCGAGGAAGTAGCCAAATACAATGGAGCATATAAAGCCAGCCAGGGCTTGCTGGAAGAATTTGGAGAAAACAGGGTAATAGATACACCAATAACAGAGTCCGGATTTGCCGGCCTTGGAGTTGGGGCTGCTTTTGCTGGACTACGCCCAATCGTGGAATTCATGACATTTAATTTTGCAATGCAGGCAATTGATCATATTGTGAATTCAGCTGCAAAGACACCATACATGTCAGGCGGAGGACTCAACTGCCCCATTGTCTTTAGAGGACCCAATAGCATTCCTGGAGGCGTGGCTGCGCAGCATTCCCAGTGCTTTGCGAGCTGGTATGCGCATTGTCCGGGCCTCAAAGTGGTATCTCCATACACAGCTCATGAAGCGAAGGCGTTGCTAAAAGCCGCTATACGTGACGATAATCCTGTGATCTTCCTTGAACACGAAATGCTATATGGTAAGGCGTTTGAGGTAGCTGACGATTATGAGGATGTGTTACCACTCCATAAGGCAAGAGTGATGAGGGCTGGAACAGACGTGACTATCACTGCATTCTCGATCTCAGTAGAACGCGCACTGGCAGCTGCCGACATCTTGCAAGCAGATGCCGGTATATCAGTGGAAGTTCTGAATCTCGTAAGCTTGAGGCCGATTGATAAGCAAGCGATCGTGGCATCCATCAAAAAAACGGGAAGGATCTTGAGTGTAGAAGAGGGGTGGCCTGTCTGCGGCATTGGTTCTGAGATTGTTACAATTGCCGTAGCTGACGCCTTCGATTACCTAGACTGTGAACCAATCAGAATTTCGTCGGCTGATGTCCCAATGCCATACTCACAGCCCCTAGAACAGGCAGCTCTCTTGAATGCGAATCAAATCGTTGAGGCTTGCATGGCGCTGCTACGTGGCTGATACGAGAGGTCACTAACCGACACGGACACGACGCTGCCGCAGCTCCACACTGAGGCATGCTAGCAGCTAGCCCTAGGTCCTCCGCGGACAGCGATCTGAATTGCCTGGTGGATATACTCCAAGAAGCCATGAAGTATGAAGCTAGCGGCGACTTTGTCGATGTGTTGATTTCGTTTTTGTCGTGAAAGAACAGACTCTTCCAAGAAGCGACTCGCAGCGACTGTACTAAATCTCTCATCCCAAAAGACACTACTTATGTTGATGCCGCCGCGTTTTGCCAGCTCATTGAGTTTATTCACGAATTTCTGGACCTTCTCATACTGCATTCCTGCACGGTCGCCTCCGAGCGAAACAGGAACGCCGACTATCACGATTCCAACAGAATGTGTGACAATTATATCGAAGAGCTCCTGAAAAACTCCTCGACTCTTGATCACCTTCAATGGAGAAGCTATCTTCCACTCCAGATCAGAGATCGCTAGTCCGATTCTCGTATCACCGTAATCAATACATAACGCACGCTTTAATCCGATGATATACCCACTGAGTTTCGAGACTTCGGACAGGTCCAGGATCATCCTACAGCTGCATCCAGCGCCGCTGTGGTCTCCTGCTCTCGTGCCATGGCCTTAGCCTCGCTTTTCCATTTTTCGACAACCCACCCCGTTCCAGCTGGCATTAATTTACCAACTATCACATTTTCCTTTAATCCAACAAGATTGTCGACCTTCCCATATATGGCGGCCTCAGTTAGCACACGAGTAGTTTCCTGGAACGAAGCTGCTGAGATGAATGACTTTGTATGGAGGGCGGCCCTCGTGATACCCTGCAAGACATGTGTTGCTATGATCGGTCTCTTGCCATCCCTGAGGAGCTCTGCATTTGTGATTGCTAAATCGTTTCTATCAATCTCATCTCCAACGATATATGTCGAATCACCAGCGTCCTTAATCTCCCGTTTCTGTAACATCTGACGCACGATGATTTCGATGTGTTTATCATTTATTGGAACGCCCTGCAGCCTGTATACCTGCTGTATCTCGCTGATGAGGTACAGAGCCATCTCCTCGACTCCAAGGATTTTTAAGACATCATGAAGTACGACATTACCATCAACAAGCACGTCGCCTCGCTTAACATAGTCGCCCTCGTGAACAATTACAAACCTGCCCTTTGGCACCATGTACTCGATTGGATCTTGGAGAGTGCCATCCTCTGGAATGACAAGGATCCTCCTCTTGGTCTTGTGTTCTCTGCCAAACTCTATCCTGCCGTCGATTCCAGATATGACAGCTGGATCCTTTGGCAGGCGCGCCTCAAATAGCTCAGAAATCCTGGGCAACCCTCCTGTTATATCCCTGGTTTTCACGACATCCTTTGGAACACGAGCTATGATATCTCCTGCCTTTATCTTGTCGCCGTCATTAACGTTCGTGACAGAGTCGATGGTAAGCAAGTACCTGGCTTCTATCTTATTCGAGAGCATGATAGGAGCTCCGTTCTCATCTACAACAGCTATCATTGGTTTGTAATCAGCCGTTGTGGATGACTGCTTCCAGTCAACAACGACCTTGCTGGAAATACCAGTTGTTTCATCGACAACCTCCCTTAGCGACTGCCCCTCTATTAGATCGATGAATTTCGCGTAACCATCGACTTCGCAAACAATCGGGACTGTGTATGGATCCCACTCGACAATCGTCTGTCCGGCTTTTACAGCATCTCCGGCAGCCACTTTTAGTTTCGCGCCATATGGAACCTTGTATGAAAATCTCTCCCTGCCATTTGCATCTATTAATGCTATCTCAGCCTTCCTTGCCAGAACTATGGTATCTCCAGAGCTATTCACGGCCGCCTTAACGTTCTTAAAGGCGACGCGAGCCGCCATTGAAGATTCGATGCTGTATTGCTCAGAGCTCTTCTGCGCTGCGCCACCCATGTGGAAGGTCTTCATTGTCAGCTGTGTTCCAGGTTCACCGATCGATTGCGCGGCTATCACTCCAACTGCCTCTCCGACGCTAACTATAGTCCCGCGTGCAAGGTCTCGTCCGTAACATTTGGCACACACCCCGTGTTCGCTCTCACACGTTATCGGAGACCTTATGAAAACTTCATTTATGCCTGCCTCCACGATCTTGTTTACCTTGTATTCGTCTATGTAGCTTCCCTTAGGCGCCAAGAGAACACCATTCATCGGATTGAAGATATCGTCCGCTGCATGCCGCCCTATAATCCTCTCTTTGAGGGGAATTACGGTGTTTGCTCCATCGTATATAGGCCTCATGACTATGCCCTTCGTCGTATCGCAATCTTCCTCTGTCACGACGCAATCGTTCGCGACATCGACTAAACGCCTCGTTAAATACCCTGAGTTTGCAGTTTTTAGGGCAGTATCAGTAAGTCCCTTGCGACTTCCGTGTGTCGAGTTGAAATACTCAAGAACAGTCAGTCCCTCCTTAAAGTTCGAAACAATCGGGGTCTCTATGATCTCACCTGTCGGTTTTGCCATTAGACCTCTCATACCAGCTGACTGCTTCAATTGTGCCATCGAGCCTCTCGCCTTAGAGTGAACCATCATATACACTGAGTTCGGCTGTTTTCCGGTTTCTGTGTGGGACACGGCCTTGATGAGAGCGTCTGCAACTCTATCTCCGCACTTGTCCCAAGCATCAACGACTTTGTTGTATTTCTCGCCCTGCGTTATGAATCCATCCAGGTACTGCTGCTCGAACTCCCCGACTATCTTCTCAGTTTCCGCCACTAGCTTCTTTTTCTCAGAAGGAACAATGAGATCGTCTTTTCCGTACGAAATGCCGGCCTTTGTCATGTATTTGAATCCAATTCCCATCATGTGATCCACGAAGATTGCCGTCGATTTCTGTCCACAATGAAAATAAATCTCATCAATCAGGGTACTGATCTCAGTTGAAGTTAGAACTCGGTTGATCAGGTCGAACGGGATCATATGGTGCCTAGGCATGATCGTCCCTAGAATCACACGGCCCGGTGTCGTCTCGATTAGCCTTTGCTCCTCAGTCCCATCTTCCTTGTAGAATGTCACGCGCGTCTTTATCTTCGTGTGATACGTCACACGCCCGATTTCCAGGGCATACATGATCTCGCTTAGAGAGGCTAGTGAGACGCCCTCGTTTGGCAGCCCATCGACTTCCATTGTCAGGTAATACACTCCAAGGACGATATCCTTTGACGGAACAACGATTGGTTTTCCACTGGACGGACTCAATATGTTATTAGTGGACAACATTAGGATCCGCGCCTCTAGCTGAGCCTCGATTGACAACGGCACGTGAACTGCCATTTGGTCGCCGTCGAAGTCTGCATTGAATGCCGCACAGACAAGCGGATGCAGCTGTATTGCCTTACCTTCAACCAGAATTGGTTCAAAGGCCTGGATACTGAGCCTGTGCAACGTGGGGGCTCTGTTTAGGAGAACAGGGTGCTCCCTCATCACTTCTTCGAGGATATCCCACACTTCTGGACGATCTCTCTCAATCATTCTCTTCGCTGATTTGATCGTACTTGCCAGCCCATATTTCTCTAGTTTTGAATATATGAACGGCCTAAAGAGTTCAAGAGCCATTTTTTTCGGCAAGCCGCATTGATGCAGCATCAGCTCTGGGCCGACAACAATGACTGAGCGTCCTGAGTAGTCTACCCTCTTCCCGAGTAGATTTTGTCTAAATCTGCCTTGCTTGCCTTTCAGCATATCAGCCAGTGATTTTAATGGCCTTTTATTTGCTCCAATAATTGCCTTGGGGCCCTTACTTTTGTTATCAAAGAGGGCATCAACTGACTCTTGTAGCATTCTTTTTTCATTCCTAACTATAATGTCCGGGGCCCTCAGATCTATTAATCTCTTCAATCTGTTGTTCCTGTTGATAACTCTTCTATACAGATCATTGAGATCGCTCGTAGCGAATCTTCCGCCTTCTAGTGGAACGAGTGGCCTTAGTTCAGGCGGGATGACTGGCAGTACTGTTAACACAAGATTTTCCGGCCGAGCACATGTATCCAAGAATGCCTGCAGCACCTTTAAGCGTTTCACAATCTTCTTCTTTCCGATGTCCATTACGCCAACTTTGATCTCTTCCTTTAGTCTTTTGGTTTCTTCTTGTAAATCGACTGCTATCAGCATCTGCCTAATGGCCTCCGCTCCGATACTAACAGTAAAGGCGCCTTCTCCATACTTATCTAGGGCGTCTTGGTACTCTTCCTCTGTTATTGTTTGCAACGCGCCAAAGTGACTGAACCCAGGTTCGAGTACGACATATTTTTCGAAATACAGGATTTTCTCGAGTTCTTTGAGTCCTCTATCCAAGATCATTGCGATCCTACTGGGAACTGATTTCATGAACCAAATGTGCACAACTGGCGAAGCAAGTTCGATGTGTCCCATTCTCTCGCGTCTGACTCTGCTTTGCGTCACCTCGACACCACATTTTTCGCAGATGATCCCTCTATGCTTCATCCTTTTATAGCGGCCGCAGTTACACTCATAGTCCTTCACTGGCCCAAAAATCCTGGCGCAAAACAGCCCATCACGCTCTGGTTTTAGCGTCCTGTAATTTATCGTTTCAGGTTTCTTGACTTCACCATAGGACCATGAACGGATCTCATCGGGACTTGCTATCGAAATCCTCATCATATCGAAATCCTTGACGATCTTCCCTTTCTCGGCCCCAGAGTTTTCTGTTTTAAAAATCATGCTACGCCACTCCTACACCTTTTTTTCGATTTCATCACTCTTCTCAAGTGAAATGTTAAGACCAAGCGCCCTCAGTTCTTTTACAAGGACATTAAACGATTCTGGGGTTTCCGGTTCAACTTCGTTTTCGCCCCTCACAATTGATTCATATACATTTGTCCTGCCGTTCACGTCATCAGACTTAACAGTCAACATTTCGCGCAGGATATGCGAAGCACCATAACCTTCCAGGGCCCACACTTCCATCTCGCCGAACCTTTGTCCTCCAAACTGCGACTTACCGCCGAGTGGCTGCTGCGTTATGAGACTGTATGGTCCAACAGAACGAGCATGGATCTTATCATCAACCAAGTGGTGCAGCTTCATCATATACTTGTACCCAACGGTTATCTTGCGATCGAATGGTTCCCCTGTCCTACCGTCATATAGCACCACTTGACCAGACTTATCGAGCCCGGCTTTTTCGAGATATTTCTCGATATCATTCAGCTTTGCTCCATCAAATACTGGGCTGGAGACTGGGATGCCTTTGCTCATATTCCGAGCCAACTCCAGGAACTCTTCGTCGCTCAATGCGTTAAGATCATGGACGTCTTCCTTTTTGCCTTCGTATATACTGACTACTTTTTTCCTAAGTTCTTTGAGAGACGCATCATTTGCCCAATATGCGTCCAACATTTGCTGGATTTGGACACCGAGCTGATGAGCGGCTGCCCCTAGGTGCGTCTCTAGGACCTGGCCCACATTCATTCTTGATGGTAACCCAAGCGGGTTCAGAATTATATCAACTGGCGTGCCATTTTCGAGGAATGGCATGTCCTCCTCAGGTAATATCCTGGATACAACCCCTTTGTTTCCGTGCCTTCCTGCCATCTTGTCCCCAGGTTGTATCTTTCTCTTATTTGCGACGAAGACTTTCACCAACTTCAGGACGCCAGCTGGAAGATCGTCCCCTTTGCGCAGCTTGTGGACGCTATCCTCAAAAATCTTTTGGATCTTCTCTATCTTTTCGTCAAATTGGCCAGCGAGTGAATCTATTGCCTTCTGAATTTTGGCAGACTTCACCACTATCTTCCTCAGCTGAGAGAAGCTCATGCCCTTAATCATAGAGTCGTTGATCGTTTCCCCCTCCTCGTGAGACTTCAGTCCAGATACAAGCTTTTGTCCAAGTAGCCTCTCATACAGGTGTTTATAATACGTTTGCTCTAAGATCCTTTTCTCGTCGTCTCTGTCCCTCATAAAGTCATCTATAAGCTGGTGCTCAATCGCGATTGTTCTCTCGTCCTTTTCCACTCCTCTGCGCATCAGGACCCTCACCTCTACTACCGTTCCAGAGAGTCCGGGAGGCACTCTAAGGGAGCTGTCCTTCACATCCGTAGACTTTTCTCCAAATATCGCACGCAGCAACTTTTCCTCAGATATCATAATCGTCTCACCTTTTGGTGTAATCTTTCCAACCAGGATATCACCAGGATTGACCTCGGCACCAACGTAGACTATCCCGGATTCATCTAGGTTTCGTAGCGACTCTTCCGCTATGTTCGGTATATCCCTTGTGATTTCTTCATTGCCAAGCTTCGTATCCCTTGCCATAACCTCGAAACTTTCGATGTGGATTGAACTCAGGATATCTTCCTTGACGATTCTCTCAGAGAGAACGATGGAGTCCTCGAAGCTATACCCATTCCATGACATGAATGCCACCAACATGTTTTTCCCAAGTGCTAGCTCTCCGTTGTCAGTTGCCGGGCCATCCGCGATTATATCACCAACTTCGACAACATCTCCGGCTTTTACTAGCGGCCTCTGATTAATACACGTGCCCATATTAGAACATTGAAACTTTGCTAGGTTATAAACGTCTGCTCCGGCGTTGTCCTCTTCTGTGACTCTGATGACTATTCTTTTCGCATCAGCGTGATCAACCACGCCTGATCTTCTTGCAATAACAGAAGCTCCAGAATCCGCTGCTATCACTGCTTCCATACCAGTTCCAACGAGAGGAGCCTCAGACCTCAGCAACGGCACAGCCTGTCTCTGCATGTTTGATCCCATCAGTGCACGGCTAGCATCATCATTTTCCAAGAATGGGATAAGAGCTGCCGCTACCGAGACAACTTGCTTGGAGGACACGTCTATGAACGCAATTTCAGACCTGGGACGCAGCCCAACCTCTCCGGCCTTCCTCGAGATCACGAGCTCATCCACTATAACGCCAGCTTCGTCCATTGCAACGCCAGCCTGGGCGATTGCATACTTGCATTCTTCTGTTGCAGTTAGGTATACGATCTCATCTGTAACCTTTCCGTCAACAACTTGCTTGTATGGAGCCTCAATAAACCCATATCTGTTAATTTTGGCATATGATGCCAAAGAGTTAATTAGGCCGATATTTTGTCCTTCCGGGGTCTCTATTGGACACAATCTCGAATAGTGGGTCGTATGAACGTCCCGAACCTCAAAGCCAGCGCGTTCGCGAGACAATCCACCAGGACCTAGAGCCGACAATCTGCGCTTGTGAGTTACCTCAGAAAGCGGGTTAGTTTGGTCTATAAACTGCGATAGTTGAGAGGAGAGGAAAAAGTCCTTAATTGCCACGATAAGTGGCTTTGCATTTATCAAATCGCTCGGAACATAGTTGTCTATATCTGGAGTTATTATCTTTTCCCGTATCGATCGCTCCATCCGCAGCAACCCGACCCTGCATTGGTTCTCGATCAGTTCTCCCACAGAGCGTATTCTCCTATTCCCAAGGTTATCGATATCGTCTATCTCTCCATTGCCATCTTTGACGGACAAGAGAAGCCTTACTATCTCTATGAAGTCTCTCTTCTGCAGGATTCTGACATCATCGGCCGTTTCTATTCCAAGCCGATCGTTTATTTTGGCGCGTCCAACAACAGACAAATCATATCTCTCGATATCGAATAGGTTGGTTTTTAGGAAATCCAAGCCGCCAGCTACAGTTGGAGGTTCACCAGGCATCAGCGAACGGTATAGTTCAATCAGAGCATCCTCTTTGTTTAGGCTCTTTGAGTGAGCGAAGGTGCTAATCATGTATGGCCCTGAGTTGACCAGATCCACAAAAAGTGTTTCAATCTCAGTTATCCCAAGCTTATTTAGCCTGTCGAGGATGTCCTTCGTAATTTCCTCTCCAGCTTCCGTGTATATCTCACCTGTTTTTTCATTTATTGTATCCTTAGCGAAGTACCGTCCCATCATATCGTCTTCGGAGATAAGTATCTTCTCAAGGCCATTCTCCTCTAACTTGTCCAGAGTCCTCGGAAACATCTTTTCGCCAGCCTTTGCTACAACTTCCCCAGTGGAGGCATCTATTAGGTCGCGATCCAGCCTTTGGCCCTTATAGTGATCCTTATTAAACGGAATCGCCCAGCCTCGCTCATTTTTTTCGCATTTCACGGTAGTATGAAAGATATTCAGTATCTCTTCTCTGGACATCCCAGTGTTGCAGTCATCTGGCACTTCTTCGCCAGGCCCGAGTTTCGCCCTGTATTCTTCAGTTTCGCGGCTTTCCAGACACATGAAGAACGTCGTTGCTAGGATTTTTCGTTTACGGTCGATCCTGACGTACAGAACATCTCTGTGATCGAATTCAAAGCCTATCCAGGCGCCTCGGTACGGTATGATCTTTGCTGCAAATAGATATTTGCCAGAGGTATGAGTCTTGCCTTGATCGTGATCGATGAAAACCCCAGGGCTTCTGTGCATTTGGGAAACGATGACTCTTTCAATTCCGTTGAATATGAATGTACCACGTTCAGTCATTAGCGGGACCTCTCCGAGGTAGACATCCTGCTCTTTGATATCCATCACCGTCCTTGCGCCAGTGTCAATGTCAACATCCCATATGACGAGTCTGAACTTCCCACGAAGAGCAGACGAATATGTTCCACCTCGCTGACGGCACTCGATTTCTGTGTATTTGGGTTCATCGAACGTATATCCACAAAATTCGAGTTGTGCCTTACCAGATGGCTCTCTTATGGGAAAGAATGAGTTAAAGATACCTAAAAATCCAGCGTTCTCCATCTGATCTGTTGGAACATTGCATTGCCAAAATGTGTCAAAAGAGCTTTTTTGTAATGCTATTAAGTTTGGGGTTTGTGTTTGTTCATTTATCTTGCCAAATGATTTACGAAATCGCTTCCGTCCGGTGAATGACCTGATCATACGATTAAATCCTTCCAAAACGTTTGTAAAACAACTATACGAGCCAGATATGGCCCGCATCCATGAGTAAAATTCATTATTTAATCGCTACTTTTGCCCCAGCTGCCTCTAGCTGCTTCTTGATCTTCTCAGCATCATCTTTTGATACCCCAGATTTCACGACCTTTGGAGCGCCTTCAACGAGTTCTTTAGCTTCCTTCAAGCCAAGCTCTGGTACAATCGCCCTCACCTCTTTGATCACATTGATCTTGTTTGCCCCACATTCAGTCAATTCAACATCAAACTCTGTCTTCTCTTCGGCGGCCGCAACGGTTCCACCCGCAGCCGGACCAGCGGCAACAGCAACAGCGGCAGCACTTACGCCCCACTCTTCTTCCAGCAGCTTGGAAAGCTCAGCAGCCTCCAGCACCGTTAGTTTTGACAACTCGTCAATAATCTTCTTCAAATCAGCCATTTTTATACTCCTAAAATAAAATTTTAATTCCTGCTAGCGAATATCACTGCAAGCCTCCTTGCAGGTTCACTAACCGTACCGATAATTTTCGAGGCAGCTGCTGTCAACAGTCCTATGATCTTGGCATGGAGCTCGTCTAGTGACGGCAACGATGCCAGTTCTTTGATGACGTTGAACGAGATTGCCTTCCCATCCATTACGCCTCCCAAAATTTTCAGTTTTTCATTTTCCTTAGCAAACTTGTACAGCTCCTTCGCCAACCCGATTGGATTGTTGGAATAGGCTAGCCCAGTAGGCCCTTCAAGGTACTCATTGATTGGATCTAATGTTGAGTCCTTAATGGCGATGCGAGCCAGTGTATTCTTGAGAACTTTGAAATTCGCGTCAGCGCTCCTCATGTCACGACGAAGCCGCGTTATCTCATCAACAGTGATCCCGGCTGTTCGATCGACGGCCACAACTATTGAAGACGATAGTAACTCCTCGCGCATATGAGAAACAAAAGCTTCCTTCTCTTGTCTTTTCATATTTTTCGCTTCTCTCCTCGTTCAAAACTACAGAAGGAGTATAAAAAACACCTCTTCTGTCTATTGTAGGCGGCACTGAGTACCTTTATTTTGAAATCAGTTATTTTCAAAACCTACAGTCTCCGACGGCGTCTTGCTCTTGCAACACGTCCTTTTGTTTCCTCCGAATCTGGCGCGATGACGACATAAAGCGTCCCCAGACATGGCTGAACAAAACTCTCTTCTTTTATTCCAAAACAAACGTCACTCCGATGCCAATAGTCGAACTGAGGGTCATTTTCTTCAGATATGCCCCCTTTGCCCCGGCTGGCCTCGCTTTCACAAGCGCGTCAATCAGAGCTGAGATGTTTTCACACAACGCCTTAGTTGTAAAGCTTGCCTTCCCGACTCCAGCGTGAACTATCCCACCCTTTTCAGTCCGATATTCTATTTGGCCAGCCTTGGCATTCCTAACTGCGGTTGCAACGTCGTTTGTCACGGTTCCAAGCTTAGGATTCGGCATTAGGCCTTTTGGGCCCAAGATTTTACCAACCTTACCAACTAGGACCATCATATCAGGGGTCGCTATACAGCGATCAAATCCTATCTCCCCATTCTGGATTGCTTCCGCTAACTCGCTTTCACCGACGATATCTGCACCAGCTTGCTTCGCCTCCTCAGCTTTTACGTCCTTAGCGAATACGGCAACGCGACACACCTTGCCTGTTCCATTCGGTAAAGCCACTACGTTTCTTATCATTTGGTCTTGTTTTGTTGGATCGATTCCGAGCATGACGCTGACTTCTACCGTCTCATCAAATTTAGCAGTTGCATATTTCTTGACTATATCGACCGCAGCAGACAAGCCGTAGATTTTGTCGCGATCATACCCATTTTTTGCCTCTTTCAGACGTTTTCCTACATGTGCCATATTATATTCATCCTTCGACAACATCAACGCCCATAGATCTCGCTGAGCCAATAACCATCTGACTCGCCGCATCTATCGTATTCGCATTCAAATCCTGCATTTTCCGTCCAGCAATCTCTCTAACTTGCGTCATGGTAATCTTCGCAACTGGGGGAGTGATACCGGTCTTTTGAGAGCCACCGGTGATCCCTGCGGCCTTCTTGATATGATACGTCATTGGGGGCTCCTTCGTTATATATGTGAAGCTCTTGTCAACATACGCTGTAATGATTACAGGGACAGGCATTCCAGGTTCCATAGACTGCGTCTGCGCATTAAACGCTTTGCAAAATTCCATTATGTTCAGCCCTTTCTGCGCGAGAGCGGGCCCAATCGGTGGCGATGGATTCGCTTTTCCGGCTGGGATTTGTAATTTTATATATCCCAAAACCTTCTTTTTTGCCATTTTATAGTTCTCCTAAAAACTTTTGCCTTTCGTGGTTCTACCAACCAAATGACCAGATCTCCCACAAAAAGTCTATTTACACCTTCTCTACCTGGGCAAATTCCAGCGTGACCGGAGTCGCCCTACCAAAAATCATGACGGAGACCTTGAGCCTCCATTTGTCACTCTCTATCTCTTCTACAAATCCTGAAAACGAAGCAAACGGCCCATCAACAACCCTTATTTGATCCCCAATTTCATACACTACTGAACTCTTTGGGGACTCCGAAGACTCACGGACCTGCTCAACAATCTTCTTTATTTCTGTCTCACTAACTGGGGTCGGGCGCCCCTTGCCCCCTAGGAATCCGGCAACTCTCGGTATACTCTTTACAAGGTGTGCCGTATCATCGGTCATGTGCATCTTTACCAGTATATACCCTGGGAGGTACTTCTTGTCCACATTTGTGCGCTCTCCGCCCTTAAGAACGACCACTTCCTCTGTGGGAATCAGTATCTCCTCGAAGCTGCCGCTCATGTGCTTTTTTTCGGCAGCCTCCCTTATCAGCTGCGCGACCTTATCCTCAGCCCCGGAATACGTGTTGACAATGTACCACTTTGCTTGCCGTTCCATTCGTTCTTCTCTTTGCTACGTCCCGATCAAAAAATGTACGATTCTATACCACATAGTATCTACAAGCGCGAAAAACAAGGACGCAACCAACGCTATCACAAAGACAACTATGGTTGTAATAACGACTTCTTTCCTAGTTGACCATGTCACTCTGTCCAGTTCTCGCCTTGTTTCGGCTACGAAGGAAAAAAATTTCTGAATTCCGGTTTTGCCCATCGCCTTTCTCTCTAGCTTAAAAGTGTACACAACTCGTGGCAGGAGCGGAGGGACTCGAACCCACAACCGCCGGTTTTGGAGACCGGAACTCTACCAAATTGAGCTACACTCCTACTCCATGTTCATTGCAGTGTAACATACAATGTGCTGTGCCTTCCACAAGATTCTGATGAGGGGATTGACATATAATTACAAAAGCGGTCTTTTGCTGAGTTTACGCGACAGAGGCTTGACTAAAACTTCCATCTGAAGAACTTCTCAAATGCTTCTCCCAATATTCTGACAATCTTCATAAGCCTATTTCTCACACATTCGTCCTTATTCAATTCACATCCTCTCGTTTTAGTGTCAGCGAAAATCCTCTATGTCAGAAGCCGCAACGGCCCCTTCCCTTAGGATCTTTTTTTTACCACTGGACAGATCCAGGATCGTGGATGCCGTCGCAGTTGGAGTACACCCACCATCGAGCACTAGGTCAATAAGACCGTCCCATTCCATCTTAGCCTCTTCATATGTCGTTGATGGTCGCTGTCCAGAGATATTAGCGCTAGGAGCAACAACTGGGACTCCAAGTGCCTCTATTATATCGACTATCAGTTTGTGATTCGGCAATCTAACAGCGATTGTATTACCTCCCGCAGTTGCTAGCGGTGAGATATTGTACGCAGTCACATTTGCTTTGGCTAAGACAATAGTGAGCGGCAGCTTTCTGCTGTTCCAGAAATGGTCGGCTATCGCCTCGGCTTGCTCGCTAAAATACGCCACATTCCTGGCCATACAGATGGACGAAATGAGGAGCAGCAGAGGCTTTGAATCCACTCGCTTCTTGACGGCGTAGACCTTGCGAATAGCTTCATCGTTTGTGGAATCTGCTAAGATGCCATATACCGTATCAGTGGGAGCAACGACAAGACCGCCACCTCTCAAGACTTCTGCTGCTATCGCCGCACTGCTCACCTTCACGACCTGAAGTTCATTTCCCAATTGAAGAGGTGGTCGATAGAATCCATTTATCATTACAGAACGATCGTTCAAATATCCATGTATGTAGCACTTCTCTGCTGAGCCTCCCAGGATTGTCAATTGATGTTCCATCACTCTTGATGATCGCACTCATCTGGGTGATATCAAACTTAACTACGAGGGTAGCCTTCGTTTTCAGTACCTTGATCGTTGCTATCGAGGTCTTATTATGTTTTATTGTCATCTCTTGCCTTAGATTATTCTCCTCCCGTTTTTTGATTTGCTCAGAGAATTTTTCATACAGTGCCTTGGATAACATCGATTGCAATGTGTAATGCTTCGCGTTAACAAACGCATCGAAGATGGTATCGAACATCTCCTCCGCTTTTTTCAAAAATGCCACAGGCGAAAAAGATGGGATCTTCTTTTGTAATTTTAAGATGTTCACGTGAAGAGGATTTTGCTTTTGCGTTTTCGGCTTTTCAACGGTGGCACCGTTTGTTATCTCCTCAAATATCTTTGCAAATTTTTCCCTTTCATTACCATCAATGTTGATAACTATGTTCTGCGTCCTTCCAAAAGCGCGAAAGAGCTTGTAAAAAATGACCAGCGATATAGTGGCAAGAATTATAGAAACCATGGACCTTTCACCAAAACACAACACTAACACGTGCGACAACCTATAAGCCGGGTTCTGTCCGAGGGTCGCCCCTCTGTTTGATCATTCATCTAGGCTCATTGTCACCAATGAGCTCAAGCGACCTACCCGAGTGATTATGAGTGTAGGCTCTCACGGACATGAAGTCCACACCACTCCTACTTGGTCTTGCTTCAGGTGGGGTTTGCCGTGCGATGCCCGTTGCCAGGAACCCGGTGAGCTCTTACCATCACCATTTCACCCTTACCTCGAAAGGCGGTATACTTTCTGTTGCACTTTCCCTATTGAGAGCTTTCCAACCCTCAACGCCGGACGTTATCCGGCACCTTGCCCACAAGAAGCCCGGACTTTCCTCTGCGCTCCCCAACTCACAGCGATCAACCGATTGCCACACCTCCGATTGTAACACATATTTCCGTTCTCGGCATCAGCTATTTTGTCTCACATATGTTTGAACACAAGGCTTCCTCACAGAAAAATGAGATAGTTGAAATCCACCTACGGATATACCGTAAAGGAACTAATATCCCTACAATACCTCCTTGCTATCCCTCTCCACTGCTTCATCTTCAGGAATGCATTCTCTACCTTATGTCTCTTCTTATAGAGCTCCTTATATGGGAGTCTTGGTGTTTTCCTATTGCACCTAGGTGGTATCACTACTACCATCTTCCTCATGCACTGAGTCTATCACAGCTGCACGAATCTGCATAGGAAATTTATCGCGCTGTATAAGTTCACCCAGGGCTACCTCCTAGAAACAGGGCTACCTCCTAGAAATTAAGTAGAACAAAATCATAAGAAGTGATAGAGAAATGGGGTAACATCTACTTCGAGATTAGTATCTGATTGTGTGAGATTAAAATTGTTTTACTAGAGATATTGGAGAGGATAGAGGATCCTAATGGAATATGCCTATTAGACTGCTAGGAGGGGCCCTGCGTGAACTTATACATTGCCAATTATGTGATTGCCATACACCAAAGTTTACGATATAACGGGCGGAGCCGCCGCCGTGTCGGTTGTTGTAACCGGATGAATTGGTGAAGGCGGTATTTTTTAAAGAAGGAGGTAATTGTGAAAATTACAAAAATAAAAACTCTAGGCGTGGCGCTTGTTGTCATGCTCGGAACAATCGCAGTCACTGGTACATCAGTCCAGGCTCAGGATAATGTGAGAGCTTTTACACAAGTGGAGGAAACTCTCATAAATATGCTAGCAGCTCAAACAGAAAGCGAATTCGATTCTACGCTAATCAAAAGGGCAAACGAATGTCGTCAACTCTGGACGCAAGCGATAAGCTATCAAAGGGGGGGGGCTGAATGGAAGAACGAACTTATCGATGCGCTTGAAAAAGCCGAAGCATTCTTTGAAAAAGCTGAAGCACTCAGAACCGAAATGATCAGAAGAATCATACTTACGTACAACTGTGCGAAAATCTACGAAATCAACTACTCCATGCAAATGGGTCACCCTCAGCAATTATTTGTCCGAAAAACTATACTCAATAGATTTGATGATAGTTTGAAGGCACACGGATATGAACCATACTCAAGATCATATCTTCTCAAAAGTAGAAAAATTGAAGCTAATCAGGCGCTAACTGAGTGGCTTATTGACACAACGGACAAGGATCCAATGGAAAGCATATTAAAGGGGGACAAAATACTTCCGTCCAACAAAAATATCTGGGCAACAATTCGTCCTGCTCTCACTGGGCGTTGATAACCACAGAAATGTGAATAACTGCGCCTCGGCAACACTGAGGCACAGTCAAGACACGCGGATAGGCCGTATAAAAATCAGTGTTAATATGAAGTTATTGAGAGCTACAAATTTCACTGAAGGCTACACCCGCGACCATCAACATGTACTTTCTTCCGTACAGGTTCTTTAGAATTCTGGGAAGCTCCAATGAGGGCATACAAATCGTAGCCAACAAGCTTATCGAGCTTTTTTTTGATACTTTGCAGAGTCTCCAGATAACGCAGAGTTACGTCATTTTGAATCATGATGTCTCTCTCAATGTACCAGTCGTATTTCGCCTCGATAGTCATATAAGTGCCGATGCCAGAGACCTTATCGCAAAATTGTATCAAATCGATATACAAATCATGCTTAATGTTGCTTAGGAGCTCACAGACGGCATGCGCCTCTGGTTTATCCCCGTGACAATAACTTAGAATATGTTCAAGGTCACTAAAATCTGGAAAAGCGTGAGATACGCATATTTCTGCGATATCATTATGTTTTGTTTCAAGGAGCTTGAAGCCTATCCTTGGGTGCTTGTATGCCTCATTTGCTGGCAAATAGAACTTTCCAACATCGTGCATCATTCCGTACATATAAGCTTTCTCTGGATCTAGTGCTGCTATTCTAGATGCTACAAGACGCGCTGCGTTCGCAACTGTCATAGAATGTTCGTAAGTTCTCACATTACGCGGTTCAGCACTCCAATCGTCAGGCAGAAATTCATCTAGTCTTAGCATGTGTCGCATGTGTAAATGGACCGACCGTCGCCCCGGCGACAAATTGCCGTACGTATGGATTATCAGTGGAGTCGATCTCTTCCTTTGTTCCTTCCCAGATCTTCTTGCCTTGGTGGAGCAATCCGATGACATCGCTAATATGCCTTAAGCTCTTCATGTCGTGCGTTATCGAGAGGGCAGATATTCCCATCCCCTTTGTGCATTGCACGATAAGTTCACTGATGACTGCGCTTGTTATTGGATCCAAGCCGGATGTTGGTTCATCAAAGAATATTATGTCAGGATTCGTAGCTATGGCACGGGCGAGAGCCACTCTTTTCCTCATGCCTCCAGATAGTTCTGCCGGGAAGACCTTTGCTATCTTTGGACTAAGCCCCACTGATTCGAGCTTTTCTACCGCCACCTTATAGGCCTCTTTCACTGGTTTACCGTACCCATAAACGAGCCCAAATGTGACGTTATCTATGACATTCATACTATCGAATAATGCGCCCCCTTGAAAGAGAACGCCACATCTCAGTAGCGTGACCAACATCTCCTTTTGAGTCAAATCATTGAGGTCGCGACCATTTATCTTAATCGTCCCAGAGGTTGGCTTAATAAGTCCAAGGATGCATTTTACGAGGACAGATTTCCCGGTCCCAGACTCGCCTATGATGACATATGACTCTCCCTTGGCTATCCTCAAGGAGATACCATTTAATATCACTGCTCCGCCCAATATGACCCGCAGATCCTCCACTTCAATAACAAATTCCATGCCAGCCCCCACAATCAGAACAGAATAAATGTTAAAATACAATCAAGCAGTAGAATCAGAATCGATGACGAAACGACTGAGTTAATGGTCGCTCGCCCGACGCCTTCAGCTCCCTCCTTAGAGAGATACCCGCTGTAGCACCCCATGAGGCATATAATAAATCCAAATACGGAGCCCTTAAGCATCCCGGAGAGTATATCCCAACTCGTCATCGCGGAGAATGTGTTATGTACATAATTGGCAGAGTTAAAATCCAGGTAGTAGACCCCTACTAGGTACCCCCCTAATATGCCGACTATGTCATTTATAAACACAAGGAGGGGGAGGAGAGTGACGCTTGCAAGCAACCTGGGAAACACAAGATACTTATACGAATTAACAGCAAGAGTCTTGAGAGCATCGATTTGTTCTGTCACCTTCATTGTGCCTATTTCAGCCGTCATAGATGCCCCCAGCCTGCCAGTGACCATAAGGGCTGTCAACACTGGCCCGAGTTCCCTCGTGATAGCTATCATCACAACAGATGGGATTGCTGTTTCTGCAGTAAATTCAGAGAAGCCGGTGTAGCATTGCAGGGTCATGGCCATGCCGGTAAAGAGCGCCGTTAGTCCAACAATCGGGAGCGAGAAGTACCCTATCTGTACCGCTTGCCTGGCTATCTGTTTGTAATAGTACGGCGGGATAATCCCGGCCAACATGGTCTTCACGAAGAAGACGGCCACATTCCCTATAGATACAAGGAATGCTATAAATATCTCGCCTATCTTTACTAAAAACATCTTTTTCCAAGATAAACCGACCTTTTATAATTATATCATAGATTGAGGAAATATAGGTGACGTTTTATGGAACTTGACCCCAATCTTCACTTTCTAGACCCATTATTCTCTAGTCGTTTGCACCAAAATTGTAGCCGGCATGGCAAAGTTCGTGGTACCGTATAATATACTGTGTGCGGCTGTGTACTGCTGGGGGGTGTGAACAGTGATAAAGGAGGAGTGCCAATGCGGAGAAGCGCAGTTTACGCGCTGATGGTTGTAATGTCGTTTTCTGAACAGTTGGCAAAGGCTGGGTTTACGTATACTCAAGGGACGCTGAACATCCATCTGGAACAGGTGAAAAACGAAAAAGAGTGTGTCGACTGGGTGAGGGACAAAAATGCAACCTCTGGTGACGGAATGCTGATTTCTCAGTCAGTTGTGAGTATAGAAGATATAATGACCAAGATTGGAGCAAGTAATGGTGATATAAAAATAGACATCCCAATCAAAAGCCTTTTGGATACACACAAGAACTACCTGTTGATGTATTATTATCTCAGTGAGGTGGCCAAGGGAAATCCGGGCCTCGCTACCATTTACAGCGTGGCAGAACAGTTAAATCGGGAAGATAGATACAATTACGGGATAACAATGGATCATGTGCGCGATGTCGACAAATATTGCAGAGCTATGAAATTATTGGAATTCATGCGAAAGAATGACGCCGGAGTTGAAGCAAGGGAGTTTGTTGGGATCGGAAACAGCGGTAACAAGTGTCACATGGATGCACTGCTGCAGCTGCTGTATCATATCCCGCAATTGCGTGACGCAATTGGGACTGCTGCTGCCCGCTTATCGGAGGGGGCTGCCAACAAGGAGGACGAAGCAGAAGATAGCTTTGACCTATGCGATGAAGAACTGGAAGGTGAAGAACTGGAAGAAGAAATATACACGCCAGGATGTGATGTAGTTACTGAGCTAGGCAGATACTTTAAGGAAATGGAGGAAGGCGAATCGCCGATGGTGGTCAATAATTGGTTGTCGAAGGTTTACGAGGGCAGCTCAGAGGCAGACCACCCTATGGCAGGGCAGGATTCCCACGAGGATTTTAGCAAGCTTGAGGGCATACTTGCGGGATGTGCGGGGATGAGGGCGCACGGCGGCTCGCCATTCACTCATGTGCTTTTCGGGTTTTTAACGAGGAAGATAATTACTCATATTGCAACTGGGACTGCTAAAGAGATAAACACAACTGGAGGCACGCTGATAAAACTTAAGAACCCGAGACCGCGGTACATGTTTAACACTCATATGCAGCTCGAAACTGGTGAAAAAAGTGACTCACTGACGGGAAAGATCGAGCAATGGATAAACAAACCGGCTGGCGCTAACGACGATGAGATGCAAGATGGTATGGCTAAGCATTATATAACTCCTCCGCCAATTCTGGCAGTATATCACAGCCGGCAGACGTACCAAAAGGTAACATATGGTGGTGTGTATACATCAAAAATAGGCTGCGTCGTGCAAGTTCCGCTTGAAATGGATTTAGCAGATCAGTCGTTTGAATATGTCAACGGAGCACAAGACAAGATAATTGAAGAGATAAAAAAACATATAGATGACGTCAAAGGACTAGTAGATAAATTTAGCAAAGAGCTCGATAGGTATTGTAATGAACAAAAGATAGAGAGAGGCAATGGTGCAAGTTTTTATGAAGAGAAATATAATGGCATATACAATAAATATAAGAAAGATTTACAGGAAATAAAATCGATATTGGACGATAAGAAGAGAATACCGGATCTGCAAAAGCTATCATTAAAAGTTGAGAAGTTTTACAAAGGAGTTAACAAAGAAGGAAATTGGACAGACGGGGACTTGTGTAAGATATGCGGAAAATACAATGACCACACCCAAAAATCCGAATCTTACCCAAGACAGAAGAAAATATCAGATGCACTGAGCGATGTCATGTTGAGCGATGAATTGAAGTTGAGACTCATGATGCTCCAAAAACTCCGGAGTGCTCTATACCTGCCAACAAAATATGTTTTGCATGGGGCAACAGTGCACGGAGGGTATCACTATTGGGCGTATGTGCGGGATTGGAAAAGCTACATTAAAGACAGCACGGATAAGTTCGTCTACATAAGTGATAGTTTTGTCAACAAAGGAAAATCCATAGAAAAAGTTCAGAAAGATCTAGACGACAACGCTACGTTTGTTATGTATGTCAGGGAAGATTATATTCCATATATGGGCGAGACACGAAAACCGCTGCCAACTAAGCCGCCAGTTAAAGAGTGATGTCGGAGATAGTGATGGTCTAGTGGTCCAGGAAAGCACCGCAAAGCCTCGTTACCGCTGCCCCGGCAGAAAATGAGATAAGGAAAGAGCCGATCCACAGGTGAAAAGCCATCTTCCACCCCCTCTCCTTTAGGATTACGACGATGGCGTTTATATATTGACATAAGGTCAAAATTATCAGACACTATTGCCAGGCGGTATACACGAGAGGTCAAAAAATTAGAATGATTATGAAGGAGGCTTTATTTATCGGCATCGCAATGACGGTCATGTCAACAGCACTCTCTAGCGAATTGGATTGCACGAAAGGTTGTGTAGAAATTCCGGATGCTGAAACGGCTCAGATTTTCCAGAAACGTTGGTTAGAAGCCATCAATGGATTTGGATGCGCTAAAGTTCAAAAAGATGATGATAAAGGCATTGTCCAAAGAATTGAGATTGATCTATCTCCAGAGAGTCGGATGAAAATCACAACAAAAGCAGTCGCTAAATTAGAGAAATATCTCAGCAAGGAATGCCAAGGAATTAGCGAAGCTGACGTCGAGGATATATGTAATCAAACGAAAACAGCCTGTGAAGAGAAAATTGTAGAAGAGACAATAACAATTACTAGTATGGTACCAGACCCTATGGAATTCTGCTCAGAAAGCAACAATATCAGAAGCCTTAGCTCCGACACTCATGCAGCAATTGGAAAAATCATCATGGATATATTCAATGATATGAATGAAATAAAGCAGCCGATCGTGGATGGATTGCAGACTAGACCCGTCTTTGAATTGATCGAATCCCGCAGAAACAAGCGGACTCAGGCGCATATGGACAGCATGTCCGTCCGAGTTATACCAACCGATATTTTAAACATCTCACAAGCTTATCTGAAAAACGAAGACATCAGATTCATAAATCTCGACACGATCCTTAGCTGGTTACAGTATAGCAATACTTTGAGCGCGGAACGCTCCAATACATATCGGCAGATTACTGATAATGCTATCAGCGAAGAATTGGATAAAATTATCCAAAACTCCAATTACGTAAGCAAAGTCGCCATAGTACGGAAATATGGCGATCAACAAGAGGACAGCCGACACGTAACTTTTCCACTAAACGATAAGATCAAGACTCAATATAAAAATGCTATACGAGAATGGATTAAGGCGTTACTACCAACAGCCGTTGGAAGAGAGAAATTGATACTACTCCTGATATGCAATGAGATCACCGCCTCATGGATACGAGAGAGTTGCTTGTTACAATCGCAGGAACTCGCAAGTTCTACAGAGCTTGACTATAAAAAAGATTCATTAAAAAGTCTGCTAGACAGTTCAATACACCCATACCACCGTATAATCTTTTCGATTACATCCGAAAGCGGTTTAGTGACTGATTACCCCGAATTATCGATATTTCCAATACCTGAAGCGCAAGAAGTCTCAGGACTGGATATCGAACAGATAGACCACGAAGGAAAAGCTGGACGTACTAGTTTCAGCCCACAGCAGGGTGAAGTCATATCTCATGAAATCGGGCATGTTTACTCATCAATATTGGGCTGGTCGGAGTATGACTATAGAATCGACAGATTTATATCAATTGTCCCGAGTTATCTGAATAGTAAATTTTTGAAAGACCTGTTTCTAACTGATCATGACCAAATGAAGGCTAAGGTCATTGAAATAAAAAATCAGCTATTTAATAAACTCAGCGAAATGCAAGGAAAAGGTCAAAAGGATCAATTTATGACAGCGTTACTAAAGTTCTTATCCAGACAAGACATTGGAGACGAAAAGCGATTCGAGATAAGTGAACAAATTAGTACGATAGCTGGGCATCTATACGATTTATACTACAATGGATGGAACGAAGGAGAAGAAGTACGCAATATCACTGGAATAGTTCAGTTGGGAAGCACCATATATTTAACTCCCTGCGATGCATCCCTGAGTCTTGAACGAAACACAAAGCCAAGATGGCGCCATATCTGCTCAGACCGAGCTGCGATGATGATAATACAGAAGTTGAATAACAGCATCTATAATAGCGACACGAAACAATTTCTCAGTCAGCTATGGCAGGATAGAATGACATGTCTAAACTATAATCAACCCAAAGCGGAAACGGCACGTGCCCTGTATGAGTTGACGCGTCTGAGACCAAACATATCAATAGCTTATGAACGAGGGATAATGGAGAATAAAATACATGGGATAGGCACTCACGATTCAAATCAATATATGACATTTATACAAGACTGAGTAAATCACTATTGACAAAGCAGAGGACATGAGGGAGATCAGAGCAGATTATATTCCATATATGGGCGAGACACGAAAACCGCTGCCAACTAAGTCGCCGGTTAAAGAGTGATGTCGGAGATAGTGATGGTCTAATGGTCCAGGAAAGCACCGCAAAGCCTCGTTACCGCCGCTCCGGCAGAAAATGAGATAAGAAAAGAACTGATCCACAGGAGAGTCCCATTCAATTCAGATCGCAGAACACCAATTCCAGCGGATCATTTTTGATTATCCGCTGGAATTAATTCATTGATCAGTATTTTTCAGGCCTTCTTAGGTTAATTGATTATCAGAGTAATGGGAGACTCTTTCATTTCGTCCAGGATCGGATATGACTGATCTATTAGAGACCCTGGTGCATAGTATTGATTTCTGTTGCGGTAGAGGACCGGGCGCGTAGTATTATCATTGGGATCTTCTGGTTGATTCTTGACTGATTCGGTATGTTGCAGAGAGCCAGGTTTGTAGTGCTTTTCATCGTTGCTCGACAGTTCGATCTCAGTTAATTCTTTATACGGTAGAGATTCTGATGGGTAGTACGCATCTGTGGGATCTTCTTTAGAACGATCGCTGAGCTCATCAACTCTTGCTTTTAGTTTTCGATATATGTTTAGGCTCTTGACTAGCATCTCAGAAGGAGTATGCTGTGGAGATGAGGAAATACAGTAGGTTGAGCACCAATAAGAGAAACAAAATAATTTCATGCTTTGCAGAGGATTTAACTGCCAC
>JAIRMJ010000037.1 GCA_031258785.1 Holosporales bacterium | reverse complement strand
GGAAAAAGAGGGATATCCATCAGATGACGAGGAAAAATGGGAGGAGCTGGATGAGGAACCTCAAGAAGAGGGTATAGAGAAGAAAGAAGAGACGAAGCATGAGGAGAAGCTGAAGGAGGTTGAGAAGCAAAAGGAAGAGGAGCAGGAGGAACCTTCAGAAGAGGGTATAAAGAGGCATGAAGTACAGCCTGGGGTAGTTATCCTGGGTGATGTGGAGATAGAGAGATCTAATAATAGCCTCGACTATACTGACACATCTAATGGCAAGAATGTTGTTATCAAGATGGGAGAGATGACATATAGGGGCAGTAAGTTTAAGGGGTTTAGGGCAACAAACAACGGGCACCCTTTCTGTATAGACTGTGAGGATGGGGAGATATTTCTCCCAGGTCAGACTAAACCAATCAAAGCAACTGGGATACGGATGGAATATGACAAGGCGACAGAGAGAAGATTCATAAAAAGAGAGGATGGCGGTCTCCCAACGCTAATCGACCCCAGAACGAAGATAGAGTTTACGGGACTGCAGACCGTTGTATTTGATAATGAATGGAATTTTAGCACAGCGTGGTTCAGCGCAGATTCAACATCTAAGAGTATCAGCAATTTGGATGTCCCGGAAATAATTAGATCATATGCCACCGCGAAAAACCTTGAAGTATCTTGGTGGTTCGAAAAAAACAACATTCTGTACACTAGATATAATGTCAAATCGGTCATGCTCAACGGCACTAAAATCCCAGTTGAATCGATAACACTAAATGTAGAGACGGACAAAATGGTTAACTATTTCGTTTTGGCCAGTACAAAGTGGGAGCGACTTGATCTTGGAGGTGGGATAGTGTACACAGGACTATCAAATACTGTGTATAACAGAGCAGGAGAAATTGTTCGTGTAACTCCACAGAAAGATGAGCAATCCAAAATCACAATCAAAGACGATGCTACGGAAACTGATCAAAATAGGATTGTCTTTAACGGGCAAATTTATGATATCAATAACATCAATGAAACCAAGGAAATGAGGATTGACTTGCTCAAGGGTAATATAAAGATTCGGGCCGCTGGAAAGGAATACGAGGCTGAGATTGACGGTATGACACTGGATTCAACAGGAAAACCGCTAGAAGCGGTGAGATTCACGGATACCGACACGAAAAAGCGGATGATATACAAAAAAGATGGTACAGTGACTGAAGATGAGTGATACTAGAGTAAGAACATATATAAATGTCAGACGCAAATGAAACCAACTTCAAAGTAGTAGCGAAAAACAGGAGGGCGCGATTTGACTACGAAATAGGCGAGACAGTGGAGGCCGGGCTGATGCTCACTGGCTCAGAAGTAAAATCCGCCAGGGCGATCAGAGTCAGCATCAACGAAGCATTTGTTGGGTACACACACAACTCAGATGACCTGTATCTGTTCAATGCCGACATATCGCAGTATGAGCAGGCAAGCTACAACAATCATGAACCGAGACGCCCACGTGTCTTGCTCCTTCACAAGCGCCAAAAGGTGGAATTCTTAAATGCAATTCAGAAGAAGGGTATGACAATCGTCCCGCTGACGATGTATTTCAATCACAAGGGCATCCTGAAGATCAGTATAGCTCTGGCCAAAGGGAAGAACGTGGTCGACAAACGTGAGGCTATCAAGAAAAGGGACTGGAACCTGCAAAAATCGAGGATCATGAAAAATTTCAATAAGTAAATTTCGATAGGCGGTCATGCGTATCAAACTCACAATAGAATACAATGGAGCTGGATTCTGCGGGTGGCAAAGGCAAAGAGAGCGTATTACTGTCCAGGAAACGCTGGAACAAGCAATCTACCACGTCTTAGGCAATGAGGAAATGGTTTCTCTATACGGGGCCGGAAGGACCGACACTGGAGTACACGCAACTGGACAAATTGCCCACTTCGATATAACTGGCGGAGTTTTGGCGGATAAATGGCGAGCCAACATCAATAAACTTACACCAGCAATCAATTTCTACCTTATTGATACGGCGATCTCAGTCCATGCGGCGGAGATAGTAAGTGACGACTTCCACTCCAGATTCTCCGCCAAAATGCGTTCATACAGATACGTGATATACAATCGCAAAGTGAGGTCTGTGATATATGACACCATATCCTGGCATATCCCTAGGAAACTCGATGAGATACTCATGCATGAAGCAGCACTGTCCCTATTGGGGACTCACGATCTGAGGTCGTTCTGCTCCTCCAACTGCGCCAAGATTAACACGAAGCGAACTACCTCCAGCATCTCTATCGCGAGAGATAACGATTTCGTCATAGTGACAATCGGGGCGAAATCATTCTTGCACAACCAAGTACGTATCATAGTGGGTACGCTCGTACAAATAGGACTTGCGAAACACCAGCCATCACTCATGCAATACCTACTAGAGTCACAGGACAGAACTCAAGCCGGGCCAACAGCTCCTCCACATGGGCTATTTCTCGATAAAATAGAATATGAATAAGGGTACAAATTTGCAGAACAGGATTATTTTTGCTACTTACCAAGTAACACGTATATTGAAACGAGCCATCAACAATACAACATGCATGTCACAGAGTTTTTTGTTTTATTGCAAGCATTCAACTATCCGATATACATACGCCACCACATCTGGTAGTTGCTAACAGTGGAATTGTAACCAATTTATTACACCGAGTAGCACTTCGTTCGGTTTTTTTCAATTCTTACCTGCCTACTGCTCCATCAGTGCCCAACGGAACGACAGGCGTGGCTTACCCGCTATTACGACGCCTTCCCTTCTTGTGATTGGATTGTCGTCGGCAAGACGACCGTGTTTGTCCAGTACTTCACGCACGAAACGATATGATCCTTGAACGATACAAAGTCGAACGATTTGCAGATGTAACCTGATGCGCCGTTCCTATACGCGGACTGCATCAACTCTGGATTGATATTGTTCGTTATGATGACGACCGGAATGTCCTGCAGATCGCTGTCCCTCTTGATCTCCTTCAAAACGCTGATACCGTCCCTCTTTGGAAGGTAAATATCCAAGAAGATTAGATCTGGCCTCGGAAAATCTGCACATAAAGTCTTGTACCGCAGAACCTCCATGACCTGATGCCCATCGTGAACACACAGGATGTTCAGATTTTTGAGGTCGCTCAAAGTCCTTCGGATAACGGCCTCATCTCCAGGATTATCCTCAATCATAAGTAGATTAATATCCCTATTTTTCAGTTCGCCTGGCAGGTATCCAAATTTGAGATATGTCGTCCTGTTGTGGTCCACCATTCCTTCGAAGAATTTCTCTATGCTGACTCCGTACAGTATCGAAAGTTTATATAAGTTGGATGCTGAAATCTTGCTGGAAGCTTGCTCATATTTCTGCACTTGTTGGTATGATACTCCAAGCTTCTTTGCGGCATCCAGCAGTGTCATGCCACGTCTGAGCCTCTTTTCTCTCAGTTGTCTTCCTATAAGCTTGTCCTCTGGAGACGAGCTACGACGCAGCATCCGAGTCTTCGTCACTGACCGCGAACACCAGTTCATAACCGTACTGTCCGTCTTCTTTTAAAAATCTTATGGATCCGTGGTGCTTGCGCATGATTTCGCTACAAATCCTCAAACCAAGTCTTGAATTCATATTGTCACCACTCTCAAGTAGATGCTCGTCTAGGCTCTTCTGATGATACGAGGACCGCTTTCCATTGTCTGAAAACAAAATTGAAATAAGGCGCGATGTCGCAGCAAGCAACTTGATCCTGATGATAAGAGATCTGGTATTTGCGTGCTTCAACGAGTTTTCCACAAGATTCTTAAAGACGCGCAAGACATCTGAATACACGCCATATATCGGTGGCACATCGTTATCGACCACAATCTTTGCACCAGAGGACACGATTTGGTCTTTGCAGAGAGTCTCAACATCACCGATTAACGCCTTAAGGTCTATCCTCGACATTGTGATCGTGCCTCTTTGCAAGATACTGTCATTAAGCTTGCCCAAAATTACGATGTTGTTCACAGCATGATCTATATGCTCGCACAATTCATCGTAGGATCCATCCTTCAGTTGCAACCTCATCAACTGCAGAAAATTCGCAATATTTTTAAGTGGCCCCTGAATATCATGATGATGCTTTGCAAGCAAAAGCTCCTCGTCAGTCTGGATCTTGTCGGTGTCTCTCATGTATGCTATATGCACGCCATTCCCATCGGATGTGATCGCAACCTCGCTAGACACCACGGCATACACTCTGGTACCTACGACTGTATACGTTGTCGATGGCAGGTTCTCACCACGCTTCATAGCACCGATAATGCTGTCCAGGAGTGCCAAGCCCTTTCGTTTCAATTTCAAAAATTCCTTTGATTCGAAAATCACGCCGGCATGATCCGACAGAATCACGAACGGTGATGTATAACTCAGGTGTTTTTCTGATTCTTTGATGCGCTCAGCTAAGCATGCAATTGTGTGTGTCGCACTCATCTCACTTGTCCCATAACCTTAAACACACCAAAATTCATAAAAATTCCCTCATGAACAAGCACCTCCGAGTGGCATTTTACATCAATGCTATTTCGCACGAAGCTACCAAATATATCTAAATGGTTGAAAAATAGACCTTCAATTCGCATTATAGTTGAATTTTTTGAGATCTGCAAGGCACTCTACTTGAAAACACAGGGCCTATTTCATAAAAATTTCAAGTTTCACAGATGTCAGAAGAATAGCTAGTGGAAATGTGGACGCAGTAAAGCTACCATAAACCACTGATTTCAGAAGTCTTGAAATTACCTGAGACCATTCAAAAGTTATTCTCTACAGGAAATATTGGTTGCATGAGGTTGCCACTGGCGGTAATGAGCAGCCAGGCACCCGCTTAGAAATGGAGAAACAACAGCCTATCCCGTTACTTTTGATGACTCCCCGAAGAGATTGAGTGGTATTTAACAAGATCAGGTTATTTTTCCACTTCTACTTCACTACAAGAGCTCTGTTACCCACCACCGTGGAATAAGCGGCCTTGATTCACTGGAGTTACTGCGTTGTGTATTTTCCAGCATCTAGGCTTCCGATTCCCGATCCATCAGCGGCTTTTGTTACCGCGAACTCTCGTCCCAAACCCACGTACCATTTTCTGATACAACACGGAAGAAATAGCCTCCCATGCCAAGCTGATTGGTAGTTGTCATCTGTGGTCGCCACACCGGTGCGCATCCCATCACTGCGCGAGTGGTTAATACGCCACAGAGTTCATTTGCTGTGAGTCGTGGCAATCAGCGACGGCACACACGAACTCAGTCACTACTCCGCAGCAAAATTCAAGAATTATCCTTTGTCGATATGATCAAACAGGAGAAACAGTATCGTGAAGAGGAAGCTGCACTACGCGCATTTGCGGCAGCAGCACTGCTCGCCAGTTTGTTCCGCAAAGCAAAGCCTATCGAGATACTCGCTTTTCTTACCTTTGTTAAAGGCCGAAACAGGACGATAAAATCCCATAACTCTCGTCCAAACCTCGCAAACCGTCCTCTCGCTGTCAGCTACCTTAATGTCTTTTTTTTCCATTTCCATACTCTCCCTACCAAATGTCCGACTCTATTCGTTGTCCATCTCATGACACCATCCATGGTACTCAGCTTCCGCGCCATAAACAAGAAAAATCATACGTGTAAGCTCACATACTTCGAGACACCTCTGCAGAAGCCTCTGGCACACCATTTAAGATGTCAGTTCGTGTAAAGGATGAGTAGAAAATGTTATGTATCATTATTTAGCTGGATAAGCCCGGACTCCAGCAACGTATCTATGGCCGTGTAACCCCTTTCCTTATGAGGAGGAGAGAGACCCAAGTGATATCAGTCTTCCGATGAGGCCAATATCCTACTACGACGCTGAAACAGGTATATCGGAAGTGTGACGATCGTAAGCATCGCTACGGACAACGCACATGCCATCGGCCAGTCCAAGTTTGTGTAAAACTCGTTCCACAGGACACGTCCAAATGTGGTGGTATCTGCACTACCGAGAAGCTCAGGGATCACAAATTCGCCAGCTGCCATAGCAAATATCATTACACACCCTGTAGCTACTCCAGAACGCGATAGTGGCACAGAAACGCACCAGAACGCCACCCGTGGTGAGCATCCAAGATCCAATGCAGACTCGATATATTCCCTTCCAATCTTTGATAAGACTGCATAGATCGGGAATATCATGAACGGTAAGTAGCAGAAGACCACTCCCATACAAACCGCCACGTAGCTACCGAAAAATTGGATCGGCTCGTCTATCATTCCACACTTTAGAAGGGCGGTGTTGAGTAACCCGCATGGACTCAGGAAATTTATCCAGGAGTATACACGCAGCAAAAACGACGTTCCAAACGACAGAGCTATCAGCAGTATCAACACGTACTTTGCAGTATTGCGTGCGGTACTTATCCCATATGCTATCGGAAATCCAATGAACAGGCAGATGATTGTTGCTAATATGCCGAGGAAAACTGAGTTGATAAAGGCAGTGATATAGTAGTGGTCAAAAACCACCCCTGCGAAATTCTTCAAACTGAGCTTGATATGTAGTGCATAGTCGCCAGCCACATCGAAAACATTGGAGAACGGAGGAATAGAAAATGCCGATTCTGTGAAGCTAATCTTCAAAACTATGAGCAACGGGACGACTAAGAACAGGACAACCCACAGGGTTGGAGCTGCAGCTGCATAGAACTTAACAGACGACATCTTCTCGCATAACGACACGAATCCACGCTTACTACCAAAGAATGAGATTTTCTTTATGGCTTGTATTACATTCATGACGTCAAAATCAGGCAACTTTCAGACCGCCAGAATAGATATACCGTGTCTTCCCACGTAAGACCTCTATCCTCAAGCCTGAGCAAATTTGGAAGCATCGTAGTGACCATTTTACCAGAATTCAACTGCACGTGATACACTGATATACTCCCGAGGTATGCTATCTCCTTTATTACCCCCTGCGCCCAATTTCGCGGATATGCCGGAATCAGCTTGGACATCATTATTTTCTCTGGTCTTATGGCTAGTGTCAGACTGGATCCAATTGGAACCGCCCCAGTCTGCGTTGCGTAACACAAACAATCAATTTCACTGGACTTAAGAAGCACATGGTCAGAATCCTGTTCCACGACAATGCAGTTAAAAAGGTTTATATTTCCTATAAATTCTGCAACCGTCCTGCTGTTAGGAAACTCGTATATATCATGCGGAGTCCCAACTTGACGTATCTTGCCGTCTTCTATGATCGCCATACGCGTGGCCATAATCATGGACTCGGCCTGGTCATGCGTGACCAAGATGAATGTAATTCCCACCTTCTCGTGTATATTCACGAGCTCAAACTGTGTGCGTTCCTTCAAGCTCTTGTCAAGGGCAGCCAACGGCTCATCAAGCAGCAACAGTTTAGGTATCTTAGCTAAGCTCCTAGCAAGTGCCACTCTCTGTCTCTGTCCGCCAGATAGCTGATGAGGTTTTCTGTCACCGTATTTTCCGAGTTGCACCAGGTTCAGTGCATCCTTTACGCGCTCCTCTATTGCAGCTTTTCCGAGACGATCCTGTACTAGTCCAAACGCAACATTCTGCTTAACTGTCATGTGGGGAAATAACGCATACGACTGAAACATCATATTTATGGGTCGCTTGTGGACCGGCACATCGGTTACATCGACACCATCAACATATACCTTGCCACTCGTCGGCTTTTCGAGACCAGCCAATATCCTTAGCAGCGTCGTCTTGCCGCTCCCAGATTTTCCAAGCAACGAAAAAAGCTCCCCCTTGTGCACATCTAGAGAAACATCCTGTAGCAGCTTCGTTTTATCGTGAGACTTCGAAATGTTCTCTATCTTGACATAAGCCTCGGATTCCGCCTCTTGCACCGTCTCGGCCATTCCTCCAAGTGCCTGTGGCTGATTTACCATCACTCACCACTGCCCCAGAAACCATACATACGCGAATTCTAACACCATGGCGCATTGCTTTACAAGTTGTGTGTACGGGTTTGTTCAGGGCCTACATGTGAACTGCGACTTACGAGTTTATGGAGAAAATTCACGCAGTTACCAGGGATGTGGTAGCTACACTGCCTCTAAGCATATACATGCAAAGATGCCAGAATACCAGTTTGAAACAGCAGTTAGCTACAGTGTTACGTGGTAGATCTCATGAATAAAGTAGACTGCAGCATCGCATAAACACATGCAGCTTCCATTTTGACGACAACGCAAGCGCCCTACCGTCTTCTGCTACCTTAGACGTCCAGATTTTTAACCTTTTCCGCGTTGGCCTGAATGAACTCCCTTCTAGGCTCTACGATGTCTCCCATAAGGATTGAGAAGATTTTGTCGGCCTCTTCCGCTTGGGTCATTTTCACCTGCAATAGAGTCCTAGCCGATGGATCCAGCGTTGTTTCCCAGAGCTGATCGGCATTCATTTCACCGAGGCCTTTGTACCTGTTGATAGCAAGCCCCTTGCGACCGTAATCCAAGATGGTGCTAGCAAGTGCCAGTGGCCCATCTATCTGGAGTTTGTCCCTTCCAGAATCGAGTTCTAGAGTAGCTACGTTACTAAACATTGCCACCAGCCTTTCCTGGATCTTGTTAAGAAAACGGGTCGCCGGAAGCTCCATAAATTCGACATCTACTGTGCACGTCTCTCTAGCACCAAATGTGTGCGTTACGACCTCGAGCAACCCGCTGGCATTTACTTCGGCCCGAAAGCTCGCGTCTTCATTATTCATTCTATCAAGATATCGCTGCAGAACCAGCAGATTCTTGTCATTCTGCTCTATCAAACATCCGCTCAGCAAAAGCTTCTCGATGATTTTCGCGTTGTTTATATATGGAGTCAGCGAATCTATCGATCTGTTCGCGTGCATCGAAACCTCCACGATGCCTCTGAGATCTGGGCCTCTAACGACTTCTCCGGTAGCAAGCCGCAGTAGTACGCTCTTTATGGCCTCATCCACGATGTATTTCTCAAACTCGTTTTCGTCCTTAATGTATACAACCGAGCTGCCGCGCTTTACCTTATACAGGGGGGGCTGTGCTATATACAAGTATCCCTTATCGATCAAGGGTTTCATATGTCTATAGAAAAACGTCAATAGCAGAGTCCTAATGTGACTCCCGTCAACATCAGCATCCGTCATGATAATTATCTTGTGGTATCTCGCCTTGTCGACATCAAAATCATCATTTCCGATACCGGTTCCAACGGCAGTGATTAGCGTGCCTATCTGCTCTGACGAGAGCATCTTATCGAATCTAGCTTTCTCTACATTAAGGATCTTGCCGCGCAAAGACAGGATCGCCTGTGTCTTCCTATCCCTTCCCATTTTGGCGGAACCACCAGCTGATTCTCCCTCAACTATGAACATCTCACTTAGTGCAGGATCCTTTTCTGAGCAGTCCGCCAACTTGCCAGGCAAAGATGCAACATCCAGCGCTCCCTTTCTTCTGGTCAGTTCCCTTGCTTTCCGTGCGGCTTCCCTTGCAGCTACAGCTTCAAATATCTTGCCGACGACAACCTTGCTCATTGCTGGATTCTCTTCAAACCAAGAACCTACCGCCTCTGATATCACGTTCTCCACAACGGGTCGTACCTCTGATGATACGAGTTTGTCCTTCGTTTGAGAAGAGAACTTAGGATCAGGAACCTTAATAGATAGGACGCACGTCAGCCCCTCCCTCACATCGTCGCCGGTGACAGAGCCTTTTAGGTCCTTTTTGCCAGTGGTGCTCTTGGCCTGATTGCCGCCAGAGACGTAGCTCGTTACGACGCGTGTTAGAGCAGCCTTAAATCCTGCCAGGTGCGTTCCACCATCCATTTGCGGTATATTGTTCGTAAAACACAGGATATTCTCATGATAACTATCAGTCCACTCCATAGCCATCTGCACAGTAATCTCAGAATCCGTTGAAGAGTTATTTGCGGTCACCATCTTGGTGTGTAGCACATTCTTGCCAGAGTCTATGTATTTCACGAACTCTTCGAGGCCGCCTTCATAATACAGCTCATTTTTGTATGGCGACTCTGCCCTCTCGTCTATGAGGTTTATCCTCACGCCAGAGTTCAAGAACGCTAGCTCCCTTATCCTCTTTTCTATCGTCGGTCTCTCAAACTTCGTTATTTTAAAGATATTAGAATCTGGCTTAAACCTGACCATCGTCCCAGATTTAGTATCATCGGCCTCTGAAACGATCTGCAACTGAGATTGCGGGACTCCGTATTTAAACGTCATTGAATATCTCTTGTGGTCCTTCCAGATGGTGAGCTCCAGGCTTTCAGACAGGGCATTGACAACTGACACTCCAACTCCGTGAAGCCCCCCAGATACCTTATAGGAATTCTGGTCGAATTTGCCTCCTGCATGCAGCTGCGTCATAATGACTTCTGCAGCTGAGACTCCCATCTCCTTGTGGATATCAACTGGTATGCCTCTTCCATTGTCCATGACAGATAGATATCCATCTTCCTCTATAGTGATCGTTATGTTATCGCAGTGCCCAGCCAGGGATTCATCAATCGAGTTGTCAACCACCTCATAGACGAGGTGGTGCAGCCCAGTCCCATCATCTGTGTCCCCTATGTACATCCCAGGACGCTTCTTAACGGCGTCTAGCCCCTTGAGGACCTTTATGGAATCAGCTGTATAATTCATATTCATCGTTTCTGTCACCTTTTCTTAATAACATTGTTACCTGGCCAACCGCGGGAAATCCGAGCACCTCAGCAACCTCCTCACACGGCAAATTGTGCAAAACCAAGGAAGTCCACTAGCTAAAACATGAACCCATTCTACCACATATCTAAAAATGTTCCACGTGGAACATAACTATAAATTCCCACTCCCCATTTAACTCTCTCTTAACCATACTCATGTCATAATGGTGGTATATGGAGGAAATGTTTGGCGGACAGAGATAATGACTATAAATAGGGTAAATAACAGTGCTTATATCTATATCTTCCTATATATACTACTGAGTACTATAACATGTAATGGCAGTATAGTATATAGTAGCGATACCACTATACCTGTGGGCAATACGGTAACAATAGGAGGTAGTGAGACCATAACTGTAGCATCAGGTAAGAAGCTGGTTGTAGAAGGTACTTTAGAGATATCACCGCATGCATCTACAGTACTATTTATTCCTCCTAACCTCATAGATATAACAACCATAAC
>JAIRMJ010000040.1 GCA_031258785.1 Holosporales bacterium | reverse complement strand
GGACAAATTTAAAAACCTGTAAGGAGCGCACAAACATCACGTATCCCTTGGTATTCCTGCGGTCTTTGAGTAGGTCATGAAATTAGCATGGAGCCATATTACACCTGCAAATCTGGCTGGGAGACCTGGATTCGAACCAGGGTTGACCGGTCCAGAGCCGGTAGTTCTGCCGCTAAACTATCTCCCAAATCAGTCCATGCGCGGAGAATGAAGCACACTGAACATTAGACCACAGCTTGAGGCTATTTTCAATCGCTACCATCAAAGTCGCTTTCCTTTTCCTCTAGGCCGCCGGTTGTAACTTGTCCCAAATCAAGATGAAACCGCTGCATTTCCCACGATATGAAACACACCATTGTTGTGGTTTTTCGTTAACTCACATCATGGAGGCCATACATTCACAAACTAATGAGATATATGGGAAAAAGAATATGCTCTATGAATACAGTCCTGAGGAAGCAGGCATATATAAATCAGCATATATGCAAAAAGATTTATAGATGCAAAACACATCGGCAGTCATTACTTGTACGATGATCAGTAGCAGCGAAATATCATTGTATGAGCAGTTTTTTTGATACACATGTCATACAGCAAGGCATAACTACCAGCATAAAAAGCACTCGAATGATGCTACTATATCGAAAAGTTCTCTATATTGATATTCGGCAAGCGTGCAATCGTCTGTAATGTCCAAAAAGATAGAAAGCTGCGTCAGTCCACACCTTCAAACGCGGCATAGGTTGATAAAAAAATTGCTAGGGGAAACTGTGATGGAAGCTGTGCTACACATGCCTTCCTACATCATGAAGAAGCACTATGAGAAAGCCATAAAGAAAGAGCTAAGAGGCGAGCACGTGGTGACTGCTATCGTGGTGGAGGTAGTTGATGTGCCGCGATACAGCGGAGGGAAGCACGTTACTGTTGTATACGGTAGAAGCGGTTCGGAGCCGGTCCGGATTCTTCTGTTCAATTATAAAAGGGCATATGCACGGTCTGTATATAAAGTTGATAGCACTGTGATTATCAGTGGAAAACTCGGGGAGGCGCCTGACAAGACAGCACAATTCATAAATCCTGAGAAACTAAGCAGCTGCGATTTCTCCAAGAAGGTCGAGTACGTACCTGTCTATCCTTTATGTGCCGGTCTCTCGCAAAGGGACGTCCATTCGATCGTGAGTATGGCACTTCTGGAAATAAAGGCTAATCAGCTGCCTGAGTGGCTGCCACAGGACATTATGCAAGTTAACAACTTCAAGTCCTATTATGAATCCATAGAAGAGATCCATCATCCACAACAAATGAGGCAAAGCACGCTTGATACCACAGAGGGGCGGAGGGTTTGTTTTGATGAGCTACTTGCAGAACAGCTTGTTCTTAGAAAGCACAATGTCAGGACGCGACATGGCCAACTCATAAAGAACGAAAAAATGCTGATTGGTGAGTTGCTGAGCAGGTTGCCGTTTTCTCTCACACAATCGCAAGAGAAAGCCATACAAGAGATCTTTGAAGACCTCGAAAGCGGTAAGCCAATGGCGAGGCTGCTGCAGGGAGACGTCGGCTCTGGCAAGACCATTGTTGCAATCATTACGGCACTATATGTCATTGAGAGTGGCCATCAATGTGCGATCCTTGCTCCAACTGAGATCCTTGCAAGGCAGCACCATGCGACGTTCAGCCAATATCTCGTGCCACTTGGTCTAAACATAGCCTTATTGACAGCTGCTGAGAAAGGCAAGAAGAGAACGGCGGTTCTCGAGAGCCTTGCCACAGGCAGCATACATGTGCTGATCGGCACCCATGCAATTATCACGGACACTATAAAATTTTCAACTCTCGGACTTGTGGTGGCCGATGAGCAGCACAGGTTCGGTGTAAGCCAGAGACTAAATTTAATCAATAAGGGAGTATCCCCGCATGTGCTAAGTATGACTGCTACGCCAATTCCAAGGACGATCGTCATGTCACTTTACGGGGACATAGCAATGTCTGCAATCACTGAGAAACCAGCAGGACGTACTGAGATAGTAACTAAGGCGATCCCACTTACGCGCGTAGCAGATCTCGTCAGGTCCATAAAAACCATAATTACCAGTGGACAGAAGGTATTTTGGGTCTGTCCAATCATTGAGGAAAACGAGAAACTCAGCTACACGTGCGTCATCAACAGATTTGAGTATTTAAAGATGCATTTTGGAGAAGGCGTTGAGATGCTGCACGGCAAAATGAAGTCATCTGAAAAACAGGCGATCTTTGAGAAATTTCACGACGGAGCGTGTCATATCCTCGTCGCAACAACAGTGATTGAAGTCGGGATAGACATCCGTGACGCAAGTGTAATCGTCATAGAAAATGCGGAAAAATTCGGACTGGCCCAGCTGCACCAGCTAAGAGGTAGAGTTGGACGAAGTGCCATACAGTCATATTGCATTCTGTTATTCGGTCACACCATCTCTGGAATTGCAAAAAAACGAATAGAAACCATCGTGAAAAGTAACGACGGTTTCTTCATAGCTGAGCAAGATCTGGAACTTAGGGGAGGAGGCGAAGTACTCGGCGTAAGACAGAGCGGCAGAAAAGCCTATAAAACCTTCGATATAGATGATCCACATAACCAGCACCACATCCTATCACTGCTGAGCCAAGCCTCCGGACTTGCGACAAGAATCATGGAGGCTGACAAGCTCGGCGACTACGAAGCGATTTTTGATATATTCGCAACTCTGAACTCTGAGAATATCAAGACCTCATTTTGATTTGGCTCTTGACTAGCAAAATCTATTTTTGAGAGAAATCTTTGGCTATCAAACGAGCCAAATTTTCTCCTCTGTGATTGAATCTAAACTCACATTCCTTTAGATGCAACATAAAAGACTC
>JAIRMJ010000031.1 GCA_031258785.1 Holosporales bacterium | reverse complement strand
GTTAATCTCAGGAACGGATTTGGGATAGCATAATAATATGAGTTTAGGAGGAGAGATTACAATCTCATCATATGATTCTAGTATAACTAGTAGTTGATACCTTTTGCAGGAGCTCTATTGAGTGTAAGAAGACAATTTAGAGAGTTGTGGTACCATTTAAACCAATGGTGAGTACCTATAAAACACACAGAAGATGGACTTTGGGAGGCAGCTTGGCAAACGTGCCATCATTCCTATGATATAGGGAGGTAATAGTCTAGGAGTTCGCGGAAGATACCAACGCCCTCATATATTTTTTCGCTACCACATCGATTTCCAGCAACTCGGTTAAGACTTGCTTTAGATCCCTTAGGTACAACATATTTGCTCCATCACACGGAGCCTCATCCGGCTTCTCATGTACCTCCATGAATACGCCAGCTACTCCGACAGCTACCGCGGCTCTAGCAAGTATGGGGGCAAATTCTCGCTCCCCTCCAGAAGCATCCCCGCGTGAGGACGGCTTCTGTGTGGAGTGTGTTGCATCGAAGATTACAGGATACCCATCTATTGCCATGATCGGGATGCCTCTAAAATCATTCACCAAATTGCCGTACCCGAAAAACGTTCCTCGTTCACATAGCATAATATTTTCTGCTCCATGATACCTCAGCTTTGTGACTACATTTTGCATATCATACGGAGAGACAAACTGTCCCTTCTTCACGTTCACGACCTTCCCAGTTGCGGCTGCCGCTGCCAGTAAATCGGTTTGTCGACACATGAATGCTGGAATCTGAAGTATGTCAACAACCGCTGCAACCACGGCACATTGATCTGGAAGATGCACATCAGTTAGAACAGGAACATTCAGCTTCTCCCTCACATGTCCGAGGATCTCGAGACCCTGCTTCATACCAACCCCTCTCTTCCCAGAGATGCTGGTTCTGTTTGCTTTATCAAACGAGGACTTAAAAATGTAATTTATGCCGAGATCGGCGCAGATTGCCTTAATCTCGCCACCGATAAATTCAGAATGCTCGCGCGACTCGATCGCGCATGGCCCACCTATAAACACAAATGGTAACTTATTCGAAACCTCAAAATCCCGTATACGCACTGAAATCACGGTTTTCCACAAATTAAGGAAATTCACGAAAAATTATATGTCTGGTGTTGGCAGATTGTCAAATGAAGTAGGTATCAGGGATTGCCACATAATCTTGAGATATCTACTAGGTACCTGTCGCATAAGTAGCTTTGATAACACTGGGTTGCTCATTTCAATCTCCGGGCTGTACTTACCCATTTCATGCAATTCACAATCCATTTCTCTACCTAGGATTCATCACCGTCCATACTATGATGATATGGGGCGGCAGTAGAGGATGGAAATAGCTATGAGATACTGTATTGAAACAGATCTAAAGGCCGCAGCCGTTCCGGATGAATTGGAAAGTTGCCATGGACGTGAACAATTCAGGCTGCTGAAATTCTCTTTGCTCGGTTCGTTCTATAAAAAAAAGAAGATACAGCCCAGCAACAAAGGAGAGATGTAAAGCCAAGCGATTTCGTTCATTTGATCCTGTTGATATCTGGGCAAGATTGCTCGCATGAATACTACGAAGCAAATAATACCGAGCGTTTCCAAAAGGAGACTAGTATAGGCGTGGAGAGCAGTGTGCCACACTTTGCATCCTCCAAAGAATACAGATGCAGTTAAGGCGGAGATGAATGTCAGATTTAGGTAATCTGCGAGGTGTATCATCGCGAACAGAATGCCGCCACACTCAACGTACGCTCCAGCTACCAATTCTGATTCAGCCTCGACAAAGTCAAATGGGATTCGAGAGCTCGCCATCAGAAGCGATATGAAGAACATGATCGTAAGTGGAATCGTTTTGATTGTCCACATGAGACCGCCAGCTGGCGCTATCTTTAGCTCTTTTGTGAGCACCATCACGGCCATGACAGACAAAATTAGAGGGATATGAGCTCCTACAGTCTGCAAATATGCCCTATTGCCTCCAATTCTGCCGTATTTAGAGCCAGACGTACTGCCAATTAAAATCTCCGAGAATGCTATCAGAGATTGTGTGAGTATCACCAGGAGAAGCCCGCATCTTGGAGAGAACGAATTCCACGGCATTGGGATCAGAGTCATCTGCACAAGTGTAGCGGCCATGTAGAGACATACTGCAAAGATCGTGTGTTTTGCTTGATTCTTAAATGGATGTTGTTTGAAGAGTAACTTTATGGCATCTGCCGCAGGCTGCAGTACACCGCATGGCCCGCAGTGGTTTGGGCCAACACGTAATTGAATCTTTGCAATGAGCTTCCTCTCAATCAATGAAAGGTACGCCGCAAACACAACGCAAACGATGTAAAATAAGGAGACTCTTGTGGCGAAAAACATTAGTTTTGGTTTTGAAAGGTCGGAGACCAGGCCGGGTACGATCCATCCCCAACTGTATTAACAATGCGCACGTGATATCCCGTTATATCGACCACAGAGATGCATGAAGGGGCTCCGGGCCGAGCCTCAGCTGAATATGTGAGATATCGCCCATTAGAAGCCCAGCAAGGAGCCTCGACAAGATAACCGCTTGTGATCAACCTCTCGCCTGTTCCGTCCGGCTTCATGACACCAATAAAAAATTGGCCTCCTACTTGCTTTGAAAATGCTAAGAGGTCGCCGCGTGGCGACCACACTGGCTGCGAATATTTGCCTTCACCAGTGCTGATCCTTTGCTGATTTGACCCGTCAGAGTTCATTGTGTAAATTGCCTCTCTGCCGTGCCTATTTGAGGTGAAGACGATCTGTTGACCGTCTGGCGAGAAACAAGGAGACGTGTCTATACATTGGTGCTCTGTTAATTGCGTTAGCCGATTGCTCACGAAGTCAAGCTTGTAAATGGCGGACCGGCCGCCTATTACGATCGCAAGAACTGCTTCATTTCCATCCGGCGAAAAGCGCGGTGCGTATGTCATTTGGACTGGACGTTCGTTGTTTTGCTTCACCAGTATTTTCATGATGTCATTGCTGATCATTGGTTTCACGGAGCCGTTAGATGCGTTCATCATATAGACGTGTGCAGATTTTCCAAGTGCATCCCTTGCCTTGTCGCGATACGAGATATACGCGATGTGCTTGCCATCCGCTGAATATCGTGGTGTGAGGACCAGTTCATCCCCATTCGTTAGACGCATAGGTCCATAGCCATCTTGGTCTATCTTCACAAGTCTCGTCTTCCTGTGCTTTGGAGTTCCACCACTAACTGTCTCGACATATATTATGTTTGTGTTAAAGTATCCTTTTTCGGTTGTGATTCTCTCATATATGAGATCGGATACAATGTGCGCAACTTGCCGCAGCTTGGACTTTGAACCGCTAACCTTCGTGGTCAGCATCTTTGCGCCAGTTACCACGTCAACAAGTTCAAAATTGATCTCGAGACCCCAACCGCTAGTAATCTTTCCGTGCACCAAGAATCTTGCATTCAGAACACTCCAGTTTTTTATATTCGGCCCATTTTGGCATAACGTTTTCTTGCTCTCAAGAAACCCTACTGGATTGATCGGGATAAACAGACCAGACGTTTCCAAATTTGACCGTATGATTTTGCAGATCTCACTGCCAACGTCGGAATCTTCTCCATCATTCTCATAGAAATCAACAATCGCAATTGGATCCTGTGTCACACGCCCCTTGTTTATTTCTATCTTCAGTGCATGCGCACAAAACGAGACCGCAGCAACCATAACTGAAATTATTAGGTTCCTCAGCATCTTACTTGCCATGCTACGACCCATAATCCAAAACACATGTCAGATTCTACATCAAATCGGCTTTGCCAGCCAAGGAGTCTTTATGAGGTAGATGGCTTTCTCCTATTATCAGGACAGCCATGCGACCTTTCTGTTAATTGCAATTTCAAAACTAGTTATCGTCTGCGACTTGGAAGCACTATAGTTCTTGGTAAGATGCCTCTTTTAAAGTGACCTGACTCCAACCATCAAGGCTATATGCGTGTAATGAAGACGTGGAACTGTCACACCAATGCGACAGAAAGCCAAGCGATGCCGTAATGATCAAGGTAATTACCCAACCTCAGTCTCGCACGATATAACGGCAGTCACACGATACAATAACAGCATTGATTATTCCAATCTCCTACGCATAAGGCCTGGTGCGCTGGTTCATTTTTATTGAACATTCGATAATGCCGTTATAAAATGCCGGAAAGCGTATCGTTAGATAGACTTAAGGTGAAGATGTGGGATTGCCGTTGATGCCAAAAGCGACAGCCATATGGCTTATAGAAAACACTGTCCTGACGTTTGAGCAGATAGCCGAGTTTTGCGGACTGCACACTTTGGAAGTGGAAACACTGGCTGATGGGGATATGGACTCAAAAATGGCTGGATTTGATCCGATCATCTCGTCCCAACTTACGATGGAAGAGATAAAAAGGTGTGAACAAGACAAGACCGCAAAGTTGCAGTTGAAATCCAGTCAGTATTTTGATGAGAGATTCAAACCGAGGAAGTATACGCCAAAGGCAAAGCGCCAGGATAAGCCAGACGCGATTGCTTGGCTCTTGAAGTACTATCCAGCTATTAGAGAGTCTGACATCTGTAATTTGATAGGTACGACAACACATACAGTTCATGCAGTGAGGAACAAGACGCACAAGCACATAGCAACGATAACTCCACGCAGTCCATCTGCGCTTGGACTGTGTTCAGAGGCTGAACTGGACTCTATAATCGCTAAGGCGTCACGAAACTAAGTATCTAAATAGGAGTGCGAAGATGGTAGCAATAAAATTTAAATCTAAAGCGGGCGAGGTGTTAGCACATGCAAATGTTGGAGAAACGCTGCTAATGGTAGCACAAAAATCTGGGGTGGATCTGTTTGGAGGGTGTGATGGTGCCGGGGTATGCGGAACATGTCATATTTTGGTGGATCATGATTTCCTTGAGAAACTCGGCGAGCCATCGATTGAAGAAAACGACCTCCTAGAGGTTATCCCCAGCAGGGCTCCAAATTCGCGCATTGCGTGCCAAGTTACAGTGTCTGAGGGAATGGATGGACTGACTGTCACGATTCCATAAAGGAATCACGACATATGCAGCAACAACTCGTGCTTCCGATATCCTGGTCGTTCTCTAAAGAGGCGAGCGGGTATGTTGTAACCGAATGCAATGAGTACGCCGTAAAATGGCTGGAGAAATGGCCATTTCAAAGCCGTGGAAACTTTGTATGTTTGGTTGGAGAGAAGGGAGCTGGCAAGACGCACCTTGCTACACTCTGGGCAACGCGTCAGAATGCTGAGATAATAAACACAACAGACGAGGTCTTTAGCAAATGGTACAATATATCGCTTGAAAAAACGCAACAGAAATATTTTGTACTGGATGACGCCGATGAACTGAAAGATGACGTCCTCCTGTTTTATATCTACAATACAATCCAATCACAGAACGCATACCTCTTAATGACAGCCAAAACGTACCCATGTACGTGGCATCTGGAGCTTGATGATGTGAAATCCAGATTGGCTACAGTCAATGTGATAAGGATTCAGCGTCCTACGGAAGCAGCCATGAATTCCATCATCGAAAGGATGCTACTACAACGAGGCATCCGCACAACGCCAGCGATAACCGAGTATATTGCCAACAGAATTGAGAGATCATATGAGTCCATCAACTACTGGATTTCGAGGATAGACCACCATCTCATCAGCAAAAAAGCGAAAGCATCTATTAACAATATCAAGTACTTGTGGATGCCAGCTGCAGAATAGAAAGTGTACTGCAAAAAAAAACGTACCAGCTGGAGAGATGGAGGAATTTGTCATAAAAGCCATCAGGAAATTGCTCACAAATCTGGCAATTACTGCGCTAACTGTGCACAAATTATCGGTGAATGATATCACTTTAAGAACAGCTCAGCAGGCCATCAAGAACATCGATAAGGTCCGGGAAACACTGCATTTTCAGGAGTATCAAAGGATCTTGAAGCTGCTTGTTAAGAGCGCTGTTGTTGATAACGAAGGAGTCAGGGTCTTGCTGAATTATGAACTTCCTTTTTGATCAATTGGTACCTTTCCGGTAAGAGTTTGTTCAGGCCCTATATCACTAATCTTCACCTTCTGTCCTGGCGGTAGTTTAGTAAGTAACAACTTAAACATTGTGTTACCAACTATGTTGTTACATATCTCATCTAGAGCTTTAGAGAACAGTGATCTATCATAGTCTATAACATTATCTAATGCATTTCTTACATCTGTGATAGATTCAAACCTACATAGCTCATCTGGTGAT
>JAIRMJ010000009.1 GCA_031258785.1 Holosporales bacterium | reverse complement strand
TCGTTCTTGGCTGTGTCAGCGCATTTTAATACCATGTCATCACTTGCACCTACGACGAGGTTCAGCTCCATAAAACATGTCATTAGCCAGCATAAGGCAGATGCCATTCGCTTAATATTTAGTTGGACAATCCCATTTAGTTTGTCGTATTCCATTTCTGCCATCATAAAACTATAATCTCTACCTCTGCCGTATTGTATCACATACATGGCCATCGCGATACATCCGAAATGTTGACTGTGGGACTTGTAATGGATTTGCATGTAACCAACACTCATGTTTCTATTGCCAGCCGCAATGGCTCATTTTGCAAACTGCGCATCCTGATCTAATCGTTTCCTTAAAAAACTTCTCCAACGTAGTAAGGTTGTACAGAAAGATTTGGTGGTATTTGAGTGATTAATGCTTCATCCAGACTGTATACGCAATTTTAAGAAGACTTATGTAACAGGTCTATTTTTAGAGACTAAAAGATGTAAGCAATATTAGGCAGTGGTTATTTAGGAGTACTATAAACTTGGAGACTGCCATGCAATATATTGCTTAAATTTCCAGGAGATAGCTCCGGTCACATGGGTTAGCGTAGCTGTCGCCGTGTTTGACTTCTTCGTCTAGATTTCCTATGATCAAGATACTTGAACATTTTTGGGCGAAGTTGTTTGGCTGTATACCTTAGGTTTTTGGCGATGGCTACACTGGTTACTGGATGTGCTACGATTCATCCAGCAAAAGAGAGTCCGGCTGTGGGGTTGCAAGCGGTTGATGGTTCTGGGCACGGGATAAGAGGAGTTATAGCACAAGAGGAAAGCAAACACGGGATACCAGCCGGGCTTTTGGATGCTATAGCTGCCGTAGAGTCGGAATATGCTCCGCATTTAGTCAACACGCGAACTAAGGATCATCGTTTCAAGACCAAGCAAAAGGCTGCGCAGTTTGCGCAAAAGGCCATTGCGGCTGGCAATAGAAACATGAGTGTTGGTTGCATGCAAATCCATTACAAGTCCCACAGTCAACATTTCGGCTCTGTTGATGAGATGCTGGATCCCAATAAGAACATTGCATATGGGGCTCAGCTCCTGAGGCAGTTATACAACAAGTATAAAAGCTGGGAAAAAGCTGTGAAGCTGTACCATGCAAGCAAACCCAAATACAATGTTGTCTACTTCAGGAAAGTGATGAAAAAATACGCAAAGAAGCTATAGTTCGCCACCAAACTTGGGCGATTAAGCTCTTGAGCAGGATGTAGCATGGCAATCACCGAGACTTCTCTAATTTCTGGATTCATGGTGATTGACAAGCCAGCAGGTATCTCGTCGGCTACTGTTGATCGCATATGTAAGTACGTGGTCCGTGCGAGTAAGGTTGGGCACATCGGTACTCTGGACCCGTTTGCAACTGGCGTTCTTGTCCTGGCAATCAATGATGCCACCAAGGTAATCCAGTATATTGGCACTCGCGCTAAATCATACGAGTTTACTGTTAAATTTGGAGAGAGAACTTCAACTGGAGATATAACAGGGGATATCATAGAGAAATGCGGGTACGTCCCCAGCATGTGCGATGTCTCAGGCATTCTGAAACGATATACAGGTGAAATATCTCAAACCCCGCACATGTTCTCTGCTGTCAAGATAAATGGGAAGAGGGCATATAAACTGGCCCGCAGCGGCGTAATTCCGCGTTTAGCACCAAAAATTATCAAGATCCACGGTCTTACGATAAGAGAGCAACTGAGTAAAACAGAATTCGTATTTGAGGCAACTGTATCTTCAGGGACATACATAAGGTCTCTGTGTGAAGACCTGGCAAAAACCGTAAATACGCTGGCACACGTAACAGCCCTCAGGAGAGTAAAGGACGGACAGTTTTCAATCAAAGATGCCATTTCTCTTGACAAACTGCGCGAAAAAGCCGATTCTGTGGGAAGTGTTTTGATTCCGCTTGAGAACGTACTAGACGGCATCCCTGTTGTTCTCTTATCGTGTCAAAATGCTGAAAACCTGGCGTTCGGCAGGACGGTAACAGTGGATTTGAATCTGCAAAACGGAACGTACATTGCGAAGGCGGACTGTGGTTTTCTGGGCATCGTCGAGTATGGCGATGGGGTGATCAGACCCAAAAGACTGATAAAAATGAGATGAATGGAGAAAAGATGTCGATAACAAAGCAAGAAAAACAGGAACTGATTAGGCAGTTTGCGACGCATGATGGCGATGTTGGCTCGCCAGAAGTACAAGTTTCTATACTTACAAAAAGGATAAAGAGCCTCACAGATCACGTGGGACTCCACAAGAAGGACTTTCACACAAGGAGAGGGTTACTGATGCTTGTTGGGAAGAGGAGAAGGCTTCTAGACTACCTGAAGCGTGTAGACATATCACGGTACAAATCGCTCACGGAGCGCCTATCGCTACGCAAATAATGAAAAGCCGAGGCCTTCGTTTGAGGAAAAGTAATGTCTGGTAGTGTCTTCGTATTTCCAGGGCAAGGGGCCCAGAGTTTGGGTATGGCAGCGGCCTTAGTTAACGGATACAAGGCAGGTTTGGATGTAATGGAAGAGATTGAGGAAGCTATCTCCTTCAAACTGTACAAATTAATGGAATCTGGCCCGCTCACGGAGCTTACCAAAACTGAGAACGCTCAACCGGCAATTTTTGCAGCTGGTATGGTGTGTATCAGAATTTTGGAAAAGGAATATGGATTTACATTGGCCAGAGAGTGTAAATATCTTGCAGGACATTCTTTAGGGGAATATACAGCCCTCTGCGCCTCCGGTGTCTTTTCAGTATCACAAACGGCGAGGATGCTGAGATACCGCGGAACACTAATGTCTAGGGCGCTCCCGGACGGAGATGGAATGATGTTGGCCCTAGTCGGGGTTGGAGCAGCGGAAGTTGAGCCAATTACAGCGGCATATAGCCATGGTAGAAATATATGCGTCATAGCAAACGACAATTCTCCGATGCAAGTTGTTCTCAGTGGACACAAAGCCGCAGTCCTCGAGGTATCAGGAAAAGTAGCTAACAAATACAAAACAGTGAAAGCGATCCCGCTCAATACCAGTGCGCCGTTTCACTGCCCTCTAATGGCACAAGCAGCGATAGAGTTTGATAATGTGCTGATCCAAGAGAAGCAGCAAGGCGATTTTACAGTGCCAGTGGTTATGAATGTCACTGCAAGACCTCTTTCGAAAAAAGAGAATATTCACGACTACCTGATTAGGCAAATCACAGAGCGGGTCAGATGGCGTGAGACGATAGAATTCATGATAAATAGCGACGAGGTGGGCAAGATCGTAGAGATAGCACCAGGAAAGATCCTAACGAAGATCATACAAAGGTCATATCCGAAAGCGAATGCATTCAACATTGAAACTGTCGCGCAGATTGAGGAATTTGTCAAAGCAACACAATAAGTTAATTCAGCGAGGAAGGAAATGCTATTTTCATTAGACGGGTATAACGCATTGATCACTGGTGGTAGCGGGGCGATTGGACGCGCCACCGCAACCGCTATGGCCGAGCAAGGGGCCAATGTCGCGATATCTGGGACACGAACAGATGCTCTGATACGGACCGCCTCAGAGATCGAAGCCAAGACTGGTAAACGCGTAGTGACTATCCCGTGTGATCTCGCAATTGTGGAAAATACGAAGGAGCTATTCCAAAAAGCAGAGCAACAGCTCGGCCAGATCGACATATTGATAAATAATGCCGGAATAGACAAGGACATGTTATTTATGAAGATGTCTGTGCAGGATCTGGCAGATGTCCTAGACATCAACCTGAAGGCCGCATTTATTTTGTCTCAAGCCGCCGTTGTTGCGATGGCCAAGAGAAGGTACGGACGGATAATCAATATGGCGTCTGTAGTTGGATACACTGGCAATGCGGGGCAAGTCAACTACTGTGCCAGCAAAGCCGGTCTGGTGGGGATGTCGAAGGCAATAGCCCTAGAATACGCCAAAAGAAATGTAACAGTCAATTGTATAGCTCCAGGAGCGGTCCGGACCCCGATGATAACGTCGTTGAAGCAACAAGCACAGGACGCGTTCCTACAAAAAATACCAATGGCTAAAATGGCAGAACCAGAGGATGTTGCATACGCCTGTTGCTATCTCGCTTCGAAGGAGGCTGCGTATGTCACTGGACAAACGATACATGTTAATGGCGGAATGTTTATCGCGTAGCAGCATATGATATCTGATACAGAAAATACCACAATCATAGGCTCTGGACCGGCCGGATTAACAGCGGGTATATACCTCGCCAGGGCTGGTCTGCGACCAGTTATAATCGCTGGCAATCTTCCTGGTGGCCAGCTAGTTAACTCAGACATGATTGAAAATTACCCGGGATTCGATGTTATCAACGGAGCGGATCTAATGGCGAAAATGCTCTCTCAGGCAGAAGCCTGTGACGTAAGGATAGTCTACGACGCAGCAATTAATGTTTCAAAGGCTGACGACCTTTTTATAACTGATCTCGTATCAGGTGACAAGATCATCTCTAGATCGGTCGTTGTTGCGACAGGGGCAAGGCACAGGCTGCTTGGAGTTCCAGGAGAAGCGGAATTCACCAACAAAGGGGTATCTTGGTGTGCGACGTGTGATGGACCGATGTACAGAGGAAAACTGGTAGCAGTTATCGGAGGAGGTAACACGGCGGCTATGGAAGCAAGTTTTTTGGCAAATTTTGCGAGTACCGTCTATTTGATCCACAGGAGAGGATCGCTGCGGGCTGATAAAGTCATGCAAGATCGGTTGTTTTTCAAGCACAATATCAAGTACATGTGGGATTCAGAGGTAGCTGAGATTATTGGTTCAAACAGAGTTGAGGCGATAAAGGTAACGAACAACATCACAGGAGCTGAGGCTCTTTACGATGTAAACGGGATATTCATTGCAATTGGCACTACTCCGTCCTCAGACTGCGTAGGATCGCTTGTTTCGCTGGACAGTGGTGGCTACATCAAATCAGACAACACAAAGACTACGTGCGCTGGCATCTTTGTGGCAGGCGACGTTGCTAGTGGGTCGTTAAAACAGGCGATATATGCGGCAGGACAAGGCGCATTAGCCTCGAAATACGTTGAGGAATACCTCGATGGTCTCTAAGTGTAGTGTTTGCTTCACTGCCACAGCGGAGCTAGTCAAGTGAACCCCCAAAGCCAAAAAAATGCAGACACTGTGAAAAATTCAATCGCTCTCATTAAGAGTTTCGTCGATTTCGAGAAAACAACAGCTGACTTGGAGACAATACAAAAAAAGACTGAAGATCTGAATTTTTGGGATAATGCGGAGGAAGCAGTTAGTCTTATGAAGGAAAAAGACAGGCTCTTAACACTTATTGAGCCAGTCAAATACCTAGAAGGCAAACTGAATGATACTGTTGGTCTTCTGGAGCTCGCAGAAGCAGAGAACGATGAAAAGCTAACAAAAGAGCTGATGGAGGCGTTTGAAGTGCTGGTAGACGAGTCAGTTACGATTCAGATAGAAACGCTACTAAGTGAAAAACACGATGCAGCGAATTGTTTTGTTGAAGTTAATGCTGGGGCAGGAGGAACGGAGGCACAAGATTGGGCAGAGATGCTTGCCAGAATGTACTCACGGTGGGCCGAAAAAAAGGGGTACAAAGTCGAGATAACCGACAAAAACGATGGTGAAGAGGCTGGAGTTAAGTCTATAACTTTGCGCATTCAGGGCAAGAAAGCGTACGGCTGGCTGAAGAAAGAATCAGGGGTTCATAGATTGGTTAGGATCTCACCATTTGACTCAAATGCACGCAGGCATACAAGCTTCGCATCCGTATTCGTCATGCCAGAAATCGACGATGACATCAAGATAGAGATCAATGATTCAGACCTAAGAATCGACACATACAGAGCCTCAGGAGCGGGAGGACAGCACGTCAACAAGACCGATAGCGCCGTCAGAATCACACACGTACCAACTGGAATTGTGGTGTCATCACAGGTAGATAGATCCCAACACAGGAACAGGGAGATCGCTCTGAATATGCTGAAATCTAAGCTTTATGCCAAAAGACTCAAGGAACAGGAGGACGCAGCAAAGGCGACCAACGTAAAGACGGATATCGCCTGGGGAAACCAAATAAGATCATACGTTCTGCAGCCGTATCAGTTGGTTAAGGATTTGCGCACCGGAATAGAAAAAGGCAATACAAACGCCGTCTTGGACGGCGATATCAGCGACTTCTTAGAAGGGGCGATTGCTCAGCAAAAACACGAGTAGGTTCCACGTGGAACATTCATATATTTTTATCCAATATGATGGGAGAGTAACTCATGATAGAGTTACATCGAGCTCTGGGAGATCATGTACAGTTTTCCCCGGGGGGTTCATAGGCTGAATCGGTGGAACATTTGAATTGTAGATTCGTCCTAAAGTCAGAAGCCTATGAATCATCGATAGTCGTACGGTTGGCAGAGCATACTGCTCGAATATGAG
>JAIRMJ010000035.1 GCA_031258785.1 Holosporales bacterium | reverse complement strand
TCGGACACACTTAAATCGTGCTGTACGAAGCTTATAGTGGGAAATTTTTTTAGAATGCGGGCAGTTGAGAACTAAATCCCTTGATATGTGCCTCACGAAGCTTTTGCAGGGGCTCTATTGCTTCATTTGATCCATTGCGCAAGCAGTCGCTTGTAGCACTATTGCCAGCGCTGATAGGGTTTTTGTTAGTTTCATTTTTTTGGTTTCCTTCCTGTTGTTAAGTTTACATAGGCATTATAATAATTCTATATGCACTTATCAAGTCTTTTTTCATGCGTACTCTATATAAATTTATATATATACTTTTAAGTAAATTTGAGTCTTTTGATCACTATCATATATTCTTGTGGATGAGTCTATATGTTTCACATCGCATCACAATATTCATTTAGGCTTTTTAAAAAGCTTACTTATCATTATTGCTATTACAGATGGTGCTGAAGAGAGGATTCGAACCTCCGACCTACTGATTACGAATCAGTTGCTCTACCAACTGAGCTACTTCAGCGGCTACCCCAGCCTACTGTAGCAATTTTGCGCCAGCAAGGCTAGAAATTTGTTCTTCCGTGGAAAGAATTGCAGCGTTCCAATGATAATCCTTTCCATGTATTGCTCCCGCCCAGTCTACAATCTATACCTGAGATAGTCTGATATCCTCAATGATGATACTGGCCGGGTACTGATCGTTGGAATCGATGTAGCCTGCTATGTCGACCAGATTTCCAACGCTTGCTTCTGTGCATTTCACCAATTCGGGTTTTGACGTTGCATTGAACAGGACGGCACGGAAACCTCCTGATCCCATTTCTCCGGTTATTGAGATGAATAGATGGCCACCTACTTGCGAGCCGCGTACGTTCCTAATGCGTGCTCTCTTGATGCAAATCGTTGGCTTGGGTAGGCCTTTTCCGAACGGGGCCAATATCTGCAGTTCAGAAAATATTTGCCGTAAGTTACTTGATGGGAATATTGAGAGATCTATATCTAAGCAATTTGATCGTATTACCGGCGTGTTTGCTTCAATAAATTCCAGAAACTCCGGCATCTTTTCTCTGAGGACGGTAAAGCCGCCTGCAAGCTCGTGACCCCCACCGCTCTCTATGATCGACTTTGATTTTGCTATATCCAGAAATTGTCCCAGATGTATACCTGGGATGGATCGAGCAGACCCTTTTCCTACCTCCTCATCCTTGGCAAACGATACAACGAACGCTGGCTTCATGAATCGATCCTTGATACGACCAGCAATTATCCCTATGACTCCCTCATGCCAGGTATCACTGAAAACGCATATGCATCTGTTATTGGATAGCCCTTTCTTCCCGATAAATAGCAGAGCTTCTGCAAATATCTGCTTCTCAATGCACTTCCTTTTGTCGTTTAGGAATACCAGCTGTTCTGCTATTCGTTGGAGTTTGGCTGGATTCTGCTCAAGCAGCAAATTTAGAGCAAGGTGCGGATCTCCAAGCCTGCCAGCAGCATTTATGGCAGGTCCTATGAAAAACGCTAGATCGTCGGCAGACGAGATTCCATTGAGTTTAAATGCTTTAGTCAGGGCTACGATACCAGGAGAGTAACGGCCTCTAGTAAGGGTATACTTCAGGATGGCCCTATTCAATCCCTTCAGCTCCGTGACGTCGCAGAGCGTGCCGAGCGCCACTACGTCTATAAATTCCAGCAAGTTCGGCTCTATCTCAAAAAATCCAATGGATTTCAGTTTCCTCTGGAGAGCGATTAAAAATAGAAATGAGACCCCAGCAGCACACAGGTGTTTGATGTTCGATTCTACGATTTCTTCTTGATCACGTCTGTTTGGATTAATAACTGCAACCGCACTGGGAAGCGTGTCCACAAGTTGTGCGTGGTGGTCGATAATGATCAAGTCAATTCCAGCCTCGTTCGCAGCATCTATCTCAGCTACTGAGTTCGTACCAGTATCAACTGTTATTATCAAATCAACTTCATCGTTGATTGCATTTTGGATGGAGCGTTGGCTAACGCCATATCCATCATTGAACCTATTTGGTATGTAATGCTGTGGAACAAGGCCTACCAATCTCAAGTACTGCACAATGAGGCACGTGGATGTTATCCCATCTGCATCGTAATCCCCGAGAATAACGACTCTTTGTTTGTTTACGATGGCCTCTATCATCCTTGACACTCCGTGGTCCATATCGAGAATCCTAGATGGATCTGGAATTGTATATCTCAATTTTGGATTCAAGATAGCCTCTACCTCTGATTTGTCTGAGATGCCTCTATTGACCAAAATCCTGGCAACAAGGTCGCTCACCCCAGACTTTCTCTTCATATCTAGAATCAAGTCTTCATCGCATGTCAGAAAGTTCCAAATTCGGCCAGAGAACGATAATGTCAATATCCACCACCGATTGTTACTATCTCTTCCTCGAGTAAAATACCCGTCTTTGCGAGCACCTGAGCCTTAATGGTACCTATCAGTTCGATGAAGTCTGAGGCTTTAGCATTGCCGGTATTGATCAGGAAGTTACAGTGGATTTTAGATACAGATGCACCACCTACTGATAGCTTATCACATCCAGCTTCCTTTATCAATTGCCACGCCTTGAGCCCACCGTGGTTCTTAAATGTGCATCCACATGTCGAGCATCCAACCGGCTGTGTTAGTAGTCTTTTCCGCCGCAGGTGCGCTATTGTGCTTTTTGGATCTATTGATGGTTCCATGCAGATTCTCATGGTAGCGTCACTTATGATCAGATCATTCGGGATACCGCCATCTCTGTATGTCATATTTAGCTTATCTCTCGGAATATTGACTTCATTACCTCGCATATCGATACAATTCAGCGAGGCCAAGGAATCGGCCATCTCAAAATCAGACACTCCTGCATTCATTACTGTAGCTCCTCCAATAGTCCCTGGAATGCCAAACAGATACTCGCACGACGATATCCTCCTGCTTGCTGCTTCCATTATAAAATCTTGCAGTCCGAGACCTGCTCCAACGCTGGCAGTTTCGCCATGAAAGGAGATTTCTCCAGCCATGCGCGTAAGGCTTACGACACATCCCATTATGCCACAATCCGGTACAAGAACGTTTGATAGGTTTCCTACGACGTATATTCTCAAATCTTTCGGCTTTTGCTGCAAAAATTGTATTAGGTCGTCTTTGTCACTTGGGAAGAACATGACATCACACGTTCCACCAACTCTTAGAAAGGATGCTCTACCTAGCTGGAAATCAAAGACATATTCTCCGCGAATCCCCGGCAAATCATGCTGCATCTTGCATTTCTGTCTTCATGGTCTCAAGCGCATGTTTCAGAGCGACATTCTCGAAGTCAAGGTCAAGGGCCTGTCGTTCTTTGCTAGGTATCGGCTCTTCAGCCTGTTCCTTTACCACGATGACTTTCTGAATAGAGGTCGTTTTCTTAAAATACAGTTGCACAGTTCTGCCGCCGTTCATCTTAGATATCTTGAGTGTTATTTCACTGGTACTGTACTTTGCAAATGCCATGGCTGAGCTGAGTATCTTGATTGTGACGAGTAGCTCATCTTTATTGATAAACTTGAGCTCGTCTAGCGAGGTCACGGCAGCAAGCCGTTCTCCTACAGTCTCTTCCCACATCTCATTAAGCATCATCCTGGCCGACAGTAAAGCAGCTGACCTGCGATCAATGATGCTTCCCAATACAGTGGATACCTTCTTCACTTTGCCAGCACATGATACACCATAGACATCGAGCGGATTGTATCAGAACAACACGGATAAGTCAGTAGCTAAGATGGTTATCTATACGACTTTGACAGACCTTTGTGCTGTTGTCATGATACATAAGGAGCGCTGCATGCTATAGCTCAGCCTTCGTAGTATAAAAAAATTGACTCAGGCGATAGTTTTGAATTATACTGCATGTGTGTTTTTTGAAGCGGGGTAGAGCAGCTTGGTAGCTCGTCAGGCTCATAACCTGAAGGTCGTTGGTTCAAATCCAGCCCCCGCAACCAAGATCAGCGATAGTCGCGGTGTTGGATGTTTACAAAGGCACTAAAGAGAATTACCAAGGCGCTCCGATCAGCTCCCGTGAAGACGGCGTCCCATAGACGTGCGACACTGTATGAAAAGCTAGCTTTTTCAGCGGAGAAGTTTTCGTTTACCAAGGCAATGGATGTGGCCAATATCATGAGTCGCGGGAAGCCTGTGGAGATAAAATCAAGAATCAGTTTCTCACCAAGGTTTACTGATGTTGTGGCAGTTGAGGGGCTACGTGAGGGCGTTATCGAGGTGCATACGAGCCTCAATGGATTGGCTGGTCTGGGTGGAACCATCCCAGACTGCTACATTGAAGAGTTTGTGTTGTATAACGAAAGGACAGGAGGCGCTGTCTTCGACTTTTTAGACATGCTAAACGAGAGAATGCTGACACTCAGATATACATATATGAAGAGAATGCGCGTTCCATCCTTATCCGCTCGAGTTGAGAAATCGGTAATTGGCAAGGTCATGCTCAGCCTATCTGGATTCAGCTTCGATGAACAGCATGAAGGTACGAGCAGATCACTAATACCGGAGCAATTCAAGATATCCAGCCAAAGCTTGTTCTGGAATAATACGAGGTCTAGCGATGGATTGAAGATTATGTTACGTAGCTTTTTTAACATTCCGATCAGTATCAGGCAGTTTGTTGGCGGCTTCGTTGAAGTCTCAAGGGATGAGCAAACGACTCTTGGAACTGGAAGCAGGAGAAGGTACAACTTCCTAGGGAAAGATTGTATTCTGGGTAACAAGGTGTGGGACGCCGCCAAATGCATCGATGTCGTCGTTGGCCCGCTGAACCTCGAAAATTACATGAAGTTCCTTCCAAAACGTACGGCAGCTGATCAGAAAGTCTCTCCACTGCAAAAAATGAAGGAGATAGTGAGAATGTACGTGCCAAAGGGAATCGATGTCAAGCTCGAATTCCGACTAGATAAATGCTTCGTGCACGGTACGTACTTAACTGGTGTGAACCGTCTCAATAAGGATTCGTTTATAAGCGGAGCTCATGATGCGATGGCTGTTCATTTTTGTGAGGTTGTGTAGTCGTGGAGATCATGCAGACCGATATTTTTGGTGGAATGCACCGCGTTGAAGGCGAACAGTTGCCAAAGAAACAGGAACGCTCAACGCAAACCAAGCCATTTCGGCCAATAACAATACATGACGGACATGACGAGACTCATGCCACAAATAGTGCAATGCTGATCCATAGGAGCCTTCAAAAGAAACTCTCAGCTACTGGCCTGACTACAAGTGCTCAAAACGCTGCCTTCGTGCGGATCTTTATGAATGAACTGAAGATCAAGTCTGGTACCATGGATCCAGTCACAGCAGTGCGTGACAGTCTGATTTCGTTTTTCTGTTCATGAGGGGCAGCAAAAGAACTAGCGCAAACCAGTTCATGCCGCTACAAAAAATCTCATAAACTCTAGAAAATTTCATCCCCATGCTATAACATATGTAGAGCTACCACGGTTTTCAATGAAGATGTAATGCAACTTGGAACGGCTAAGACCTGTATAGTCAGAGCTTCAGTGTTTTTGGCAATAATTCTGGTTACGGCTCTATCGTTGTTTAGCGTGTTGCAAAAGGCATTCCTATACAATGTATATATAAATTCGGTGATCTTGTTCAGCCTTGTATCTGGCGTTGTGTTTATCTACAAAAAGCTGTTTATGTTGGATGGTGAGTTCGCCAAACTTGTGGATTTCGATAAGATGACGAAGCGCGAGGCCCAGAAGCTAACCATCGTCAACCCAATAGTGATGAATCTTGCCCAAAACGGGGATCTCTTCTCTCAAAGCAAGATTCAGACCGTCATGGCCAGTGTTGAGAAGAGGGTGGCAAGCAACACGTATTTCCCAAGGTACCTGTCTGGGGTTCTGGTCTTCATGGGGCTTTTGGGTACGTTTTGGGGCCTCTCGCATACGATCAGCAATGTCGCGAATATCATCGAAAATCTCGGAATGGACAGTGGGGGCTCGAAGGACTACCTATTTGAGCTTAAGCAAAGTCTGAAGATTCCACTGGCTGGTATGGGGGTTGCGTTTGGCTGCTCACTATTTGGGCTAACAAGTTCACTTGTGATCGGATTTCTCAATGTACAGCTACATAGAGTGGCTGAGGACTTCCTGATTAAGGCAGAAGAGTGGCTGGCGCACCGCGTCGTGAATATGGATTCAGTGGAGAAAAATCTTACATACCACGGGGAAGTGTTTTCGATGGCCCTTCTTGAGAAGACGATTGAGACTATCTACGCATTTCAGGGACAGCTGAATGAGTTTGAAGGGAATAGAACATCTATTATAGTCGCCTTGAAGGACCTAACACAAAAGCTGGCTAAGTTTGCCGAGGCGCAGACAACGAGCCAGGACATTGTTAAGACGCTGATAAAAAACCAAGTAGAGCTACAAAACCTAACGGCATCGATGTTTAAGCAGGATAATGAGAATGTGTGGCGAGAGATCCTGAAGAAGCTACATTCTATCGATGGCACTCTCACCGGGCTCACACAAGAAACTCTGAACTGCAGGCATTACATAGTCGAGAATCTAGGCAAAGAGGTTAGAATGGTGACGAAGACACTGTCCTCCATGATCAGAGACAGATAATGGACGAGTTTCGAGCCAAGCTGAACGATATTCTTGAGCGTCAAAAAACTGTTGGCAACCTTCTAAGTAACAGCGCAAGCTTCGATGCGTCCGAATTTACGAAACTATCGAAGGAATTTTCAGCCATATCAGATATAGCCGGAGAGATCAGGTTGCTGTTTTCAAAAGAAAGAGAGCTTGATGAAACCACGGAGCTTTTGAGCGTTCCAGACATCGATATAAAGAGAATGGCAGAGAGCGAGGTCCAATCTATCAAGGAGGCCATAGAGGCCATAAAGAACCGTATAAAGGTGCTCTTATTGCCAAAGGATATAGACGATGAGAAAGGGGCAATATTGGAAGTACGAGCTGGAACTGGAGGAGATGAAGCAGGCCTCTTTGCCGCAGACCTATTCAAGATGTACGATTTGTATGCCTCCACACGTAGCTGGCATTTTGAAGTCTTAGATTTCAACGAAAGTGGGATAGGAGCAATAAAAGAAGCCAGTGCCAGTATCTCTGGCAAGGGCGTGTTTGCGAGGTTGAAATTTGAATCTGGTGTACATAGAGTTCAGCGTGTCCCAGAAACGGAAGCGTCCGGGAGAATACATACATCAGCTGCTACCGTAGCCGTCCTTCCAGAAGCGGAGGAGTTTGACGTTATGATCGACGAGAAGGATCTGCAAATTGACACATATAGATCGTCTGGCGCCGGAGGGCAACATGTCAACAAAACTGACAGCGCGGTCAGGATAACGCATATACCAACTGGGACCATCGTCGCAGTGCAGGACGAAAGATCTCAGCATAAAAATAGGGCAAAGGCGCTGAAAATCCTGAGATCAAAGATATACGAAAATGAAAAAGAGAAACGTGAGCTCTCAAGATCTGCAGATAGGAAAACGCAGGTTGGCAGTGGTGATCGCTCTGAGCGCATCCGGACGTACAACTTCCCACAAGGACGAGTCTCAGACCATAGAATAAATCTTACCCTGTACAAGATAGATAAAATTATGAATGGAACAGCGCTTGACGAAATAATAGACAAATTGATAGAGTTCGATCAAGCTGAGAAACTCAGAATGGCAAACTAGCCGATGCCACCAAAAAGAAAGAAAAAAGGCAAAAAGCGCTGGATTACCGTTGCTGTTGCAACGTTTCTCGCAGTAGCAACGATTTTTCTGAGCCTCAGCTACATCGAGAAATTCTTCCAAGAAGTTGCTGACAGGACTGCGAAGGTCATGGGGTTTTGCGTAGACGATATCAATATTATAGGCGCCAGCCAGAAGGTTATAAACGAAATACGGAGTAACCTCAGGATCAGCAAAAACAACAACATCTTTAAGCTCTCTGCCAAAGATATCTATGATGACGTTATGAAAAGCAAGTGGGTCAAATCAGCAGTCGTCAGGAAGAATCTGCCAAACACAATCACAATTGCCGTGATAGAGACAGTCCCTATAGCCATCTTTCAGCATGACTCCATCTCAGAACTCATTGACAACGAAGGTGCGTGTATCGAGCAAGTCACAGTAAATCCTGGCAAACTGCCGATCATCTCTGGGGAGAAAGCGAACAAAAACGTCAAAAAGATTCTGGATATCATCATGAGATACGAAATAATCGTGAAAAAACTGGAGGCACTGATCTTGGTGAGAGAGCGCAGGTGGGACCTGTATGTCTCTGGGATAAAAGTTAAGCTGCCAGAGCAGGACGTCGAGCATGCCATCGATCTCCTTGCAACTATCCTGAAAAACGAAAAGATAAATCAAAAGACAACCAAGATAATAGACCTACGTGTGCCAGATAACGTCGAAATTAGCGGCCTCAAAGCAAAGGGTAAGCAAAGAGTGGTAGACAACTCAATCTGAGCTGTGGGATCGCTCTCAGCCCCTTTAAAAATGTTTTGGGAAGAGCTTGTCATCACGATGTAAATATCACATTATCAAGTCGTAGACGCATCTGAACAGCAGCCACAAAAGAAGCAACATCCTATATTCTTCCAGCCACCATATCATGTGTGTTAAGTGAGCCATATCTGTATGTGTGCCTACACTGAAGTGTTTACCAGAAGGCAACGGCGTTAACCACCACACACTCAACTACACAAATTGTTAATCGTTTATTTCAGTAGTAGGCCAAACGTAACAACGATTGATCGCGTGGAAACAGTGCGCGCAATCTCTCTGAGTACGACGCGTTAGCACTGACGATCCCATTAAACGAGTCTATGTCAACTGTACTACTGGTCAGCATTTGCAGAGTTTTATCGCTATACATTAGGTTGACGATCTCTGCGTTGTTTATAATCTCCAATAGCTCCTTGCGAATCCTGTCCTTTGGAATATTTTGGACAAGTCGCGCATGTTTTTTCATAATGTCGGAATAACGCGCGCTGTGATCATTCATTCTCGAGCAAAACCTGTAATATCTTAAAATTCTTACATTATCTTCAACAATTCTTTTTTCTGGGTCACCAACAAAGATAACTTCACGATTTTTCAGATCTTTCAAGCCGTCATTGTAATCAAAAATCTCTCCGTTGGCCGATGCATAAAGTGCATTGATCGTAAAATCTCGTCTCTTTGAGTCTTCTTCAAAACTTGAGATTGATTCCACCGAACAGTCGCGTCCGCTACAATCAACATCTCTTCTCAGCGCTACCACATCGAACTCGACTTTGTCGACAAGAACCTTGAGCGCTCCGTATTTTATCCACTTATCAGAATATGAGATGTTGTATTCGTTCATGATATTTGCAAACCTGTCAATTGGTGAGTTCACTGCAATATCATAGTCTTTTGTACATCTCCCAAGAATTGCATCTCTCACACATCCGCCAACAAATCTTGCTTCAATTTTCTCTTGCTGCATTATCTCAAAAAAGGTCCCAGTCTCTGGAAGACTCAAAAATTGAAAATCATACTGTCGCATGGTGCAGCCCTCTTTCACCAGCCCATCTTATAGACAACATTATGCGCTTCTCTTGCTATAAAGCTAGGTTTTACGCACCATGTGTCGACAATGGCAATCGCTAGTGCAATATATCTTAAGACTTACACATGAGAAAGGAGAGGAGTTCAACACTTCGCTCCGTAGTGATAACTAAAACACGCGCAGCAGCCACAGCAACTGCACTATCATCACAACATTCTGATACTTTATTTTTCCCAAAAAAGCAAACAAAGCCGGGCTACTTTGTGCTAGGACGAATCTTAAAGCCCATGCCTACCCAGATATGCGGTTCAGGTGTTTTTCAGCGATTGATATCAGCTCCCTACTTTCGGCTTCGAGCATGATCCTCGTTATTGGCTCCGTGCCAGATTTCCTGATAACGAGTCTGCCAGCAGTACCGAGGATGGTTTCTACCTCTTTAATACAATTTATTGTCTCGATATCGGCGATATTTATGGGTTTGCGCACGTTTTTGAGGATCTGTGGATGCGATGTATACAGTTTCTTTATGCTGCTTGCCTTCAGATTGTTCTTTTGGATATAAGCCAGGACCTGCAGGGCGGCGACTGTACCATCGCCAGTCATTGAATATTCGGTTAAGATGATGTGTCCAGATTTCTCACCTCCAACGTTTGTCTTCTCTTGCAGGAGTCCATCGAGGACGTATTTGTCCCCGACATCGGTTCGTAAGAGAGCGATTCCGAGCCCATGCAGGTATTTTTCCAGTCCAAGGTTGGACATTGTGGTTGCCACCACGACGTTCCTTGCCAATTTCCCGGACTCTTGCCAATCTTTTGCTATGGCGGCAATTAGGTAATCGCCGTCTATGACGTCTCCAGTCTCATCAACGAGGATAACCCTATCTGCGTCTCCGTCCAGCGCTATTCCGATGTCTGCCTTATGTTTTACAACTGCCTTTTGCAGGGACTCGACATGCATGGCACCGCATGCATGGTTGATATTCAGGCCATTTGGCGAGTTGCCAATCGCGATGATACTCGCTCCAAGCTCCCAAAATATCTGCGGAGCTACCTTATAAGCCGCCCCATGGGCGGTATCAATTATTATTTTCATGCCTGATAGACTAAGGCTTTTTGGAAAGGAGTTTTTCACAAATTCCACGTATCTTCCAGCCGCATCATCGAGCCTCTTGGCTCTTCCCATGTATCTCGGAGTTACGAGCCGCTGGTCTTCGTTGAATATCGACGTTATCTTGGCTTCATCCTGTAGGGAGAGCTTCAGGCCCTCTGAGTTAAAGAATTTAATCCCATTGTCTTGATATTGGTTGTGTGACGCCGAAATGACCACGCCAAGATCTGCCCTAAGCGACTTCGTCATGAAGGCCACTCCAGGGGTCGGTATCGGGCCGAGAAGCGTTACATTAGCGCCAGCAGCAACAAAGCCAGCTGTAAGTGACGGTTCCAGCATATATCCAGACAGCCTTGTATCTTTGCCAATGACCACTGTGAAGCGTGGATTATTTGTTTTATGACTAATCGATCTGTAATAGTTAACAACTGCTGTTGCTATCCGCATCGCATTCAGCGGGGTGATGAATCCCGCGTTCGCTTTTCCTCTGATTCCGTCTGTCCCAAATAGGTTCTTCACTGTTTCTTGTCTAACGGCATATTTGGAAGACCTCCAAATTTGTATTCAGCAGCAGCATCCTCCTGTACCTCAGGTTCCTGCAATTCCTTTCCGTCAAATATCAGTCTCACTTGTTCGCCGGTTAGCGTCTCCTTCTCCAGTAGCTTATCAGCGATGGCTCTGAGCTTGTCCGTGTTAGCCACCATCATCTCCTTCACGTCTTTGCTCGCCAGATCGATTATATTCCTGACCTCCTTGTCGATCGCTTCAGATGTCTTTGGAGAGATCTGATCGCTTGCTTCGAGGTAATATCCATCAGAATTATAGAAAGACTGTAGGCCCAGCTCCTCGTTCATTCCCCATTTGATGATCATGTTCTTTGCTATTGCCGTAGCCTGTTTAATATCGTTCGCAGCACCAGTCGTAACCTTGTCGTATCCAAACACGAGCTCCTCGGCCATACGACCCCCAAGGGCAACACGGATATTAGAGAGAAGCTCTGCCCTCGTCACTGAAAGTTTATCATTTGTCGGTATTCTGACCATCCTGCCTAGGGCAACCCCTCTGGGAATTATCGTCACTTTGTGGATGGGATCACACTGTGGAACGAGGAGGGCAATCAAGGCGTGCCCAGCTTCATGGTACGCCGTATTTTTCTTCTCATCGTCTGTCATGCTCATGGACTTTCGTTCCGCTCCCATGATGACCTTATCCTTCGCCATTTCGAAGTCCTGATTCGAGACGTACAGTTTATCGTGCCTAGCAGCCAAAAGAGCGGCCTCATTTACCAGATTAGCCAGTTCCGCTCCGGAAAAGCCCGGAGTACCTCGAGCTATTGTTTTCAGATCTACATCAGCAGCCAGCGGAACTTTCCTTGAATGTACTCTGAGAATCTTTTCTCGTCCATTTATGTCAGGGTATTGGACGCTGATGCGCCTGTCGAACCGTCCTGGTCGTAGCAACGCAGGATCTAGGATATCGGGACGATTCGTTGCGGAAAGGACGATCACTCCCTGATTCTCATCAAATCCGTCCATTTCCACTAGCAATTGGTTGAGAGTCTGCTCACGTTCGTCATTTCCACCTCGGAGTGAGCTGTCCCTGCGGCGGCCCACCGCGTCTATCTCGTCTATGAAAATGATACATGGGGAGTTTTTCTTCGCGTTCTCAAACATGTCCCTCACGCGGCTTGCCCCCACCCCTACGAACACCTCAACGAAATCAGACCCAGATATACTGTAAAATGGGACGCTCGCTTCCCCAGCAATAGCGCGAGCCAAGAGCGTTTTTCCGTTCCCGGGATCCCCAATTAATAGGACCCCACGCGGAATCTTTCCACCTAGTCGTTGAAATTTCTGCGGAGATTTCAAGAATTCGACAATTTCCTCGAGCTCTTGCTTCGCTTCATCTATACCAGCAACATCCTCGAATGTGACGTTCACCTTCTTTGCCTGGAACATCCTCGCCTTGGATTTCCCAAGACCAAGTGGTCCGCCGCTGAGTCCTCCCTTTCCGCCAGATTGCATCTGTTTCGATGAGTAAATCATGAATCCAGCCAACAAAAGAAGGGGGAGCCAATGAATAAATGCCGATATAAAGTCGCTCCAGCCAGACTCTCCAGTTGTTGCCCTGATCTCAACGTTGTTTTCGAGTAGCCTGTCAATTAATTTCGCATCACCAGGAAAGATCGTGGTAAAAATTTTACCATTCCGCATGAGCCCGGCAATCTTGGGTGTTGTTGTCTGAATCAGAACTTCTTTGACGTTTCCATCTAATGTGGCCTTCACGAATTTTGAGTATGGAAGCTCCTGCGTCTCCCGTCCGAACAATTTTACCTCGAGAGAATTAGACATCAGGACTATAATGCCTATCAAAACTGTCCACGCCAGAATGTTCTTCGTATTCTTTTTCACAGAAAGAATCCTGAATAATTCCAATTCAAATTTATAGCACCAATGCTAGCACGGAATAGTGATCATTTTCAAATGCGTAACTTAGGAGTTCTTCGCTAAAGCAATCCGAAGTTACTTTTGCTCGCAGACAGTAATAGACCAGCAGATGCTCACGTTGCCAATTCCAGTCCTTTGAGCCCCGTCATCTGGACGTATTTTCAGGGTGTGCTTGATTCTTTCATTTCTCACTGCATGGCGGCTTTCGTGTTTCTTAGTTGAGAGTGCTAGCCCCAAAAATCCTGCTTTGAAAATGTGCTTTCAGGAAAACAGCTCCTTTAGCTTCTTAAAAAATTCAAATGATTCAGGGCTGTTGGTCTTCTCGTCTTTTTCTTCAGCAAATTGTTCCAGGATCTCTTTTTGTTTTTTAGACAGAGCAACCGGGGTTTCAACTACAGCGTGTACTATCAAATCACCTTTTTTCGTTGAGTTGACAAGAGGCATACCATAGCCCTCTACTCGGAGATGAGTGCCAGATTGCGTCCCGCGCGGAATCTCGACCAAGCAGACATTCCCACCGAGATCAGGAACCTCGATCGCTCCACCGAGTGCCGCCTTAACCATCGATATCGGCACTTTACAGTGAATATCGTTTCCCTCTCTCTTGTAGACATTATGTTGCAAGATATCGACAAATATGTAGAGGTTGCCGGGTGGAGCACCTTTGAACCCTGCTTCACCTTCCCCAATTATCCTGATTTGACTACCAGCAGCAACGCCGGCTGGAATGGCGATCTCAAGGTTTTTCTCTCCTTTTATTCTTCCGCTGCCCGAGCACTTTTTACAAGGATCCGTCAGGATGCTCCCGGCTCCACCACACGTCTGGCACGTCTTCTCGATCGTGATAAATCCCTGGTTATATCTCACACCACCCCTGCCTCCACACGTCGGGCATTGGGATGGCATGCGGTTCCCTGCGCTGCCAGTCCCTCCACACATGTCGCATTTTACGAGGGTTGAGAATCTTATGTTGCTGCGCTTGCCTCTGTATGCTTCTTCGAGCGTAATCGATACGTCATACCTTATGTCAGACCCGGGCTGTGCTTGATTCTGCATGTGGCCACGCGACGCAAATTTGCTTCCAAACATTTCTTCGAAAATTTCTGAGAAGTTTGAAAAATTACCGGAGAAATCGAAGCCAGATGAAAAATCGTATCCTGCACTGCTATCTCCGGCTCCTGCGCGCTTGTAATCACTGCCGTACCTATCATATGCTGCTCGTTTTTGATCGTCCTTAAGGACCTCGTACGCCTCGTTTATCTCCTTGAATTTTTCATCAGATTGCTTGTTTCCAGGATTCTTGTCCGGATGATATCTGAGTGCAAGCTTCCTGTACGCTTTCTTCAGTTCGTCCTTGGTAGCAGTTCTACCGACTCCGAGTATGGAATAATAGTCCTTCGTCATGTCCTATTCTATGTCCTCAGCCTTAAAATAAGTTTTGTTTGCTCGTACCGAATGTGAGCATTTTACAGCAAATCGGCTGGTTTGTTAATAGGTTATATAGGGTTGTACAGGTCCATAACAACGGGCGCTTTTGGCGTAAGAGGTTGCTCATTATTAAGAGGCATCATCGAATTCGCTCGGGAAATCAGCCCAAAAGACACATCGCCAGAAATTCAAAACGCCCGGAAAATCAACGGCTTTGCAGAACTAAATGTGATTACATTATTCGTCAAAATCGTAGTGAGTCGCGACAAATCTGGGTAATATGACGATGTCACAATTTTGGTTCAGCTACCGAAGTTAACCAAGAGTTTTGTCATCAGCTCCTATTACTGAACTGAGGCCAATGCGTCTTGGGGCCCAAGTATTTTACCGTCTTGTAAAAGCACCATAGACCCACTTCCTTCAATATTGAGTTCAGCATCTCCTACCATTTTAAGCACTCCTCCAACTTCGATTGCGCCTCCAACGTCACTACGTCCTCCGATGACAAGCATGGCACCTCCACTGACAACCACATGGCCATCGATTCGAGATAAATCAGAAAGTATCAATTCACTCTTGGAATCTGCAGCATGTGTACTACCCAGCCCTAGAGCAACCAAATTTACAAGACCCAACAAAACTTTCATATAAACACCACACGGTAAACCGACCACACGTACCTATCGTAGCCGATTTACCAGAATGCCAGCAACAAAAATCACTTTGCATGGTCCTTCTAAAAATAACTATTCAGTGGCGCCGACGGTCCTCCTCCAGACGTGATTTCCGTGCAAACTTGGGAAGAGGCGCGGGATTTAACATGTCTGGTCTGCGGTCCGAATCCGGCCAAGAAGGACGGTATCTACAGCCAGAAGCATCATGAATTTTGCAAGAAAAAGCATGAATTTATAAAAAAATTGCTTTTGATGTCAGCACGATGATCTAATTAGGAGTGGGCATGGATGAATCTTTTTGAGGAAATGTATATGAGCAAACTAATAAAGATGGGCTGGTTAGCGCTAATAGGACTGGCAAATGCATATGCATCTGCTGTTGACAAGTCGCTATCAAGTTCGAGCAGCAAAGATACAGGAATTGTAGAACTGCCCCTAGAGCAGCAGGCAACTTTAATAATGGCATGTGGCCAAAACGCGTCCGGAAGTGTAATACACCTTCACAAGGATTCTTTTACAAGATTTGATGGGCCTCTCTTTGTTAATAACGGCAAGATTATCATCGATGAAGGGGCTAAAGTTGTAGGACTTGAGAAGCATGTCGTTAATGCCAGATGTGACACCATGAAGTACTGAGAGACTACTGTCATAGGATTTTACATGTGAATTTAAAGCGGGGGCCAATAAACAGGCCACCAAAACTATTTACCGACATTAAGGCTCCTGCAAAAGCTTTTTTAAAATCGTCGCTACATTTTGGGGGTCAATTTGGTATTCGGACACACTTAAATCGTGCTGTACGAAGCTTATAGTGGGAAATTTTTTTAGAATGC
>JAIRMJ010000021.1 GCA_031258785.1 Holosporales bacterium | reverse complement strand
GAGAAGGAGCAAGCTGAACAAAAGCAATGGAAGTTAGTAGAGTACTTTGTAGTAGAAGCTACTACTAGAAGTACTACAAAAATACTTAATATTAACAAGAACACTGGAGATATCAGTGGATTTTCAAGAGAGAGAATTACTTAAAAGTGTGGGAAAATATAACACTTATAGGTCACATTATGGGTTGAAAGGACTCACTCCTATGGAGTAATTGATAGCGTTCTGGGAGCATCAGAGTTGTCTCAAAGTACGTGAACTTATACAACAGAGTAATGGCCTCTTGACCTTCCGTATGCGATATGGTACGATCAATCCCATCGGATAGCGATGGTGAATTAATAGGAATGAAGGTTGCCAACTCATTAAAAACTCTGAGGAGCAGGCACAGGGGGTGTAAGCTCGTGCGCAGGAAGGGGAGACTGTATGTTATCAACAAGCAAGTCCCCAAATACAAAGCGCGGCAAGGCTGATTGCGGGCTCTGGGCGGTAATTGCCGCTGCCGGAGCTGGTCGGAGGTACGGCTCACATGCTCCAAAGCAATTTTGCGAAATTGGAGGTGCGACTCCTATACGCCGAGCTGTAGAGCTTGTGCTGCAGCTTGAGGAACTGGATGGAGTTGTCTGTGTTATCCCTCTGGAATCAACTGGCAGATATGAAACCGTGTTAGCAGGTATAAGCGATGGTAGGTTGATAGCTCCGGTATTTGGTGGCCACACACGCAGTGTTTCAGTTTTAAATGGCCTGCAAGCAATAGAACAGTACAACCCCAGGTTCGTCCTGATCCATGATGCAGCACGCTGCTTTTGCAGTAAGGATGTGCTCGATGCTGTCGTCAATGCCGTTACTAAGGACGGAGCAAGAGCCGTCGTCCCGGCAATTCGGCCGGTCGATGCTGTAAGGATGTATCTGGGTGACTCCGCAGGAATCCAGCGTTGTTCTGTTCCAAAAGAAAATGTAAGGCTAGTCCAAACCCCGCAGGGATTTTGTTTTAAGACCATCTATGAGCTGTATAAGAAGCACAGCGGCCTTACATTTGAAGATGATGCATCTCTCTGCGACATGGACGGCGTCGAGGTGACCATCGTTGATGGAGACCCCGGCAACATCAAAATAACGTATAGTGCAGATACAACTAAGGCGTCGTCGTTTAGGACTGGCTTTGGTTACGATGTGCACAAATTCTCAATGAATCCAAGTAGAGTGCTACGGCTAATGGGTGAGATCATTCCAGAACACGCTGGGTTAGATGGTATCTCAGACGCCGATGTCGGTATACATAGCCTTGTTGACGCCATACTTGGAGCGCTTGGAGCCGGGAGCATTGGAGAACATTTCCCAGAAGATGATGTAAGATTTGAGGGCGCAGAGTCTGCATTGTTCCTTGAGCACTGTAAAGAGCTCCTAAAACAGGCCGATGCTTACATCGTCAATATCGACACCACTATAGTTTGTGAGACACCGAAGATCGCAGTACACTCCCATAGGATGAGGGAAAACATTGCTATATCCCTCGGCATTGCTGAATCGTCAGTCAACATCAAGGGAAAAACAACTGAGGGACTCGGGTTCGAGGGAAGGGGCGAGGGTATCTCGGCATATACCACAGTTATGATTGGAATGATCCACAAGTGACAAATAAGGTACTAATTGAGAGGTTTGAGGAGATGCTAGCCGCAGAGAGGAACCTATCTCTCAGCAGCATAGTAGCTTACAGAACTGATGTATCGCGTATTTTAGATGGCTCTAAAGACGTCACAGAGCTCAAAAAAACCGATCTGGAAGCACATATTAGGAATTTGCGTGAGGCTGGAGCCAAGAGCACAACCATCAGGCGTCGTATTTCTGCCCTTAGGCAGTTCTTCGCTTTTCTCTTAGATGAGCAGGTCATTTCTGAGAATCCGATGATAGGAATAAAGACGCGTTCTAACGACAAACCACTGCCAAAAGTACTATCCGTCGAAGAGATGCGGCGGCTTCTCTTGTGCATGGACAACAAGAAGCATCTGCGGTTCATGGCGATGTTACATATTCTCTACGGTGCTGGTCTGCGAGTCTCTGAGCTAGCATCCCTGCAAATCGACTCCATAAGGCGTGACGCAGATACCAAAAGGACGTTCCTGCTGGTGCGTGGCAAAGGAAATAAAGACAGGGTTATTCCACTGAATGAACTGGCAGTTGGTGTCATAAACAAGTACCTCATTGTCAGACAGCCCAGAATCAGCAAATACCTCTTCCCTTCGCGCTCGAAATCCGGCCATATAACGCGGCAAGGCTTCGCTAAATTACTCAAGAAAATAGCATCTGGTGCTGGGATAGGTGGGGAGCATATATCACCACACGTCGTGAGACACGCCTTTGCAACGCACCTATTGGCAAATGGTGCCGACCTTATTAGTATCCAAAAGCTGCTTGGCCACAAAGATATCTCCACGACTCAGATCTATACGCACGTATCTAATGAGAAAATAAGAACACTGGTTGAGAGCAACTCGAATCTCCAAAAACTGGACATTATAAAGGGATGAGAAAAGTTCTCATCGTGGCAGGTCCCACTGCGTCAGGTAAGTCCACGTATGCAATTGAGAAGGCGAAATCTATATCTGGAGAAATTATCAATTGCGACAGCATGCAGGTCTATACAGAGCTGAAAATACTGACTGCGCATCCAACGCAAGATGAAATGGCGTCTGTTCCTCACAAACTGTTTAGTTACCTCCAATATGATCAGCAATCAAATGCAGCTGATTGGGCAAGGGCGGCAGCTAGCGCTATAAATGAGACACTCCTGGCTGGCAGGGTACCAATTGTTGTCGGTGGGACAGGTCTTTATATCGACACATTGATCAATGGTATATCCCCAGTGCCTGCCATAAGTGCTGCTACAAGAGCAGTTGCGAACGAACTTGCTAAAAACGACTACAGCGGTCTCTGCAGTAGGCTTTATGCCTTTGATTCACGGCTAGAATACCTGATTCCGCCAGAAAAACGTCATCAGGTCATACGTGCTTATGAAATCTTCATTGAAACCGGAATGTCCATCTTGCACTTCAGATCGTTCCCCCGCGTGCAATTTCTAAGAAACGTGCGATATGAATGTGAGCTACTAGAGTGTGAAAGGTCCATCCTGTATCGAAGAATACATGAGCGTTTTGATCGGATGCTTGCAGTAGGCGCAATTGAGGAAGTCGAGCAACTCCTCTGTAAAGTTGGACAAAAATACAGCGTGAGAGAAATGTTCACTACATTCCCAATATTTAAGATAATCGGAGCGAGGGAAATCGCGTTATACATCAATGGCTTGATTTCCTTCGAATCTATGAAACAAACTGCAACAACTAGCTTAAGGCACTATGCCAAGCGACAAATCACGTGGTTCAAAAACAACGATTCCATCCGCAAATTAGTTCGCATTGGCTCGTAGCGTCCTCGCAGAAGGAACTGATTCTGAGCAATATCGCGACCACTACCTATGACGAAATCTCCTGCCTTCTCACGTCCTTTATGAACAATAGGAGCAGCACCGACAGTGCCATGCACCAGCAAACAACGGAGAACGCGTTGTTATACATGGCCAGCGTATAAATAGGCGTTCCATCCGGATTGGCGGGATCGCCGTATCTACTCCTAAAATAATCCAATAATCCCCCCAAAAGCGGCTGAAAAATAATGGCTCCGGACATGTTCAACATGTTTGTGAATCCGGATGACGACCCTCCGTACTGCGACGGTACCATATTGTAGGCCATGGTGAAGAACAGCGGAACAGTACCTCCGAAGACTCCGAACAGAAACAGCAGGAAAATACATTGGCGGAACGACAAAGAGTCCACACAAATGATCGGTAGAAATACGAGAATTGTTAGCACTGTAAAAATCAGAAGGACTTTTTTGCAACTGTTCCAACATCTGGCCAAACAAGGTGTGCAGATGCTCCCGATGCCATAGCCCACGAAGATGAATATAGATGACAGCGCGGCGTTGGCGGTGGACAGCGCAAACTTTTTCTCCATGAACGGAACACCCCAGAGCTCCGCCACAGCGGTTATCGGTAAATAACTAATGGCACAGAGTATGCCGAGAGCCCAGTACCTGTAATTTTTGGCCAAAATCCTGAGGCCGTCCAGCATATTTCCTGCATTTTTCTCACCGCGTGGACTGCTTTTAAATGATGGCATACAGAAGAAGGCTAAAGCAGATATCAGCACCCCCAATCCTGCGATGACAAATGTGGTTTCGCGCCATCCGACTCTGGCTACCATCCAGGCCGTCGGGGCACTGCCGCATATGCCTCCGATGCATCCCATAAACATCGTTAACCCAACAAAAAGCGCATACTTTTTCGGATGTATGAGCTCGTTTATGAGTTTCGTGCAGCCGATAAATCCAGAAGCCGTCGCGACACCAAGCAGAAGGCGTCCAAGCTGCAGTTGCAAAATACTCTGGGCTGAGCCGAACAGATATACTGCCACAGCGCTTGTGATGGCTCCAATCGATATGATTGCACGGGGGCCGTATTTGTCCAACAACACTCCGGTTGGAATTTGCATGGCAACGTAAGTTATGTAGAGGCATGACGAAACAAGGCCGAAGCGCGAAGCCGTTATTCCGAAACTTTCCATCAGCTCGTTCGCAATCACGCTTGGCTCGACCCTGGAGATGTAACAGAGCAAAAAGAACATCCAAGCCGTTAAGATTGCCAAGGACGTTCGAGAAACGGCCGACTGCTTTTTCGTGATGAACTCCATAAATACTGCTAAGCTCTTAGCCACTGACACGTCCCACTATACTACCATACCGCGTGGCCATACACCTAGCGCCGTGATTGTTTCTTTCCGTATTGTGGAGACGATGGACCCCCAGTGGCTGACATAAGCGTTAGCAGTTTGTTTTTATCGTTACTTAGCAATGTATCGACGTTCTCAAGGATTTTTTCGATATCCCAGTCCCACCATTGAACCTGTAGTAAAATCTCAATCACGTCATCTTGCAACCTTCTGCGAATTAGTTTTGCTGGATTGCCGCCCCAGATTTCATATGGCCCAATGTCCTTTGTAACCAACGCATTTGTTCCTATGACCGCCCCATTTGATATATGAACTCCCGGCATGATTGTGACGTTGTGTCCGATCCAAACGTCGTTCTCAATGATGGTGTCGCCCTTTGTGGGGAAAAATTCCCCGGCTTCGTAGCGTTTGGAGATATCTTCGGAAAAGATCGAAAACGGAAACGTTGTCCAAACGGACACGTTATGTAGCATACCATTCATAAGGAATTTTACCCCACTAGCAATCTGACAGAATCGCCCTATGACTAACTTGTCTCCCAGGAAATCGTAATGATACATGACGTTCTTTTCAAAATTATGCACATCCTCTTCGTCATCATAGTATGTGTAATCGCCAACGATAATGTTTGGCCGAGTAATGATATTTTTGAGGAAACACACACGATCTATCCCAACCATTGGGTATTTCTCATTTGCTGACGGAAAATCGACCATGGGTTACAGGAAAAGATGATAATGGTAGATGCTACGAAAAAAGCTCTATAAGTTCAAGCTGTCACATAAGTAGATCATAGTCACGGAATCTGAACGTGGTCATGCCAACAAAATTGCACCATGTCGACTTAGGCTCTTGATTAGAGCTTATCGTCAACAAAACGAAACAGTTATATACCATGGCTGTGCTGTGTATTTATTAGAGAGAAATGATTATGGGATCAGAAGCATTACATAGGTATGACATATCAGATGAGTTATATAACAACCACATCTTCCTAGTGAGAAGTGGAAGATAGGACATCCAGCAGCAAACAATCGACTCTTTCTCAATGAGTAAGGTGCTCCATGGAGAGATCTACCTCCTGATTATGGAGACTGGAAGAATACATATAGGAGGTTCTGTAGATGGAGAGATAAGGGTAGATACTGGAGGTAGTAAGTGGGGAACCTGAATGTGATAAAAGGAGAAAATTTTTTCTTGATTAATATATTAAGGCTCCTGCAAAAGCTTTTTTAAAATCGTCGCTACATTTTGGGGGTCAATTTGGTATTCGGACACACTTAAATCGTGCTGTACGAAGCTTATAGTGGGAAATTTTTTTAGA
>JAIRMJ010000006.1 GCA_031258785.1 Holosporales bacterium | reverse complement strand
CTCATATTCGAGCAGTATGCTCTGCCAACCGTACGACTATCGATGATTCATAGGCTTCTGACTTTAGGACGAATCTACAATTCAAATGTTCCACCGATTCAGCCTATGAACCCCCCGGGAAAACTGTACATGATCTCCCAGAGCTCGATGTAACTCTATCATGAGTTACTCTCCCATCATATTGGATAAAAATATATGAAATGTTCCACGTGGAACATAACTACACCAATCCTTTGAGACATTCAATTAAGAAGTTGGTATACAACAGGCGTAGATCTTGATCCGGCGCTGAGCAATCCCAGCGCATTTCTCTTGGACATTGATGTGACCCACTGGATTTGCTACAATGGAATCTCCAAACGGCGCTCTTAGCTCAGTAGGATAGAGCAACAGCCTTCTAAGCTGTGGGTCGGGAGTTCGAATCTTCCAGGGCGCGCCATTGTCCAAATTTTGCCGGTCAGAGCCGATAACTTAGGACTTTTTTTATAAGGAGAATAATTCATATGAGCGGGATGTTATCTAAAAGTACAATAGCCGGATTTGCCATATTCTCTATGATTTTTGGATCTGGAAATATAGTGTTTCCGCTAATCCTTGGTAAAAATTTCCCTTCGAATTTACTGATCGTGCTGATCGGGTGGTTGCTTGCTGCCGTTATTATTCCAATGGGAAGCTATTACGGCGCGATGTTGTTTGATGGAGAAAACAAGAAATATCTCGCCCCGATAGGAAAGCACGCCACCTTCATATTGATGTTCATAATAATGATGATGGTTGGGCCATTCGGTGTCATGGCGAGAATCACGAATGTCGCATTCGGCGGCATCTTTAACATGGCTCCTCAGTTGCCTCTGTTCCTGTTCAGCCTCGTCTACACGATTACAATGGTCTGTGTTGCGTATCATCCTGGGAAGATTGTGCAAATCATAGGGGTCGTCTTCACGCCTGTTAAATTTGGTGGTTTGCTGCTAGTGATCGTTGGTGCGCTCTGGTACGGTGGTGCCTTTGAAGCAATCAAGCTGCCCCCAGTTGAGACGTGGCATGCGGCTGCCAGCGGATTTTGTATGGGATACCAAACGATGGACCTGCTGGCCTCGTTCATGCTCGTTGAGTCAGTGTATCTCTACATCAAGAACTCCATACCAGAGGAAAGCAGGCACGAAAAAAAGAAACTCCTGCGATTCGCCGGTGTGGCATGCGTCATTGGCAGCCTCATCCTGACGGTCGCCTATATCGGCCTGGCCTCTATAGGAGCCCTGTATTCCGATAGACTGGCTGGCACCCCAGATGAGTCTCTCTTCGGCAGGATTGCTGAGCTAGCGCTCGGCCCGTGCGCCTCATGGATTGTATCGATTGTCATTGCGATCAGCTGCCTAGCGACGAACATTGTTCTCTGCTCAGTGTTTACGGACTATATTCACAAGGACATTCTGAGGGAGCGCTTCAACAGGAATATCATACTGCTTGCGGTGGGGGCTATCTCGTTTTCAGTCTCTCTGCTAGGATTTCACCAGATCTGTGTGATAATGGGGATGATCTTGGAGAAGGTGTACCCAGCCCTCATACTGTATGCTACAGCACGAATAGCCTACTACTATGTCAAGGCCGGAAAAAAGCAGTGAGGAAAGCATGAGCCACACCTATGCAGTCGCTATGTCTGGTGGTGTGGACTCGTCGGCGGTGGCGGCGCTCCTTCTGGCGGAAAAAAATGACGTCGTTGGCCTCACTATGGATATCCATGAGAACTGCATGGAAGATATCGAGAACGCTGAAAGGGTCTGCAAGGTCCTCGGGATCGAACATCACGTGGTAAACGTTAGAAAAGAATACAAGGCGAAAGTAATCGATGTCTTCGCTAGCTACTATGCGAACGGTCTTACGCCGAATCCTTGCGTCCTGTGCAATCGAGACATTAAATTTGACTTGCTCATGCGGGCTGCCAAAGCAAATGGAGCAGAAAAGCTCGCCACTGGTCACTATGTTAGCATGACTGTAGACGGTGACGTGGTCCGAATGCGGGAGGCTAAAAACCAAAAGAAAGATCAAACATATTTCCTGTCGCTCGTCTTAAGGGCCAATCTCAAGGATGCCTTGTTTCCACTCGGCAGCATCCAAGATAAAGAAGAGACCAGGAAACTGGCACAGTCACTCGGACTTCCCAATTTTGCTCAGCAAGAAAGCCAGGATGTTTGTTTCATCCCAGGGGGCAATTACAAAACATTCCTGAAGGATCTATACGGCGGAATGAACCTGTTCGCGCCGGGCAATATAAAAGCAATAGAAACAGGCGCAATTGTTGGTCAACACAATGGGATAGCGAACTACACAGTTGGCCAGAGGAGAGGCATAGGAGTTACTAGCAAGGACCCTCTCTATGTCACATCAATAGACCCAAAGAACAATGAGATCGTTGTCGGATCGGCTGGATCGCTCAAAGTCGCGAACTTCAAGGCAGTCGATGTCAACTGGATAGTTGATATGCCTGAACAATTCGAAGCGTTCATCAAGCAGCGTTCTCTGTGCACAAAAACACCAGCGGTCATCTGTAAACTAGACGATAACACTATAGATGTACGGCTAATTGGAGAGTCAGCTACTCCCATAGCAAGCGGTCAGATCTGCGCTATGTATGATGGGGACGGAATAGTCATCGGCGGTGGCATCATCAAGAGATAATCAAGCAGGCTGGCGTTTACGATAAAATGTCCCACATAAATGAGCTCTCATTTGCGGCTCTCTGCCGGCTGACTGAGAGGAACTGGCTCTTCGCTGTCGGCGTTAACGAAGATCTCGCTTGTTGTGCCATCATTCATAGTCAGAGTCACTTTCTCCTCACTGACTTCATCTAAAGAGAACTCCTCCTTTTGTCCGACCGAAGAGTATGGGACGTTATCGATCCAGACTGTCCATGTCAAGTCGTCCATGAAAAATATGCCTGATATCTTGTGTTTGCTATGTTTCTCGGATTTCTTATTATTGTGTTTAGCGATGCTGAGTGCTTTTTCAGACTCTTCCTTGGTCATGAAGATGGAATCCTGCGCAGATGCTACGCTGGTTGACAAGAGAGAAAAGAGTGTTATTTCTGATACGTTACGCACACTACGTCCACTTTCATAGCCGGCCTAATCGTGGTTATTTTTGCAAATCTGTTGATCTCAACTTGTAGGATTTTCAGGAAACCAGGGCAAAATTTTTGCAACTTATCCAAAAACTCAAAGATAAAAGACTCATGCCAGAAGAACCCGACTACCGTAAATTTCCGTACCTTTACGGAACCCTTAGAAGATGCTCCGATATTTTTAATAGATGAAATTTCTGCCATGGACTCATGCCCGATCCTCGTGACAAATTCCTCGAATTTCACGATGTTGCTAGAGCAGATATGATTAATGAGATCTTGCTTAGATGTTCCCAATGCTGTCAGTGCCGTTATGGTCTCCTTGATACTTGCAAGATCTCCCAACTCAACGCATTTTTGGGCCCTATACGAATCAACGAGCTGCTCCATAATCAACATCGCAACTGCTGTAAGCAAGATCCTTGAATTTGCCTTGACGACAAACAATGTCCTGTTAAGGTCGAAGTCCTCCATCATTGCTCTTCATCGGTAACCGCGCTAATAGATATTTTGTTTGTCAACTCGTCCAGTTTCATGGATGCATTTCTCAGTTTTTTCATATTATGCTGAACGACATGTTGGCGAAGTGCCTCCCTAAAATCGGCACCTCCAACGCAGTTGCGGATATCGACGCATTTCCACATCTTCGCTGCTTGTGCCAGTTGTTCATCTGCAGCGCTTATCGTCCTTGAGATTTTGTGGATGCGCCACTGGTAATTGAACAATTGTACTGTACTTACGACAACACCTATCAAGAGATATGCGAATAACAGTGAGCATGCAGAACTAATGGCTCTGTTTAGGTTGCCGGAATGGTATAAGACCTTCAGCTTTCCGGATCTGGATATGACCTTCATATCGGTCTTGGCGCTCTGCGTGAAATTCTCCATCATGCTTTTTTCAATCGAGTAAATTACGATGTCGCTCGGATCTACGCCTAACATCTGCGTTATATGCTTCATTGTATTTTCTATCTCGGTTGATTTGCTAAAGTCAGATACGTTGCCATGGCGGTAACACACATACCTCTTGTTATATAGGACGATTATCTCCCAGTGTTGTGTACACTCAACAACAAACAGTGAAACAGAAAACTTCGCTACATCGGACGGATACATAGCAAAATATGACGATGTAATCCAGGCAGGCCAACACGAGACGGCTATCACAGAATTTTTAACAACTAACAGCTCTTGGAGTGTTGTGAAAACGGCAGAATTGAGCCGCATATCGCATATGCAGATTGTCCCGCTCCTATACGAAAATCTCCTCTCATAACACACGATGTTGCTGTGGGTACCGGCATTAGATAGCATGTTCGTTGCCAACAGCATGAGATCGCTTTCCTTTAGTTTGTTCGCGATGATAGACTGACATGACATCGAGTAGCTGTATATCACGATTTCTATTGGAATAGCCTTGTTGCTTTTCAGATATTCAAAGATATCTCCATTTTTTCCTACGGTAGTCTCAATGGTATCAACTACCTTTCCTTCGCTGATTCTGTCCAGCTGTATGTCATTATCAAAGATAATAAGCCTTACAAAATCCTTGCAGTCTGCATTTTTCAGTGAGCGCACAATGTCAAACATACCGAGAAGACTTAAACCACATTCGCCACTTCAGCATCCGAAAAATGTATGAATAAACAGTTAATTTCTTACAAAAAATATTCATGAAAGCAATTTTTATGCACGAAGGTAGGTTCGGGAACGACGTGCGGTGTCCATTACATTAGTACTTTGAGAAACTGCAAAAACGTCGGATAATTATCGTCACGATGGAAATTTGGTTAAAGGTTTTTGAGTTGTATGAGTTGCAAAGTTAGGTTTGCTCCAAGCCCCACAGGGCGTATGCATATTGGCAATGCCAGGGTAGCCATCGTGAATCACTTATTTGCCAGGCAACAAGGTGGGGTATTTTTGCTGAGAATAGATGATACAGACGCAACTCGTTCGAAGAAAGAGTTTGAAGATTTGATCATGGATGACCTGAGATGGCTCGGAATAGATTATGACGAAACATTTAGGCAGACAGAACGAATTGGCAGGTATGAAGAGGTTACGAATAAGCTAATCGCCAATGGCGTGATTTATAAATGTTACGAAAGTCAGGAAGAGCTGGAATACAAGCGGCGTATGGCAATAGCTAGGGGGAAAGCCCCTGTTTACGATAGGGCAGCACTAGGCCTTTCAGATGAGCAAAAACGAAAATTGGACGACGATGGAGTTCCATCCTACTGGAGATTCAAACTACCAAACAAGGTCATCACGTGGAAGGATCTGGTTTCTGGAGAGATATCTTACGATCTGGGAAATGTGAGCGACCCTGTGGTCGTCAAGGCTGATGGTACCTACCTGTATACGTTCTCATCTGTAATTGATGACCACGACTCTGAGGTCACGCACGTTATACGTGGACAGGATCACGTGACAAACACCTCTGTTCAGATAGCAATCTTAGATGAGATAGCAAACAATAGCAAACTACCGCAGTTCGCACACCTTGCGTTGCTAGTTAATAAGGACGGAAGCCAATTTTCCAAGCGTCTCGGAAGCTCGAGTATCCAAGATATCAGGGAGCAAGGCATTGATCCGATGGCAGTATCATGCACCATGGCGACGCTCGGGAGCTCTCTTGATGTAGTACCGTTCCTGAGAATGCCTGATTTGATCGCACATTTTGATATATCTAAGTTTAGTGCCAATTCCCCGAAGTTTGACATCGATGACATCATAAAGTTAAACGGCAAGATCCTACACATGAAGCCATACGAGGATGTCGAACAGTACGGACTCTCTGCTGAAGAGTTTTACGCGATTAGAGAGAACATAACGACGTACCACGATCTCCAAATGTGGAAAGAAATCTTCAGCCCATCGTTTGTTTCTCCACATAGACCGAGCAGTTCAGATAAGGAATTGTTGAAAATAGCAACCGCCTCTCTAGCCAGTATACAAGATCTTACCCAGGATACATGCGCGGAATTTTTAGCTTATTTATCCCGGACATCCGGCAAGGCCGGCAAAGAGCTGTATACGCCTCTGCGACTCTCTCTGACTGGGATGAAGCATGGCCCCAACATTACCAAGCTTCTGGCACTACTCGGTTCGGCCACCGCAGCAAAGAGATGGTCTGCTTCGTGTAGCGAGATTTTAGACACGTTTGAAGATCAATGTCCCGTTGGCTCCACCGAACCCGAATGAGTTGCTCATTACATACTTTAATTTTCTTTCTTGCGGGGCTATCGGAGTCAGATTCAGGTCACAGCCCTCGTCGGGATGTTCCAGGTTAATTGTAGGTGGTACTACGCCATCGCGCATCGCGAAGAAGCATATAATCGACTCAACCGCGCCGCCAGCACCGAGCAGGTGCCCCATATGCGACTTGGTAGAGGATATGTTCAAACCACGTGCATGTTGTCCAAAAACGTTCTTTATAGCATTAATTTCTATGACATCACCAACTGGCGTGGATGTTCCGTGCGCATTGATATAGTCTATTTCTGATGCGTCCATCTTAGCATCTTCCAAGGCGTTACTCATAGACATGGTCGCTCCAAGAGCGTCAGGTGACGGAGCCGTGATGTGGTATGCATCGCACGAAGCTCCATATCCAATGATTTCCCCATATATCTTTGCAGATCGCTTCGTCGCTGATTCAAGTGTCTCTAGGGCAAGTACGCCAGCACCCTCCCCGACAACGAACCCATCCCGGGCTTTATCCCACGGTCTGGATGCTTTTTCCGGAGTGTCGTTAAAACCAGTAGATAGTGCCCTAGCTGCCGCAAATCCGGATACACCTAGGTTACATACTGCGTGTTCAGCCCCCCCAGCAAGGGCGAAATCCACATACCCATCACGGATGCTCCTAAATGCTTCTCCGATACTATGTGTTCCGGATGTACAAGCCGAAACGACCCCGTAGTTGGGACCTTTGATGCCATACTTCATTGCTACGTGGCCAGAGGCCAGGTTTATCAGGACTGACGGAATGAAGAATGGGCTCACTCTTCTTGGGCCGTGCTCTCTGAGCGTCACGGATGTGTCGTACAGTCCAGATACACCTCCTATTCCGGAACCAATAATCACCGACGTTCTTCGTTTTTGTTGCTCAGTCAGGTCGCTGAATCCGGCATCCGCGTATGCCTGCGCTGAGGCAGCTATAGCGTATATTATAAACTTGTCGATTTTACGCTGCTCTGCTGGAGTCACATAGATATCAGGGTCAAACTTGTCGGCCCCATATTCGACAGTCCCAGCGATCTTTACGTTCAAAGCGGACGTATCAAACGTATCGATTTTTCGTATTCCACTCTTCCCAGCAACAACGCCGACCCATGTCGACTCCGCGCCCGCTCCCAGGGGCGTGATCGCTCCTACCCCGGTAACTACAACACGTCTTTTTGAGTCTGCCACTAAGTGCCTTTCTTTATTGCTTCCAAGTATTTGACTGCATCTTTTACAGTCACAATCTTTTCAGCCGCATCCTCCGGAATCTCACAGTCAAACGCCTTTTCGAACTCCATAATGAGCTCTGCCTGCTCCAGACTGTCCATCCCCAGATCATCTCTGAAGCTCGCGTTTTCAGTCACCTTGCCAGCCTCAATCTTTAAGTTGTTAACTATTATCTCTTTAACTTTATCGAGAGTACTCATTGTGTCGCTCTTTATGTGTCTCTACTTGCGCTACGTGGCGCCATTCTAGCAAACAATGAGTACGGCGGTCAAACTTTTTGAATTTGCTGCGGCAAGTACCTACTTAATTGTGTGGTACGAGTAACTCACTTTGACTGAAGCGATCTGATCACTGTGCTCACCTCCACACCAATAATAACTGCGGCCGTCCGCTGCGTTTGCGTCTCTAAAATCAACTCCATACCAGTATATTGTTGGGGCACCAATTGTCTGAATGCCTGTGGATTTCTCGAGCTGTCTTACTTTTTCCTCCGCATTTGCTATCGCTTTTATACAGAGCAATTTTTCTAGATCTTTTGAATCTTTAATCTGATACCTTGGAGATTGGCCGTTCTCGATGCTGACCCCGGCCTCCACTAGTTTCTCGGTCGACTTGTAAATTTGCTCTGCGGCGCTGATTTTCTGCGTCAAAATAGAGAAGGATTGCCCAATTTGGTAGACATCCTTACCAGCGTCTGTCTTTGAACGACTCAGGTGTTTTGGCCTTATGTGGTAGTCCTCACCCTTGATCATTCCTGCTTTTTCGAACAATGCTGATATTTCGCTGCTGGCTTTCTTGTGTTGCTCTTTGACGTCATTTTCTGTATCTCCTATTGTTGTTACAGAGAATTCCCAGCCAAACAAATCTGCTTTCACTTCTTGTTCAGCCACACCGTCAACATTCAGTGATCCAGTGTGCCTGCTTGACGGTACGTAAACGTTGTGAAAGGCGAAGCCAACAAAAATACATGAACCAAGAATTATACTGCTTAATACTTTAGACATAATTATTCCTCCAAAGTTTAAATATACTTATGTGCTTACTTAAGATTACATTATAAAATGCTATTTGTCAATAAGGCTCCTGCAAAAGTTTTTTTAAAATCGTCGCTACATTTTGGGGGTCAATTTGGTATTCGGACACACTTAAATCGTGCTGTACGAAGCTTATAGTGGGAAATTTTTTTAGAATGCGGGCAGTTGAGAACTAAAT
>JAIRMJ010000001.1 GCA_031258785.1 Holosporales bacterium | reverse complement strand
TAGAGCACCGTCTCACAAAGATAAAGCATCCATGGACAAATGGACAGGTTGGAAGCATATAATTATGGCAGAATGAACCAGGAAGATTTCTTCATCACATTCCGGGAGCATACAGATAGTATCTTTCAACATACCAGTATCCCCATTCAAAGACATGTTGCGACATGGTTAGTGGCTCACTAATATAACGCGAATGATGGACAACATTTTGGTGAAAATCCCTATAAATCGCTGAAACACATCCATAAATCTATTCAGGATCGGATTCCGTGTCATTACGCACCATTACCGAATGAACAGATGATGCTTCCGATGTGAAAGTGCGTAGGGAGCTAGAGGTGGTAGAGGAAGCGGTTTTTTGCATACTATGTGGGTTCAGTCTGTGGCTGGTGAGCACCACCACAATGTACATCCCGTGTAAATTAGTTGAAACCACTGCATATTCAAGCGCAGTTGTTCTAGAATTTTGCAGAATGCTGGTAGTTTCGACACTTTAAAAATCTGATGTTTCAGTCTATTCGAGTGTGCATCTTGGATGCTATAAGATCAGCGTCTGATCTAGGTGATATTGCTGGGGTCAGTGAGGAATCTATTAGCATCGAACAGCCCAGAGAAAAGGTGCTTGGTGAGCTGGCTACAAATGCTGCTATGGTTTTCGCTGAGCGGCTTCGTATGACTCCTAGAGCCTTGGCCGAGAACATCTGCGAGGCTCTGAACAAGCATCTGGATGTGAGGCAGTCCGAGGTAGCTGGGCCGGGTTTCGTAAACTTTAGTTTGAATGCATCTGCGTGGCAGAGGGTTGTTGCAGCAGTGATAGAGACGGGCGACAACTACGGCAAGACCAACATAGGGAATAATACCTCCGTTAACGTTGAGTTCGTCTCTGCTAACCCAACAGGCCCCCTCCACACAGGGCACGCGCGCAACGCCGTTTTTGGCAGTGTGGTGGCAAGTCTGATGGAAAAGATTGGATACAAGGTCACTCGTGAGTTCTATATAAACGATCGTGGGAATCAAATAACACTGCTGGCGCAGTCCGTGCTTTTACGTTACAAAGAGCTCCTTGGCGAATCATTACAGGCCTCTGAGTTCACAGAGGATATGTACAGTGGCGAGTACGTAAAGGAGATAGCTCGTGAACTGCTCCAAAACCATGGAGGAGGCCTACTCTCAACCCCAAATGAGGAATTGCTGGAACTGGCTAGAAAATTCTCGGTAGCGAAAATGCTGAAAAAAATAAAAGAAGACCTTCGATCCCTCGGTGTTGTTATGGACAAATACACGTCGGAAACGGAAGTGTGTGACAGGGACATGGTCGAAGAAGCGGTCAAGATTCTGGCAAAAAGGGGGGATGTATACGAGGGGGTCCTCCCGAAGCCGAAGGGCAAGGTATCAACTGAGGATGACTGGGAGGAAAGGCCGCAGACCCTATTTAGATCCACAAAGTATGGAGATGATGTAGACAGGACAATCAAGAAGTCGGATGGCTCCTGGACGTATTTTGCGGGTGATCTGGCGTATCACCTTGACAAGATAAAGCGCGGTTACAAGGCAATGATCGCAGTGCTAGGGGCGGACCACAACGGATATGTGAAGCGCCTTAAGGCGGCTGTTAGTGCTTTAAGCGAATCTGAAGCAGCAATTGATATCAGGCTTTATCAGTTAGTGAATTTCCTCGAGGACGGAAAACCGATCAGGATGTCAAAACGCTCTGGAAATTTCATAACCCTCCGCGAGGTGGTTGATAAAGTTGGAAAGGATGTAACAAGATTCATGATGATCTCGAGACACCATGATGTAATGATCGATTTTGATTTTGCCAAGGTTGTCGAGTGCTCGATGAAGAATCCGTTGTTTTATATCCAATACGCGTACGCACGAATATGCTCGGTCTTCAGACACAGCGAGACGATATTCGGTCCTATCGACCGAGAAGAACTAGCAAGCTGCGATAAAAGTGTTATAACGGACGAGGCTGAGATCTCGTTAATAGAGGCTTTAGCATTTTGGCCAGATGCAGTCGGGGCGGCTGCCGTTGCGATTGAACCCCATAGGCTTGCGAAATCCATGAGGGAGATAGCATCATGCTTCCATTTTCTCTGGAATCGCGGGAAAACGAACACAGAGTTGAGGTTTATCGATAAGGACAGTAGAGCGAACACTGTGGCTAGGCTGTCTTTGCTGGAAGCGACGAGATGCATATTAGAGGATGGGCTGAATATAATGGGAATAACGCCTCTAACAGAAATGACTTGAGTACGTGGCAACTGAGTAACAAATTTGCTGTGGGCTGGGAACGTTAGTGGTAGCAGATGGAGGTAGTTGCAGTACGTCGTGTGTTTATTGCAGAAAAAATCGATTATCGGCAAACAATAACAGCGATGCAAAAGAAACCGCAGACGGATCGCTGGGATCGGCAGAAAAATCGAACCCTGTCCAGATCCAGAGATGAGTGTGATGTTTTCCTGGGCACAGTGTTCCATACGGCTACGAAGCCAGACGCGTAGGAGAGGATGAGGAATTTTGAACTCTGATATTAGTGGTTACATCGCTCAAATGCCGGGAGTTTACAGGGAATTCCAACATATTAATGGGATATTAACAAAAATTTAACTATCAACTGTTAAAATCGTAGATGAAGTCTACTACGTATTACATGAAAAATATGGGCATGTCGGCGAAACTTTCCAACAAGCTTGCGGGAGTCAGGAAGATGGGACTGTGTCCTTCTATCTTGAATATGTATTCTGACAGGTACTCATTTTTGTTCCTTCTGAACGATGTGACATCAGGTGTTAAACTGTTCCTGCTTTTGTTGCCCATTGCTCTCGCATTATCGTTTTTTTGTGGATTCTCGGCCACTCAGGGAATCATCTCCTGCGCTATTGGTGCCGTAGTCAGTGCAGTTCTAGGGGGCTCCAAATACCAAGTGTCTTCCGTGGCGTTTCCCGTATGTCTATTGATGTTTGAGATAATGTCAAAATACCAGTACAAGGGGATGCTCTACACGTCGATTTTCATTTCCATCATACTGATCTTGTTCGGACTCTTGAAGATGAGCGAGGTCATGAGGCATATCTCATACGCATTCGTGTCAGCACTCTCAGTTTATGTCATTTTTGTGGTGGTGGCTATGCAGTTGCAATACATCCTTGGGATAGGCGCTATCCAATCCATTCAAGGGCTATCAGAAAATTTCTCTTTGCTGATCGGTAGCTTTGAGAACATCACAAAAGAAGGGGCTACGACAGCGGCGGCGTTCCTAGTGCCTTTGATTGTCTTAAAATCATTTTACAAGGGATTCGTTCCATACATCGTCTATATGGCCATCTGCATGCTGATTGTGTTTTTGAACACTATTGGGGCAATTCCGGAGATTTTCGCGGTAAAAACCGTGGGCAAGGAGATGATATCTGGTCAGATTATAGACAACATCTTCACGATCTCGAACAACATCCCATCAACCACATTTCTGTCCAGCTCTCTAAACTATGCTTTTGTGATTGCATTGATTATCGGTTCTGAGGCTTGCTTCTGCAGCAACGTCTCGTCCAGTCTGACCGGAGACACCAGAATTCAAAATAACATGGAGCTCATATCAACTGGGGTATCAAACTTTCTCTCAGTGGCGTGCGGAGGCCTGTTTGTTTCGCCAAACATCCCTTTTTCGCTGAAGAACGTGAAGTACAGGTCAAAGACCATAATCACATCTGTAGTGATTGCGGTGCTGGCCTACCATTTCATGAGAGCAAGTACAGAGATTTTCAGGTTGCTTCCTGGCTACACACTTTCCAGTATCTTGCTGGTGTACGCGGTATTTGACCTGCTTAACAGGAAGATAACGCAATACTTGAACTTCAAAGCCAGCGAGACATACATCTTCCTGTGTACCCTGATATTGGCCATATATTTTGGGTTCATCTCGGCGACGATCGTTGGGTTTACGATGTCGATTGTCCTATTCGCGAAGAGGGTGATAAGGATCAAGGACGCAACCGTACATACCGTGAAGAACCACGATGCAGGTATGATAGAGTTCATGGCTAACAAGAACGGTACGCAAGATACCCTTAATATCCCAAAATCAATTATGAAGAGAATTGAGGTTGTCCAAATCTCAAACGTGCTCTTCCTCAACATAGCAAAGATCATTGCAGAGGTTCTCGGGGCCAGAGGAAGCTTTCCCAGTGTTCTGATAATATATTTTAAGAATGTGCCATATATTGATGAAGACGGATTCAAGGTCCTTCAGCAAATTGTGAAAACGATCACACAGAAGGGGGCCATCGTAATGGTTGCAGGGACAAATGGGGTGCTTCTCAACATCCTTCAACAGAAGGCGGCAGAGGCAAATTCTGGGGACATGTTCGGCTATATAACTCCAGATTTCAAGACCGCTATCCAGCAGGTGACTAAGAGGCTCGATGCCGGCAAGTCAGGCATCTAACAACTGAAGACACAGTCCTCTTCGGCTCATGCTGCTTGCTGTCTTTCTCTTTTAGTGTATCTCACTACTTCATTCAGTAATGCCATAAGCAGTGGTGGTACCATAAACGCTGACGACACCAGTTTAAGTGCATCCAACTTCTTTGTAGAGTTGACAACTGTGTGCAGTGTGCACATCGTGGCACCTTTGTGGTACGACTACTTTAATCTCTGTTTTTATCTTAGCTTTTGCCACTATCTAGTGTAAACTCCCCTAACAAAACCGGCTTCTTGGAAAAATAATGAGCAGGCGTAAGTGGACCGTTGCAATAACCTCGATTATTATGATAGTGATCTCGATGTTGGCATACGATGCAAGGATCAAAAGGAAGGAATGCAAGGAAACCAGGCAGTGTGTCCAATATCTGCGAGCAAAAGAATATTTGCGTAACTATAAGTACGTCCTCAATAAGCCACATGCGAGCGGGATTCCAAATACGGCGTATCCAGACAAAATATGGATCTACTGGGCAGAAGATAGTTTCGAAGCCAGACACAAACTGGTTCGTATATGCATAGACAGCATAAGAAAACACTGCGGTGGACGTGAGATAATTTTCGTTACAGAGAAGAATTACAGGCAATACGTAACGCTACCGCCACATATAGTAGAAAAGTACCTGAACAAGAAGATGAAATTACAGCACTTTGTTGATGTGATCAGGGTCCATCTTCTGAGGGATCACGGAGGAACGTGGTTCGACGCAGCTACGTATATCACTGCTGACATCCCAAAGCAAATCTGGGATGCGGAATTTGTTGTCGGGCCATCTGATAAACAGAGTTCTATTTCCGTTGTTTTCCCGACTCTACAATGTAAGTACGCGACGAAGCAGTTTAATAACGGTTATATGCACGCATCTAAGCCCAACAACTACTTTTTCAACGTCCTGTGTGACTTTTATGACGAGTATTGGAAAAACGAAGATACTGCGGCGCACTACTTCTTTGTCCAGATCTTCGCGATAATCGCGTGCGAAGAAGATGAAAAATGTCGTCAAATTTACGAGCAAAGCGTCGCGTTATGCAAGAAACCTTTTTACACTGAAGCACTCAACTATGTAATCAAGAAGCGGTACGACCAGGAGCTTTGGGAACAGATGAAGGCAGGTGGCATGATCAATAAGTTGTCACTTCACTTAATGGGAAAGTGTGAGTTTTCCTCCAATACCTTTGGAGCGATGCTAGTGAGTGGGCGACTGAAATAGAGAGCGGAAAGGTTCATAAGATTAAGTATAAATGATAGCTTCCATAAGGTGTACCTAGGCAGATATGACGCCCATCAGGAGAGGTAGATGTCCTCTAACACCCGGTATACCGGAGATAAGGTAGGACAGAGTGTGAGATAGAATGTGGTCCATCTCATACGATGCGGATGCGTACGAAGTTTATTTGCACAATCATGAATTTTCTGTTACAATGCCGCCGCAAGAAACATCAACAGGAGACTGTCAAATGTCAATAAACAAGTCGACGAAACTGGTTGCGCTCGTACTCATCACTGCCGTCGTAACGCATCAAGGAACGTGTCAAGCGCAGGAGGATAAAGGTATGCCAATGTTTGGTATCTCTGCGCCTGGCTTCAGCATGGCACACAAGCCGGTGAAGTCTACACAGCAGGTAGTAATCAACACCCAAATGAACGAAAACATAGTGCCTATTGGTAGACGTGATGATAAGCCAGGACAGGTGTCAACAACATTGAATCCTACTGGAAAGGAAGAAAGAAATCCACGAACATATCAGGAATTTGAAAAACTGCTCCACTTGATGAAAGAAAAACCATCTACGGAATCCAGTACAACCGAATCTGCGGAAAAGACCGAACTGCTGGAAGTAAGTAAACTGGCTAGTAAGTTACTCAGAAATGATATTTCGGGAACAGAAATGAATCAAATAATAAAAGATATGCTCGCATTGGAAAACCGCGACCCGGCAAAGTACAAAGAATATATGCAAAACCTCAGCCGATGGATGGATGTGCCAACAAACAGTATCTTACCGTTTAATTTTGGTAAATAAGCAGTGGACATATGAGGCTGACGTGCCTCCTGCTGTGGTCGCGGTAAGTGTGCATAAGTGTGCAATGGATGAAAGATCTCCTTGTGCCTGATGCAAAAATGTTCCGCGACTTTCACAGCACAGCGGGGCCGACAAAAAATGGGGCTAGTCCACAGGTCAGAATTTCTGTGTGATCCAAGACTAAAATCTATTGCATAAGGATTTAGAAACGCAGCAGAGGAGGACAGAAGCGCGTGAACGTCCTGACTCCTACAGACAGAATAGATATAGGAATCGCATTCTGTCCAATGCGATGAGATTAGAGCGCGATCGCATTATTTGTTGAAGTAGTGCACTAGGACGTGATAGACTACAGAGTGCAGGAAAGCGGGTATAGCTCAGTGGTAGAGCACAACCTTGCCAAGGTTGGGGTCGAGGGTCCGAATCCCTTTGCCCGCTCCATTGGGCGTGTGTATTTGGTGTAAAGAGAGTACAAAAAGATGGCTAAAGGACCGAGCATTACGATTAAACTTCTGAGTTCCGCTGGGACTGGGTATTTTTATGTTACAAAGAAAAACTCGAGGACACAGACGGAAAAGCTTGAGATGAAGAAGTATGATCCTCGTGTGAGGAAGCACGTCGTCTTCAAAGAACACAAAATAAAATAACATGGGATTTAACTGTGGAATAGTTGGGCTCCCGAACGTCGGGAAGTCGACCCTGTATAATGCGCTAACAATGACCGCGGCGGCAGATGCTGCTAACTACCCGTTTTGCACAATCGAACCAAATGTGGGGCGCGTGGCGGTTCCAGATGAACGTCTGAATAAGCTGGCCGAGACTGCCTGTTCAAAAATGATCCTGCCATCACAACTGGAGTTTGTGGACATAGCTGGGATAGTCAGGGGAGCCAGTAGCGGTGAAGGCCTGGGGAACCGATTCCTCTCTCATATAAGAGAGACCGACGCGATCTTGCATGTTGTCCGTTGCTTCGACGATGAGAACATCGTGCATGTATCAGGGGCGGTAGACCCGGTCTCAGACGTAGAAACCATCGAGACAGAGCTCTTGCTTGCTGACCTTGAAAGTATTGAAAAGAGGATGCTGGGCCTTGAGAAGAAGGCTAAATCAGGAGATAAGGCGGCAAAAGAAATTTTCGATGTAGTAGAGTTAGTACATAAAGTTCTGATGAATGGAAAACCTGCAAATGAAGCCAGTGTCTTACCTGCACAACACAGCATCCTGCAACAACTTCAATTAATCACGACGAAGCCTGTCCTATATATCTGTAACGTCCCAGAGGCAGATGTACTGACTGGCAATGACTATACCAAGCGAGTGAAAAGCAAAATAGGGGATGCCCCAGTCGTTAATATCTCCGCTGCAATCGAAGCTGAAATTGCCGCACTCAGCCTAGAAGCCGAGAAGATGGAGTTTCTAAGAAGTATCGGTCTCTCTTCAACTGGACTAACCAGAGTTATAAGAAGCGGCTATGACCTCCTCGATCTAATAACCTACTTTACGGTCGGGCCCAAGGAGGCAAGAGCGTGGACAATCAAGCGGGGCACTAAAGCCCCAGCTGCGGCAGGAGTGATCCACACGGACTTTGCTCACGGCTTCATCTGCGCAGAAACAATCTTTTGGCAAGATTATTTAGAACTTGGGGGCGAACAAGGTGCCAAACAGAAGGGCAAATTAAGGCTAGAAGGTAAAGATTATGTCGTTCAAGACGGCGACGTCATGCATTTTCGATTTAATGTATGAGATTATAAATTCTTCTGGCAAATTTGTACGTGATTACCCTGACAACAGCATGGAAACGGCGTTGATTTAGTCCAACGCTGGGTCAATGACTCGGATCTCAAAACAGCAACAGTAGCGTTGCCAGTTCAGCAATCCGATTGATCATATTGAAAGAACCAAGATTTTGATGTAGCATCGTACGACAAATGGACCGGCGGTTTTTGGGATATTTTATATGAAATTGGAATGGGGAAGGAAGGTTTGCTGTCCTTCGTGCGCGATGCATTTTTATGATTTACGACGCACTAGCTTGGTGTGTCCTGGGTGTAGCCGTGAATTTGAGCGTTCTGACCTCACACAATCCAAGCATAATAACCATATAGTAGCTGATGATGTTGACGTGGAGGACAAGGCGGTTATCACGGATTTCGAATTTGAGGAGGAAACAATAGATATTGATCTTTCAGATGACTCCGATGAGTTCGCTGTAAAGACCGAAATCGAGGAGATTAAGCTTGTGGACGAGGAGTAAGCTGCGGCATGCCACAGAAGGACGTGGTTTTAACTGGTGACAGACCGTCTGGTCCGCTGCATCTCGGCCATTATGTCGGTTCGCTAAGGAATAGGGTAGCCCTGCAAGGTAGGTATAATTGCTTTGTAATGGTGGCCGATGTGCAGGCATTAGCGGCGAATTTTGACAATCCACAAAGAATCAGGACACATGTTCGTGAGGTGTGCAAAGACTACCTGGCAGTTGGGATAGACCCGACGAAAACCACGATATTTGTCCAGTCACGTGTATCTGCACTGTTCGAGCTGGCGACGTATTACATGAATCTTGTTTCAGTCGCGCGGCTCGAAAGGAATCCAACCATCAAGGAAGAGTTGCAACACAAGAGTTTTGCTGAGAATGTTACAGCAGGCTTTCTCACGCATCCGGTAAGTCAAGCTGCAGACATCACTGCCTTTAAAGCGAGGTACGTCCCTGTTGGAGAAGATCAACTTCCGCTAATCGAAGTTTCAAATGAGATAGTGAGAAAATTCAATAGAGTCTATAACACGGATGTCCTAAAAGAGGCAGAGGCGGTCCTTGACAAAGTTCAGCGTTTGGTTGGCATCGATGGAAAGACAAAAGCGAGCAAGAGCCTCCAGAATGCGATATTCCTCTCAGATTCAGTAGATGTGATAAAACAAAAGATACAGAGCATGTACACTGATCCTGGGCATATCAAGGTCACCGATCCGGGAAAAATCGAGGGCAACGCCGTATTTGCATACCTGGATGCATTCTATGAAGATCCAGATGGATTAGAAAACCTCAAGACGCTCTACAAGAAGGGTGGGCTTGGCGATAGCGCGCTGAAGACACTCCTAAATGAAACGATACAAACGCTACTAGGACCAATCAGGGAGAGGAGACAATCTATCACTGACGATACAGTGGACGATGTTCTTGAGGCCGGATCCATCCATGCGAGCGAGATCGCGTCCAGAACGCTAGCAGAAGTCAGGTCTGCAATTGGATTGTGGCATCCGTGATGAAGCCTGTCCGCGTTGTGATTCTCCAGTATTAAACAGCGAACTTAATCTTTAGCGGGATGTCATCCATAGCCCTAGAAGATAGGATGTCGTGCACTCCTGCCCAACTGCTGAGTTCCTCCGGTATTATGTTGTTTGCCAGTACGTTGCCTGGGATAATGCCAGCATCCTTATAAAACATCGTTACCAGTTCGCTGCAGAATGTTCTTTCTTCATTTGGTTTTGTATTGATATTAATTACCGATCCGATGAGCTCCATGGCAGTCGAGAGTGTTTCGTATTGCCTACCGAGGTGTTTTTCTAAGAATGCCCTGGATATAGGCTGGTCTATGGATCGGTGAACCGGCCTGATGTAGATGTTACCATCATAATCTGTCAGCCTATTTTGTAGTGGACGAACACGTACATGCGGCAAAACTCCCCTGACAACTTCCGAGGCGGATCCGTCCGCTTCCACGACAAATGGTAGCATGATCTTGTTATGAGAACGCGTTGATGACAGAGCGTCGTAATAAGCCCTTTCTATGTCTGCGATCATGGGAACTCCCTCATCTCTAGTCACCATGGTGCCAACTTCTTGCATACTGTGTCCGATCATAGTGAGCAGATAGAAAGGATCTTCGTTTATAACAAATCCAGAGTGACTCAGTCCGAGTGGATTAGGTACTTGGTTTGCGCATGAAAGTTTCCTTATGGCGCCGCCAATCAGTCCGCGCGCGGCGTAATTCAGCGCGCTTCCATTCGTGATCATTACCTCCTTGACTGGCTGCAACTCCATTTTTTCCCAGACATTTCTATAACAGTCGCATTGTCCATTGATGAAATGCACTGCTGCCTTGTCGGATGATTGCGTAGCAAAACCGTCGCTGTTGCAGCTCAAGAGTGTCAAAGGTAGCACCCACGCCCGTCGTATACGCTTTTTCAATTTTAACATAGTAATCCCTCCATATGGAATAACAAGTTTCCGTATGTAATCATAACAATTAAAAGTTAAAAATGCATTAACAGAACTTAAATTAAAGTATAGATCTATAGAAATATGGTATGTGAGCCAGATCTACTATTGATGTGTTATACCACAAGCAAGCAAAGTCATTGTTCGTAAGGTTAGTCATCTGCTATAGTGCACACGAGCGAGGAGTCCTTTTGTGCGCGAGACGTGAACGAGATTTGTCCAGAGATTACGGTAGATTTGCTGGCAATTAAGGAGAATTACAGGACCATTTGCCGGTTGCTAGGGGACGGTAGATCAGCCGTTTCTGCAGTGGTAAAAAACGACGCATATGGGCTCGGAGCACAAAGGGTTTCGCGGACACTATACGAAGCTGGATGTCGCGATTTTTGGGTAGCATATGCGCGGGAGGCAGTAGACATAAGGCGTGTCCTACCGTTTGATGCGAATATATATTATCTGCAAGGATTTTGCAGCACAGATGTCGAACTACTGGAGGTATATAGGATCGTCCCAGTAATAAATTCTCTTGCTGAATTCAATGCAATCAAGAGCAAGGGTATTGGATTCATACTGCACGTCGATACAGGTCTCACGCGTCTCGGCCTAAGACAGGAGGACCTGGATATGATATTACCGGATTTGAGTCGTGAGAACGTGTTGTATGTAATATCTCATTTGGCCTGCGGAGACGGTGGGCGACAAGATATCCAACAAAAGAGGAGCTTTGATGAGACGTTGACCAAGGTACGCAGTGTAACGGATGCGAAAGGTTCCCTAGTCGCCAGCAATATTGTAAATCTTGGAAGAGATTTCCTCTATGATCTGGTGAGGGTAGGTGCCTTTCTATACGGGATCAGAAATGGGAATCTCGAACCACGCACCGTTCTCTGCATGAAGACCAAGGTTCTGCAGACGTACAGTATACCAAGTGGGACAAATGTAGGGTATGGAGCAACGCATGTCACAGATCGAGAGACGGAGGTAGCGATCATCTCTGTCGGGTATGCAGATGGCATTAAGAGGCATCTTTCCAGCAATGGTTGCGTCCTATTTTACGATTCTACCAGTGGGCCATATAAAGCCAGGATACTGGGCAGGATCTCGATGGACCTAACAGCATGCGATATCACAGATGTTCCAAATGGGGTTGTAGTAGAGGGCGCTGATGCCATACTTCTAGACGATGCCTATACCATAAATGAAATGTCAGAAGACGCACAAACAATTTCATATGAGATACTAACCAGCATAAACTTCAAGTCAAAGAGATTCAAACTTACGTACACTGAATAATAGCTTCCTTGTTCCGGAAGATTGCTTGCCGTGGCAGTATCCGTAGCATAAATGCCGGCTGTTTAGCCTTGTTCTTTGCGCAGCCGAATACATCCGAGTGTGGCTCCTATCAATGCCTTTAAATGTATCACCGCACGGTCTCAAATTGCACTGTTTTGCTTTTATTATCTCTCGTGCATTTGAGATATCCGCACTTTCCGTTATAATCCGCTCCATTTATATAGAACACATTTTCCACGGAGTTTGGGTTCACTATTTCAACTCCAAGGAGCCGCGCCACGCTACGAGCCAGTTCGTAGTGCGTCGGCTTGAATATCGCCTTCATCATGTCCAGATACTGTTGATCGTTGCTAAGCATTACGATCGGAACATCCGCCGTTGCACCGTGCAGTGCTCCGGAGCCATGCCCATACTTGCCACCTTCTCCTAGGAGCTCATTGTGGTCCGATGTCCAGATGACGTATAGCTTTCCTGCATTTGGCTTGTCGATAATCATATTCTTAAAACGTGTGAAGATTTTGGCGACTACCTGATCGACGTACAGCATTGCATTGTCGTATTCATCAATCCTGCGGTCCTTGGACCCGCTGAACCCTTTGAGTTGAGACCGCCCTTTTTCTTTGTGTTCTGAGTAGGGAGTATGAGCTGCCCATTGGTGTAGGACTATAAAGTTCTTTCGAAAGTCGAGCTGCTGCTTGTCTAATAGGTAGAATAGGTACTCGTCATTTAGCTCCTTTGCCTTAAGCGGATTCGAATCCCGCGTCTTGATCACATCGATACAGCTGGTCGATCCAATGCTTGTTAATAGATGCTCTGTTTGGTTCGAAAGGTAATAAGTCTTGAATCCGTTCATTTTCGCTATTCGGAATAGATTTGTCCATCTCGCACTTGTTTGCTGGAGGTTGTCAGGTTCTTTTATTACACTCGTTAGGAATTTACAAGCGGCCCATGTACTGACCGCGCCGGACAGGCCAGTCGTATAGTAAAAATCTCCTCGGCTCGCTAGTTGCTTTAACTGTGGCGTCGTATCTCTTTCGTAACCAAATAACGACATATGTCTAAAGTTGATGCTCTCGCCAATGATATACACAATTGTTATTGGCCCATCAGATTTGGTCTCAGGAAGCTCTCTTATTTCGTATGGTTTATAGCGAGCAGATGGTATCTGACTGCGCGAGATTACGATGTAGCCCCAGAAAGCTTTTACGGAGTTGTATATTGTAAACCGAATCCCATTAGGGAAAAATCTTTCTGTCTCCTGGGAAAGACTCTTGTAGCCGAAGAGGCCAACGGTACAGAGGAGCGCTAATGCGCCTATATAACTGCGCCATTTAGATTTTTTTATGATGTACGTAATTACCGCAAACGGAACACAAACTATGAGCAGTATGTATGCGTAGTCGATGAACACATGGACTGCTTCTTGAATTGTATCCCCAAGCTCCCGCTCAAGCATGTATATGGTGTATGGAGACATAAGATCTCCAAAATACGCCAGACTAGCAAACTGCATGATCTGTAAAATGCACAACACCACGATGCAGCAGTATGAAAAAGACTTGAATCTGCACACTATGAGGCCGGCACTAAGCGGCATTATAAAAAACAATGTCTTGATATCGTGTGAAACCTTGAATGTTTTGTTTACAAAATGAAACAAAATATCAGGAACCACAAGCATAATGCTGGCAACCAGTATAAATAGCACCAGCTTCCACTTTAAATATCTGGTAAAAAACTGCATACATCTCCTCAACAATTTAGCGCATTGTGCCATTGTGTTGATTGACATGTCAATAGAAACGGCCATTTGGGCCGGGGCCTTACGCATAAACTTATAATTTTTTCTGTCAAATAACTCATGACAGAGTTATGTCGAACAACGGGAGTGATAATTGAAGTAGAATCTTGCCTAAGTATTTTTTTGAGGATGGCATTTATTCACCATTGTATCACGTTGCCTATTGTATTATAATGGATGATGCTGTCGTGGAGAGAAGGTTGGCTGGTTTATGAAGTTCAGGGTTTTATTGCTCAGTGTGTGCTGGGTGTGTGTATTGTGCTGTTCTAGCAATGCTGTTGCAAGCGACTGGACTATGCAAGTTCAGAAAATGTTTAAAAACCGGCAATATACGGAGGCACAGCGCACAGGTGTGCCGGAAGTAAACATTGGTATATCTAAAGCGGAATTTGACCAGAACGTGGAATTACAAAGGGCGCTGTATAACAAAACTGGGTGGATGCAAATCGGTGGCGTCGTTGGGGATGGTACAAATATAGGTGTGGCGATTGATGGAATGTGGCATGCTTTTCAGCACTATAAGCAGGCCTCCCGATTATTCTCAACAGCCACGTTTGGCAATGAAGATTCAACACTCGCTGCTCTTACAGGGGCGAACTGGAATTACCTTGTATTTTGTGAGTTTTTGGACTTAGTCTCTGATCAAATGTATTCAGTGAGTGTATGTACCTTTCGTGCTGCTTGTGAGCAATGCGAAGAGCGATTGAGCAAGCAAACGTACAAAGACAGACTTCGGCAATCGCGGAGTGATGTCGAAAAATATCTAGAAAAATTTGGGATATATGACCTTATCGCTCCAAAAACCTCCGCGAACAAGCTAGTGAGGCAGTGGGCTAGTAAGAATATTAAGAGTATTAAGAATCCTCGCGATCTACATGTGGTGATGGCAATGATAGAGCAATCTGAATTGCTAATCAATGCGACAACGCAGCTTACAGGGACAGTTTGTTCTATCTATCCTTTGGGCTGTTGTCCAATCAAAAATGTGGGCTACAAATGCTGGATGACCTCAATTCTCAACTTACTCATATCGATTCCGTATGCAGCATCCGCACCGATTGCTTATACATTACGGTCAGAAACGATCGAGGATGAATTGCCTGCAGAAACTAACAAGCAAACTCAATTAGCCGAGCTATTCTCTCTGATGATTCTGGAAAGATATGACACAGATCAACAGATGCGACATGAAGGAGGAGAATTAGCGCGAAAATCTATCTTTCCCGTTGAAGACAAGGAAAGGAAAAAAAGAAAGACAGACATCGAAAAAGCCTTGACAGCACTCAAAACTCTAACAAGGATGACGGGCGGGGACGCGCTAGAATTATTGGATATGCTGCTACCATATACTGAAATTGCGCCACTGATGAGGACATTAATCATAACGACAACAAGTGACGCAAACAATCTGTGGATTCCTAAAGAAATTGAATCATTGGATTACATGAAGCTTGCACTGGAACCAACATGGGGTAGTGCCCACTCGATTGCTCTCTCGGACTTCATTCAGCTTAAATTCGGGTTTGGACTGCAGTCAACGAGCTTTTTGGTGACGGCACCGCCCGTCTTGGCTATAAATACAGCGAGGAACTACTATGATTCCGAAACATATTGCATGAAAAAGAACCACTCAATTGTCACATTTGAAGAAGAGTTAAATCTGGAACCTATCATTAAACAAAACATTGACTTCTTACTTTGCCAAGATGATCAGCCCGAGTCAGTGCCTATTACTACCAACAGCGCGGACCAAACGGCCAAGGTCAGCGTAGAAGACTTGCAAAAAGTAATGGACTCAATGAATTCTGCGATCGCAAACGTACGGAAGTCAAATGATAATACGGTGGAAGATTGGGATACAATGCGTGGACGTTTATTAGAAGCACAAGCGCATATCAGTGCAGGAGTGTCCCCATACTTGTACGAACTCAAGACAGTGCTGGTGCACAAAGGAGTAATGGTGGACGAAAGAGGAAAACAAATACAAAATCCAAAACTGCATCACTACTGCTTCTCTAAGGACCCAGATAGGAAATGGCGTAAGTATGACGACGAAAAAATGACTCATGTTTCCTTCAACAAAGTACAGGAATACAGCCAAGGCGGGGCTAACTCAGCAAAAGAAACAAAAGATAAGGGTGACCATGGAACTGCTATCATGTTCGTATACTTGAGGAAAGACATGATGTAGCGCCTAGCAAAAATGTTTTCGAGATAATAGTTGATATGTGGGGACGATGATTTTTATAATTGAAAAAAATTGTTCCCGTTAAGTACGTGCGACTGAAAAATTTTCTGTCACTTCCAGGCTTTGTGCTGGTTCTATTCGTGATGGCGCTCTGCTTTGGCCAGTACGTTGATCTTAGTCTAAAAAGACAACTATATGCGTTAAGCCTAACTCTGAAAGATTTGATCGTCTTTGTGCTGCCAATATTGATTTTCTCATTTGTTTTCAATGGGATACTGCAGTTAAAAAACGAGTCACTGAAGGTGATTTTGGTACTAGTCCCACTCGTATGCCTATCAAATTTTTCTGGATTTTGGATGGCGTATATCTTTGCTGCTCCCATCCTAGAGACTGGGCTGATAACGATTTCTCAGCTTGAGCCACAACAGCAGCTTGTTCCGGCTTGGGAATATGCGCTTTCCCCAATTATCAAAAACGATATGGCGTTGTTTTTAGGGGTTGTAGCAGGAATCGTCGGCAATTTTACAAAAGCGCCAGCTGTTGATAAAATCAACAAAAACCTCAACGTTTGTGCCGAGTTTATTTTAAAGAAACTCATCTGTCCGGTGTTGCCGGTGTTTGTGATGGGGTTCATCATCAAGATGCAACACGAGGGGACGCTGTCACTGATAATAAAAGAGTATGCTGCATTGCTTGGTCTGGTGGCGGTTCTGGCATATGGGTATATGTTTATTGTCATCTTCCTGATTTCGCAGAGAAGTTTCAAAGCAGCAGCTGAGAAATTCAGGAATATGCTACCAGCTGTGATAATAGGACTGTGTAGCATGTCAAGCGCGGCAGCTATCCCAACCACGATAATCGGAAGCCAAAAAAATCTTGAGAATAGGAGCATCGCAAATTTCGTAGTTCCAGCGACGGCGAATATGCATCTCCTGGGTGACTGTTTTGCGCTTCCAATAATAGGGTTGGCTCTGATGGTATCGTTTGGACAGGAACTACCGTCCTTTGGCCAGTATGCCATATTTACCCTGTACGGCATTGTAGCGAAGTTCGCGGCAGCTGGTATACCTGGTGGTAGCGCATTGGTGTTTGTGCCGATCTTCGAATCGGTATTTGGCTTTTCAGCGCCGATGCTAACGGCTATAACTGCTATATATGTCCTGTTTGATCCAATAGCGACGTCATCCAACGTGTTTGGCCATGGAATGTATGCCATGCTCTTTGAAAAAGTATATAAAAAGGTATTTAAGGCGGCATAATATTTTGATATGATAGAGTATCTTGATTTTTAATTTGGTTAAATATGAGCGATCTAAAAGTAAACTGGCAATGGCCATGCGCTTGCTTTCTCAGATATGTTGGCTGGACAGCTATCTATTCCGTGCTGATATTTCTGCCGTTGGAAGTTTTGTTTTATTATTTGAGTAACACAGCACTGAGATTCTTATGCGATATCGTTAGAATTATCGCGTCAGTGGCTTTGGAAGTGCTTGCGCTAAAGAAAGTGTTCTTCAAGAAATACAAAAAATTTGAACTGGAACCCAAGATCGATAAGGTCGGATGGTGGCTCGCGATAAAGGTGTTGATTTTCTCTGGAATCATGGCCGGAATAGCGGCAACGACAGTTGTCGTTTCATATATTTTGAGCACGTGCGAGTCAGTGCCGGCGTTGTTAGGCTCTTTGGATGAGATCACTAGAAGTGCGGCTGTCGCCGGGGACGCTGATCCGCAACTGCTAGGAGCAATGCTGGGAGAAAGTCTCGATAGTTTGGGCGTCAACCTCTCAAGTGTTTTTCTCGTGGTGATACCAGCATCGCTCCTTGTTGCTCTATTCATAAGCTTTCTGGTACTGCGGCACTACATCCGAAAAAATGCGACCTATAAATGCCAGCACGCGTCAGAGATCGTGCACTGACGGTGAGCAACGTTTGCAGATTATGAGCTCCCGACCTCCTATCGATGAAAAAAGAGGGCGGGAGATCTCTAGATCTCGTTCGCCGTCGGGCTTTAAGTCTATCTGCAGCTAGTCTTCGCGCGTCCTTTTTGTAGAGATTCCGAGAGCCGGATTAGAAAGGGCCACGCGTCGCTCACTATTCGGACGGCTCCGTGAAGCCCTGATCTTGATTCAAGCTGGAGCCACAAAGATATTCTATGGCGACAGTATAAACAATCGTTCCAGTTTATTTAGGTTGCTGCCGGATCGTGTTCAGCAGTGTAAGTCTGTCCACCACGCTCATCTTGTCAGGCGACTGTCTCCACTTGTGTAGCAGAGTGACGGCGTCCTCCGTCACATCTTCATTCTTTGATTTCTTGCCATTCCCAAGGGAGTTCTGTTTCTGTAATGCTCGTCTTCACCTGAGCGGGTTGTTGTTCTTGCTGTGGAGGTGGCGGCGGTGCAGATGAGCTATTCGCGTCGTGTGAGTTTTGAGTTTGCGGAGACGCTACATCGAAGATTGCCCTATTATTTTCCGCTGCACTTGGACTGGTGGGAACCTGCGCCAGCTGATGGTTCTGAGATCCATCAGCAGGGTTTGGCGACTGTCCTGCTAAGAAGTTTGCAAAGGCCGCACTCGGTGATTTCGAAATTCGTCCGCGAGTACCAGCCGTAGCAGTAGATTGAAAATCGCCGGCAATGTGTTGTTCAAGTTCCGGCCCTTGTTTCGGCGTGCAAATTTCTTTTTCCTGCTCCATTGCTGAACTGCATAACGCCAATCCTGGCGCTGCTAGTATCGAGCCAGGCACGATCAAAATTTTCTTTTTCATTTTTCTTACTCCATTATTGCTTATTCGCGCAACAAAAATACCCATTATCAATGCATCGATGAGTATATTTCTTAGCCCTACACAGAGTCAACTGCTTTTGAAGTTTTGTTCTATGTGTTTTCGTATCTTTGGACATATTCCTTTTTTATTTTTCACCAAGCAGTCACACAAGTCCGCTGCGAGAGTTTTCCTGCTTTCTTCACGTGGGCAAACTGAGGGCTTTCACTTGTTGGCTCGCAGTCTCTTCTGGTCTGGTTCATTAAGCCTTCGCGTAGCTTCAATCTGAGGCTATGCTTTCCATTTATGCTGCCTGTAGGATGATTTCTAGCTTTTTGATTGCATCTGGTTCCTCGATGTCTTCAATTACAGACATCTCTCTTGCTAGCCTTTCCAATGCGTTCTGATATATCTGGCGCTCACTAAAGGATTGTGCAGCTTCTTTTCCTTCTCTATATAACTCACGGACCACTTCTGCCAAGGCCCTTAAGTCGCCAGAGTTTATCTTTGTTTCGTACTCTTGTGCGCGTTTGCTCCAGACGAGCCGCTTCTTCCTCGTTCTTTGGCTGAGGATGTCGAAGACGCTCTGCATCCCGCTCCTGTCTGCAACTTGTCTAAGACCGGCCTTGATCGCCTTCTTGATCGGTAGCTTTAAGATCAGCTTGTTTTTTGGGAATGAAATAACGAAAAATTCGATCGTCTCCCCATTTATCTCGAAACTTTCAACATCGTCTAGTTTTCCAACCCCGTGCGAAGGGTACACAACCCAAGAACCAATCCTAAACTTCTTATCTGCCGTCATAGCCTACATGCACACTACATATCACATTGTTAATAAACTGTTAACATGGTTAAGCTTTTGAGTCAAGTGAATTCATTCTCAGGATCAGGGGCACCTCATGAAAAATTCTGAGAAGAGATATTTGTATGAGGTGTAAGATTCTCTCATGGTACCCGATCTACCTCAAGTGGCGAACTATAAAAGCAGAGGCGAATCACCCGGAAATAAACTGCGTGCATGAGCGCCAGCAAAGCATTTTGCTACTGCGCTGTGGCGGAGACAACTACAATTGAATAGACCCACGCTGACGCCAATGGGCGCCAAGTCAAACTTAGATACAGGAACCCCAGTCCAAGCCACTCGCCGTGATTTGGTACGCAGTTTCTGTCCAAATATACAGATACACGAAAAATTCTCCTTGCAGCAATCGGAAAAAAAGTAGATCATATGGGACCAGGCGATAATGGGAAAGTAGTGATCAGAAATGTATTCTGTCGGCAAACACGAGATACAAAATCTTTTACGGCAGGAGGCTCAGTTGAGACGCGAGCTGAAGGAGGCTACAGGAGCGTGCACACCAACCAGCGTCTGCAATTTCAAGGAGATTGCCATCAAACAGGAGATGCTGAAAATTCAGAATAAATTGAAAATTCTTTCGCTTGGCGGAAATTTCGATGATGGCGGAAATATAGCATAGAAGTCGTTAACGGAGTGCCCTGCTCTGGCATTTGTAGGGGGCGTGACTTAACTGGTCTGTTGTCAAGAAAAGATAAGTAGCAGTAGTCAAAACTACCGTCCTAGATCGTGTGGGATGGTTACGACAAAGTGGGCGCCTCCGTGAGTCTGCGAATTGCTGGCTGTTATAGTGCCGCCGTGCGCAATTATCACGTCTCGTGCTATGCTGAGGCCAAGGCCAACTCCTGGAGTGGAGTCATTGGAATGGGTTCTTGCTGTATTCTGTTTCACGAATGGGGAAAAGATGGAATTTATGTTTGCCTCTTTTAACCCCATGCCATCGTCTTCAAAATGGATTGTGATCTCAGTTTCTCTTCTTTGAAATCTGATATACAAGTGCTTAGCAAATTTCCTGGCATTTGCGACGATATTGCCGAGCGCACGTTTCATGGACATATACTTCATTGAAATTTCGATATCCTTGTCACCATCCACATGGATTTTGAATGTGTCAGTTGCGTATATCTTGGCGATTTCTTTCAGGAATATAAGCAGGTTCTTCATCACGAAATTTTCCTTGTTTTGTTCCGATGCATGAAGTGTGAAGCTCTCAACCATCTTGATCATTGCATTGACATCTGTGAGCAGCAGTTTGGTTTCCTTCGTTTTTTCCATAAGAGAGAGCTGTAGTTTGATTTTTGTTAGTGGGGTCCTGAGATCATGCGATATCCCGGCAAGTGTTATTATCCTGTTATTCATCAACTCCTTGACCCTCTTGGTCATTTCGCAGAAGGCAGAGCCAGCAATGCGGACCTCTGTGGCACCCTCTGGGATATACCATTCGGTGTCTAATCCTCTCCCAAAATCAGATGCGGACTGGGCAAGTTTTTTTATTGGCTTTATCTGATTCTTCATAAAAATGAACGCTATCGCTAGGAGGATCAGCGATGAAATGAGCCCGCCGCCGAGTACTATCGGGATTATCTTTATGTACAGCGTTTTACGGGGAAACGAAATTTTGTAAACGTCGCGGCCGTTTGTGGAGGGGATGTAGACATCCATGTTGTCATTTTCTGTCTTTATGTAGTACTCCCAGTATCCGCGTTTGACGATGGCCCTTCTGAGTATCCTATATGTTTTGTGATCCTTCGAGATTCCGGTTTTTTGCAATTTGGCATCGTTTATGATCTCAACATTGAGGTTCATACCGTTCTTTAGTTCGTGTATATACTTGTTATCACATTCCATGTCTAACAGCTTGGCCGTTACCACTGCCTCTCCAGCCATTTGGCTTGATATTATTCCAAGAGCTATCTGTGTGTATTTTTCCGCAAAGATGATGCTGAATATAAGCTGCGAGAGTATAACAGGGCTCACCAAGATCAGCAAAAATCTGGAAAAGATGCTTTTCGGCAATACTTTTTTTAAAAACAGCAGCATGTGTTCTCATTGTTCTGTAAGTGTACCAGCTCTTCTTGTACCATGAAGAGAGAGCTGTTTGTACCGAAAACGAAAAGGCTCCAGATGGCCTGCATCTCCAGACAGATTTTCATCGTTGTTGCTACTGCCCTATCCATCGTCTCGTGCAAAAAGGAGAACAGGACAGCCAGCTATCTCGTCAACATGATAGGTACAGATAGCCTGATAAACGGCGTCATAGACGAGATAGAGAATAGTTACGCAGACGAGGTATCAAGGGAAAAGCTGGAGATAGGGGCAATTAACGGTATCCTTGGTGTTATCGATGAGCACTCGACATACATAAGCCAAGATGAATTTGATGCATTTAACAAATCTGCAAGAGGAACCTTTCTCGGGATCGGAGTCGAAATCAAACAGGTCAAGGATGGAATAGAGATATCCTCTGTTATCGATGGTGGTCCCGCGGCGAATGCTGGACTGAAGGTAGCAGATGTAATTACCCACATAGACGGCGCAGACGTCCTGCAGATTAGCATGAAGGAAGTGGTCTCTAGGCTCAGCTCAGACTACGCCATGAAGATAACGGTATCTGTCTTACGGAACAAGACCGAGAAACTCAAGTTCAAACTCAGGAAATCCGTGATCCAAATAACAAGCGTCAAGCTGGATTTCATAGACGATATCGCCTACATCAAGATCAATCACTTCAACGATGGAACCATCAATGCCACCCTGCAATCCATCAAGAAGTTGAAGCAGAGAAAGGCAGCTGGAGTAATAATAGATCTCAGAAACAATCCTGGCGGCATCTTGGCTCAGGCTATTGGTGTGTGTGATATGTTCCTCTCGAACAAAAAGATCGTGGAATTCAAGACAAGAAACGCGGAAGAGTCTCGCGTGCTCATGTCTGATGAGAAAGATATTTTGGACGGGCTGCCAATGGCTGTCCTGATCGATTCAAATACTGCCTCAGGTGGCGAGTTGGTCGCAGCTGCTCTGGGGGAGAACAAAAGAGCTGTCCTGCTCGGAGAGAAGACCTATGGCAAGGGGTCTCTGCAGACCGTCATCCCAATTCCAGGAAAGGGAGCTATAAAACTAACAACTGCTTATTTTGTCTCTCCAAATGGTAATATCATTAATCAAGCTGGAGTCATCCCAGACATAGAGATACTGAGAGATACAGACCAGAAAGGTACACAAGAACAAACCGATACCAAAATTCAGGATCCGTGGAAGGCACCTATTATCCTAAGGGCTATGGATCTCTTGCATGGACTGGCCACCATTAAGGATTCCGCTGTAGAGTCAAGTACTGGGGATGGGCAGTAACAAAGTCCGCACAACGCGTATGGCAGCCGACCGTGCAATAAAGCAGCCAGCCTATATATGCGACAAGTCCTTTGCAATAGTGACAAATTTATCTAGTTGGATTTTTCTGGAGGCCTTTGCCAGTATTACGGTACCTGGCGTAACGGATCCGATAATGGCAAGTGCTATAGCTTCGTTGATCTCCGGATGACATTCGACTTCTCTGTACCTGTTCATGATCGGCCAGAGATGCTCAGGGCCGATAAAATGAGCCTTTTTCAATTTCATTTCGGAAAGCTGTTTTGCGATTTGATCGTGGATTTCCGCCTCAAACGTTCCTAATTCCAGCATCTGACCAATGAGCGCAATTTTGTTCACATTCGGTAATGCAGCAAGTGTACGCAGAGAAGCCTTCATAGCTTCCGGGCTCGCGTTATATGTATCATCGACAACATCGTATTTGATTCCATCATGGCAAACGTGGAGTATCTGTCCCCTACCTGGGAACGGTTCGAACATTTCAAGCTTCGATATGTACTCGTTCAGATCGAATCCCAGTGCAAGCAGAGTGGTCAACGCCGCCAAGCTGAGAGTGACGTAATGGTCTCCAATTGTTTTTAGTTCATACTTGACTAAACCAGCTGCAGCTTGAGCCTCTACCATAGTTCTAAGCCTTTTTGCGTCTATTTCTTTTTTTATAAGTGCGACAGATGCTTCGTGAACATCTCCTCCAAATTGCCAGCCGCGGTGGCCGTATTTCTGCACCTCTTGACGAATTCTGGCAACGTGTCTGGAGCTACCAGGATAGACCACAGAGGCCCCAGCTTTTAATACTGAAATCGGTGATAGCTTCTCCTTCACCAGTCCTTCCTCGCCATCGAAACAGCCTAGGTGCGCTGTCGTTATGGATGTTATCACCAGTATATGAGGGTTCACTAGCTGTGTGATAGGAACCAGTTCTCCGGGACTATTCGTGCCAGCCTCAAGGCATGTGATGTCAGAAGATGGCCCATCCAGCTCTAACTCGGCGCTCACAGTGCGATATGTGTTCAGGTTGTCCAGGATTCTTGCAGATGCTCCAGTTCCAAACATTTGTCGCATTATCGCTTTTAATGTCGTTTTTCCTTCTGATCCGGTAACCAGTATTTTTACCACGGCACTGCCTACTTATCCCTGTTTTCAACCATTTGCTTACACCTGCAAATGCCACTTCAGGAAGGCGCCTGTGTAGCTCTTTTCGCACTGTGCGATATCCTCTGGCGTACCTTCCGCGACGATGTAACCTCCGCACTCTCCGCCTTCTCTGCCTATGTCGATGACCCAGTCTGCTGTCTTTATCACGTCCATGTTGTGCTCTATGACAATTACAGAGTTTCCCGCTTCCACTAGTAGGTGCAGGATCTCTAGTAGCTTTTTGATATCATCCATATGAAGGCCTGTGGTCGGTTCGTCTAGGATGTATAAGGTCTTGCCTGTTGACTTCCGCGAGAGCTCCTTTGCTAGCTTCACCCTTTGGGCCTCGCCTCCAGAGAGGATTGTTGCCTTATGGCCGAGTGTCAGGTACCCCAGGCCTACAAGACATAGGCAGTTCAGCTTCTGATATATCTGTGGATGATTCCTGAAGAGTTTCGCGCTTTCTTCGATAGTCATATCAAGGACGTCCGATATGCTTTTGTCCTTAAACCTAATTTCCTGTGTCTCTCTGTTGAATCTGCGTCCACGGCATTGATCGCACGTGACGTATACGTCTGGTAGAAAGTGCATCTCCACCTTTATCACGCCGTCGCCCTTACACGCCTCACATCGACCTCCTTTGACATTGAACGAGAATCTGCTGTTATTGTAGCCTCTGGCCCTGGATTCTGTGAGGCTGGCATACACATTTCGTATGTCAGTGAAACATCCGACATACGTCGCTGGATTCGACCTCGGCGTTCTTCCTATTGGGGATTGGTTGATATCTATGACCTTGTCGATCATCTCGGCATTCTTTATTGATCCGAGGTATTTGTAGCTCACACTTCTACGGTTAATGATGTTGTACATCGATTTAAATAGCGTTTCGATGATAAGGGTGGACTTACCAGATCCAGACACTCCTGTTACACACGTGAACACACCAAGTGGGAATTTGACATCTATGTGCTTGAGATTGTTCTCGTGAGCATCAACGAGTTCGATCGCATTCTTCAAGTTTATGTGTCTCCTTCTGGTAGGAAGAGGTATAGACTTTGATCTAGAGAGATATTGACCAGTCAGGCTGTTCGGATTTTTTTTGATGTCTTCTATTGTGCCAACTGCGCAGATCTCTCCGCCGTGGTCTCCAGCTAGTGGTCCCATATCGATTATCCAATCAGCGGCTTTCATTGCATCTTCGTCGTGTTCTACGACTATCACAGAATTATCATAATCCCTTAATTTCTTTAGGGTATCTATCAGTCTGCAATTATCTCGTTGATGCAATCCAATAGATGGCTCATCAAGAACGTATATCACACCAGTTAAGCCTGATCCTATCTGAGAGGCCAGCCTGATCCGTTGGCTCTCGCCTCCAGAGAGAGTCTCAGATGCGCGAGATAGGGCGAGGTATTCAAGTCCAACATTTATCAAAAACTGCAGCCTATTCCCTACTTCTTTCAGTATCTTTTCGGCAATGGTGAACTCTCTGGGGCTTAGTTTTTCATGTAGGTGAGTGAACCACTCTTTTGCGTTATCTATGGACATGTCTGATACTTCGGCTATGTTCTTTCCGTCTACCTTAACGCATAGAGCCTCCCTAGACAGTCGTGTTCCATTGCACACTGGACATGGTTCTCTTTCAACAATGAAGCTTTCATCGATATCATTATCCTCAGTTGCTAACCTTCTTCCGAAATAACCTAATCCACTGAAAACACTGCCCTTTACGCCAAGTCCTCCGCAGGACTTACATGCTCCTCGAGGACTGTTAAACGAAAATAGCCTCGGCTCAATCTTTTCAATACAGAACCCAGATACTGGACATGCAAAGTTTTCAGAGAAGATCCTTTCTTCCCCGGTTTCGACGTCCTTGATAGTTAATATGCCTTTTGATTGCTTGATGGCGATACTGACAGATTCTGCCAGCCTGCGCTTGACAGGTTCAACCTCTGTCTCTTCGTGTGGAATTGCGATTCTATCGACTACGACGAAGATGTTATGTTTAGTGTTCTTCGAGAGTGGCGGGACTTCATCTATGTAATACAACAGCTTATCGACAATCACTCGCTCGAAACCCATCCGCTTCAGAATCATCAACTCTCCACGAAATTCTCCCTTTTTGTCTCTTGCGATAGGAGCGAGTACATACAGTTTCTTTCCGCGTGGATATTCAGCTATTGTGTCCACTATTTGTGAGATGGTCATGGTCTGTATTGGGAGACCAGTTGCTGGCGAGTACGGTACCCCTATCCTTGCGTACAGCAAACGCATGTAGTCGTAGATTTCCGTGATGGTCCCAACTGTTGATCTTGGGTTCTTCGATATGGTCTTTTGCTCGATGGAGATCGATGGGCTGAGGCCATCGATCCTGTCCACATCTGGCTTGGACATGAGGTTGAGAAACTGCCTTGCATATGCAGAGAGGCTTTCAACGTACCTTCTTTGGCCCTCTGCATACACAGTATCGAAAGCTAGTGTGGACTTGCCGGATCCGCTGAGGCCAGTTATGACGACAAGTTTGTTTTTCGGAATGTCTATATCGATATTCTTCAGGTTGTGTTCCCTGGCTCCTCTGACTTTCACGTATTGCTGCATATTACTGGAACGACCTAATTCTTGCATTTCTTATTATTCGAACCGCTCTGTCCGCCTCAAAAAGGCATGGAACGATACTTTTCTTCTTATTCGCGTATGTTACCACATCCCCAACGGCATAACAATTTTTGACAGAAGTAGCCATCGTGTTGATGTCGATTTTTATCAAATTATCTTCGATTTCTAATCCTAAATTTCTGAACATGGCCAGCATGCCGTTGTTTACGACGAATCCGCAGCAGAATACGACATGGTCGACCTCTATGGTGATGTCCATTTCTTCCGCGTTTCTAGCTACTATGAGTCTCTTGCTGTCAGCTTCTCTTATCTCGACGATTTGGTAATTCAGTGCGATTGACAGCTTGCTGGATTGCTGCAGGCGCTCAATTTGAGCTATCTTCGCCGCCTCGCAGACCAGCTTCGGTTTTTTATGCATTAATACGACGCTTCTAGCTGCGTCAGCTGCCATCATAGCGCAGTCGGCTGCTGAATCCCCTCCGCCAACTATGACCACTACCTTCCCGGTGTAGAAGTCACGCTGCATGCGATAGTACTGCACAAAGTCAGATCTTGGATCTATATGTTCCAATCCGCTCATCGCCGATGGGACACATGGCGTCATCCTCCCAACGCCAGTTGCTATTATTAGATGTTTGGCAGATACAACATGTATATGACCTGTTGCTTGATCTTTGAATCTTATGAGAAACTCATCTGTTTCTTCAGTCCGCTCTATTTCATCAACAAAGCAACCTAGATACGTCCTCCTTGCATACTGTAGGCATTCGTTCGACATCTTTTCGGCAAAATTTCCAGCTCGCTCCCCGTATTGCCCTGGAACTCCGTAAAGCGCCTTTTCCGCGTACAACGCCATGCACTGTCCACCGGGCGTTTCTGTTGCTTCAACGAGGATACTATCGAGTCCGCCCATGCCACAGCTATAGACAGCGTACATGCCGGCTATTCCAGCTCCAATGATGGCCACTTCGCACCGATCGTCGCCATTCAATGGTTGGGAGAGCGGCCCATTCACCTGATTATCCTACGCTTGAGCGGTCTAGCTGTTTTGGTTCGCCTCTCCGAGGGCGGTCTTGACTTTCTGATGTAACTGCGATATCTTCCTGGCCGCCGTGTTCTTGTGTAGCACGCGCTTCGCAACTCCCCTCATAACTTCTTTTTGCATCTGTGAAAAGCTGCTGCTTATCGCGTCTCTTGTATCAGCTGCTGAAATTATTTTCTCAAGCTTCTTGATAAATGTCCTAACTCTGCTGATCCTGCTTTGGTTTACAGCTCTCTGTCTTGCAGATTTCCTTATGCTTTTTTTTGCCGATTCGTGAGAAGCCATACCGTGTACTATCTAAAACAAAACTATCTTGCAGTGTAGCACATCGTCGGTATAGGCGCAAGCCGAGAGATCTTTTCGCGGTTTATTTAGTTTACTAGTGGAGCTCGTGTTTCAGTTGTGTGCTGATTTTGATGGGAGCTCGTACGAGTATTCTAATTTCTTCATTGCTCTGCAAAGCTCCTACCCTTTGCAAATCTGTGGGTTTTTTAGAGATGCCTAAATAAACTTTTTTTGAAGTCGGGCCCATAGAAGGGACCCCATCTTTAGCGTGCATTTAAACAGCCATTGCAACCAAGTGTTGTTTTGCTGGTGTATTGACGAAGCATTCGTTAGAGCTGCCCCTGATGAGCGAACTGCTGTGTTTGTTGGTTGCTCGTCAAAGGCCTTGGCTTTTTCGTCATCTTTTGTTGATAGTTCTTCTTCTGCTGTCTCAGATTCTTTTTCTTTTTCTTGTGCTTCCGAGGTTGTTGTCTGGTTTTTTATATCGGTGAGATATTGAGTGGATCGCTCTGGGGTAGTGCATGAATAGTTATTCCTCTCAGTCTCATCTGGCAGGGTCTGTTTTTCATTTTTAGCTATTTTTTCTTGGATTTGCGTGGTTTGGTACTGCTGAACGATGTTGTCTAAGGCTTGTTGTTCTTGTTCGATGATTTGTGTTAGCTGCGCCTGATGTGTTTTCTCATTATCATCCGCGGAGATGTCTGAGGCAGAATCTTCTGTCGGCGTTATAGAGTCTTCTGATGTTTCCCATTCGCCGGAGATTCGTGGGTGGGCCGGTGCTTCACTTGGAATGGCTACTAATGTTTCACCTCCTGCTCCATTTAATGCTCGGGTGTAGTATTCCATGCGCCTGTCTATTTGATCTCCCTTCGGTGTGAGTAGGCTTTCATTTCGGTTGATGAAGATGTTGAGGGTGGAAAGCAGGGACCTTGCTATTTGACGGTTGTCGTAAAGAGCCATACATTGCAGAGCATTTCCCAGCATGTAGCTTGGCTGCATGTCGAGTTTAATCTTTCTCATGAATTCACCGATTTCAGTCGGTTCAAATTTATCGTCCCTATATATGAGTCCGATATATCGTAGGTATGCTCCAAGGCTGAACAGATTTATACAGTGCATTCGATGTCTTAGCAGATTGCTGTGCTCATCGGTCGCGTTCGACAGACTCTTGAGGCCATCTGCATAGTGATCATCTATTTGAGGTTTTTGCTCGCGGTCTTCCGGCTCACTGCGCGTCGGGAAAATGATCTGGCCGTATTGGTCCTCTTCAGCTTCTGGTTGGGCCTGCCATTCCCAGAAATGTCCTGACGGAATTGTGAAGTTGCATGCATAATTATCGAATTGTTCGTCCAAGTGATATTCCTCAGGTGTTTCGAGCCCCAGTTGTACACGTATTAGGTGGCTGTGACGCCGCTTGATGTTGCCTTGGTCAGTTGTGGAAGTGTAAATGCGATGTTGTTTACCGGCATCTTCTAGAGCGTGTTCGATAGATTTTTTCAGTTCATCAGAGGTAGCATAGCTGCGTATTTGATCAACGAGATTGCTTGCTTGAGATGTTGCTAAACCATTCTTTGTTTTATGTGATGTGGTTGCTAGCTCCAGAAAGGCCTTCGGATTATACGGTAGTCCTTGATAGATTGTTACTGGTACTTGCTTATTCACTACCTGCCACTCTTGCGGCACTGCGCTCGTGTACTTTATACCGAAGTGCGCTCCATACCCATATATGTACATTAAAACTAAGGCTCTATCACATTCCGGCTCCCACTTATAGGTGGGATCAACCAAAGCCTGTATGAATCGCAACGTCGAATTTTGTTCTACACCAGAGGTTTTCGAGGCCTTTTCTCTTGTATTTTTTTCATATTTTTGATATGCCTCTCTTACGTAGTCGTTCTT
>JAIRMJ010000033.1 GCA_031258785.1 Holosporales bacterium | reverse complement strand
GTTAATCTCAGGAACGGATTTGGGATAGCATAATAATATGAGTTTAGGAGGAGAGATTACAATCTCATCATATGACTCCAGCATAACTAGTAGTTGATACCTTTTGCAGGAGCTCTATTATATCACAATCATCTATATGGAGCAATTACTCTTAAATACACACCTTCATAATGTTAGGATCGGATATGCCATTCTTTACCATGTATATATCACTCTGGAACGCTCGATCCATTCACTACAGCTATCACAGATGGCATTTGCCATCATTGAGGATGTGACTTGGACACCAGTCGGGAGTCATTTGCATTTCTTCGTAGACACTATTACAAGACAATTTGTTAGAAGGTTAAATAGTCGCGTGCAGCTCCTGCTATCATGCTACACACCGTACCAGGGCATCTCTTATGACATCTTTAGAACTTTTCTTTTTTATGAAATTTTCTATCCTGGTATTCATCTGGAATTTGTCCACTTCTTAGCTCACCTGGCCGCAGATTCTTTAGTAAGTACGGGCCATACTGGTAGCGCAGCAGCCTATTTACTTGCAACCCAAAATTACCAAACAAGTTCCTTATTTCTCTGTTCTTCCCTTCTCTTAAGGTGCAGTCTACCCAAGTGTTTTTTCCTTCAGATTGTTTGAGAATGCGCACGTTTATCGGGGCGTAATGTACACCATTGATCGTCGTCCCCATCTCAAGTTCAGATATGATGCCCTGTGTCAAGGTTCCGAAAAGTCTCACTTTGTATCGCCTTTCCCATCCAGTTCTCGGGGACTCAGCATATCTTGCAAAGTCTCCGCTATTTGTCAGGAGTAGTAGACCCTCGGAGTTGATGTCCAGCCTTCCAACAGAAACTACGCGTTCCTTAATCTTTGTCCTCACGTCATCAAAAACTGTTCTTCTCCCGCACGTATCATTGTGTGTTGTGATGAGGCCGAGTGGCTTGTGATAGATCCAGATTCTAGCGTCCCCCTCTCCTCCAAAGATGTGATTTTTACCGTGCACTGTAATGACGTCATTCTCAAGGACTGTACTGCCCATAATCGAGACCAATTCACCATTAACATAGACGTGACCCGAAGATATCATCTTGTCGGCTTCTCGCCTCGAACATATGCCCAGCATCGCCATGGCTTTGTTCAGCCTCACTATGACTTTCATCAGTCGTTACCTTAGCTTTTTAAAGAAATCAGAAATGAGTTGTGAGCACCTGCCCTCCTGGATGCCACCAATGATCGTGGGTTTTATCAACGAGTGATCGAAAATCCTGGCATTGTGTTCGATCGCTCCACACTTGGGATCGTATGCTCCAAAAAATATTTCGCCTATTCTCGCCTTTTCCATAGCAGCAGCGCAAAACGCACATGGCTCAAGATTAACATAGATGCTCGCTTTGGAGAGATACCTGATGCCAAGGGCTTCTATGGCCCTTTGAAGAGCCAGAAACTCTGCGTGCATCCATGGGACCCTGGTACCTTCTACCTCGTTATCTGCCTCTGCTACCACATTATCCTCAACTGCAACAACAGCGAAAACTGGTACTTCCAGCCCTTCTAGCTGCTCTGCTGCCGTGATAACATGCTCCATAATGCGTGCGAAGTACATGTGTGCCTTTGTTGTATTATGACTGAAGAGGCCAAAAGCTTGAGCCGTGGCCTGAGCAGCTGCCGGATTAATCAGTCGAGACGTACCACACGTCCCTCCTACGTTTGCTTTTGCCAATTCTATCGTAACTTCCGCAAACCCTCAATCTCCGTGCGTATAGATGTTAGTAAAAATAATGTTGCTGTTGAGCGTGATTGTCGGCGTTTCAGCCGCAATTGAATCGCTAAGATTGGGATCGCCAAACCCAGAGGCTGAAATTTTGTTAGGCTTGTTTTTGCTATCATTTTATTGTCCCACATAATGGCGACGTCCATGTGTGTCCCTTGTATATCAACGATGGCGAAGACTATCTGTGATGGCTATGACAAAACAAAATGAACATTCCTGCGTGATTTATGCATCATTTTGTGGGGCCTAGAAGGTCCTGGCTACTAAACACGCGGAGCTTGACTGAGGCGGCTGCTTTTAGTAGAATTACAGGACAGACGGCTGGAAGGGTGGCCGAGTGGTTAAAGGCAGCAGACTGTAAATCTGCCGACGTTAGTCTACGTAAGTTCGAATCTTACCCCTTCCACCAAGAAAGATCGCGGGTGTAGCTTAATGGTAAAGCCCCAGCCTTCCAAGCTGGTAACGTGGGTCCGATTCCCATCACCCGCTCCAAACGAAGCAGGCAAGTTTGTTCAAAATGATATCGAAATTCTTGAAGGCTCCAAGGTTCTGGAGCGAAAAAGACAGCACGTTAGCAAGGTACCTGAAACCGGTGTCTGACGTGTACACGGCTGTTGCTTCTATGCGGCTAAATTCCGTCAAGCCAGAGAGGTTACAGATCCCTGTTATATGTGTTGGAAATATCGTAATTGGTGGTTCGGGAAAGACACCTGTCGTAGAGCTTGTGTGCAATATCCTAAAGAGCAACGCCAGCAAGCCTCATATCATTTCTTCTGGGTACGGTGGATATATAAAGAACGTGGTCATGGTTGATGCGACGATGCACACACATCTTCAAGTCGGTGACGAACCAATGATGCTGTCGACTGTAGCCCCGACTTGGATTGGACAAAACAAGGCCAACGCCGGCAAAGCTGCCGAGCTGGCAGGGGCTGATGTTCTGGTGATGGACGACGGTATGCAGAACAACTCACTTGAAAAGGACTTGCAAGTGCTTGTGATTGACTCTTTGCAGTGGTTCGGTAACGAGCACGTATTTCCAGCTGGGCCACTGCGCGAAAGCATCAGATCCGGCCTTAAAAAAGCAGATGTAGTCATAATCATTGGGGAAAGCGATAAAGCTCTGGAAGAAACTATTTGGTCAAACAGTCCTGATGTGCCAGTATGCCATGCGAAGATGCACGTGAAGCGACATGTGAATGTGCCAAACAACAGAGTTCTTGGCTTCTGCGGGTTAGGATATCCGTCTAAATTTAGAAATACTCTGATATCCGAGGGGTACGATCTAGTTGATTTTGTCAGCTTTCCAGATCATCACAGATACACGATATCCGAGCTGCAAAGGCTGATCAGTACTGCGCGAAACGTGGATGCGTCGCTCATCACGACGATGAAGGACTACGTCAAGATACCAGAAGTTCTGAGAGTGAATATTTCCATTCTTGAGATTTCCTTGCGCATAGATGACGACTCCTTCGCGATTTTGTTGAAATCGAGCCTATTTGGTAAACGAGCCGTAGCCGCCTGAGATATTTGTTTCATTCTTCGATATCGCGTGATTGGTTCAGCTGTCCCATCTTTTTTCATGATTCAGCTTAGCCAATTGTCGAGACCAAGCAAGTTCTTCAGTTCTGGCGACCGTGCTATACAGTTCTGATTGAGGAGCACCGTGGCGATCGGTAATCCTGCGTCACTATCTTCATCGAATTTTCGAAGATCATCATCCTTTAACAAGAGCGTTAGAGTCGTCATTGATCTATCTTTGTATTTTGTTGCATTGTTTCCAGCACCACCGCTTACCTCCAAATATTTCACATTTGCAAGGACTGCTCTGCTTTTGATTGTATCGCTAAACCCAAGTTCTAGTGAGTTGGGGGATAGAATCTGTTGGTTGCCAGAATGGTGGACCTGTAGGTTAGCTTCTCTTTGGTTCTTCAAAGGCATGCTTGGAGAGCGCCCCAGGTCATCGTAAACTTTTGTATTACAGTTTACGGTCGCTTGAATATCGTTTTGTTTTGTTGTTTTCTCTTTTGGCCATTTTATAATCATTCCTGCAAGAAGCGGCCATTGAGGCCTAAGCTCTAGTTTTTTATCTTGCCTTTCCGGTTTATTGTCGCGAATAATAATATACAATTCTCCGCCAGGGTCCAGTGACTTATCGGAGAACAGCTTTTTTATTGCCGCTTGCATATAGCTTGTCATGGGGAGCGAGCAGCTGAATTTTTGTGCGAAAGGAGTATTACTGATTTCGAACGTGTAACTGTTGTAACAGTGCGTACCCAGCACCGGGTTGTAAAGGATCGTGCCTCGATTTCGCTTCTCGGCTGTATCCGCGGAGTCATCGTAGATTTGCTTTTTGGTAATCATCCTGCCATATAAGCTCTTGCCATATAAGTTCTCGTTATCACCAAGTGCGCTGCACCGTTCCCATATCACTTTTTGTTTCCTCCAGTCGTTCGTCTCACGAACTTCTGCGGCCATTTCCGCAGCCGTTACGCGCAGTAGACCGTTTTGCCATAGACCGGCTTTAATCTCATATTGAGCAGAATTCTGAGTCGGCAATGTCCAGATACAGCCGTAGCCATTGAGCTCCCACGTAGCTGTTGATGACTCGCCTTCTTTTATCTCCCCATTATGGACCTCATGCATATAAACATAAGCTTTGCTTTTTTTGTCTTTGTAGGCAATATGATGATCATCCCGAACTAAATCCACATCACCTGCCAGTGGCAGTTTTTGCTCGCGTCTCTTTTCCACTGTTTCACGCGCAATCTTTATTAGTGTGTCCATTCCCCAAAGCTTTCTGTAACACAATGCATCGGCTTGCGCTGTCGTTATCTGTTTGTCAAACTCGCCTCCTGTTACTTGCTTCAATCTATCGACAGTTTGGTTGAGCCCATTTATGCCTGTGACTACTCCGCCAAACACTGCCGCCACCCAGTACGCCTGCAATACCACAAAATTCCAAACCGATGCCGACCATTTTTTCATAGCTGTGCATCCAGGAGAGCCGCCTTCGATAAGAGCCATAGTCCATGGATATTTGAAGTTTATCAGATTAAAGAAGGCTTCTTTTGCATCGTAGCTGACACTGCTCTCGTCTCTGAATTTGTATACGCCACCGTAAAAGTCCGCTATCTTTCCTTCCAACAGCCTCGCATTTTGCAGTTTTTTGCATTCTGTATCTACTGTCTCATCAAATTCTGCTCTGCTTACATATGGAGTAGCATCGTTTTGTTCCGCGAGTTTAGCGAGAACATTTTCGTCAGTCTTATGCCCACTGCCATGCGCCACGGTCGCTGCATACAGCACAACCGCCAAGATTAATATATTTTTCATTGGTGTATTCCTCCTTGAGCTGCATCTACGAGCAGTGTAACATACATCAAATGATTTTACAAGAACTCGACTTGGTGACTCACACGCAACATGCGCCGTATGTAGTCGTAATACGCATTGCCCGGCTTGGTTTCCGCGTCCTGCAGAATGGTTGCAGGGGAGATGAGACCACGCTGGCAGGCCAAGACCTCCAGGCAAGCTATTTGTTCCATTGTCTTTCTCTCCAACTCCATAATACTATTACTGGCCTCCAGCATGGAATCCGGCGTACCTGTATCAAACCACAGGCTGTCCTTACCCATCAATTCGACTGTTAGCTGATTTTTCTGCATGTATACCCTATTCAAGTCGGTGATCTCCAATTCGCCTCTGGCTGATGGAATCAGTTGTTTAGCGTATTCACAAACATGTTGGTCATAGATATACAGTCCAGTTACAGCGATTGAAGACCTTGGATTTTCAGGCTTCTCTTCAAGCGATATTGCTTTGCCGTTTCTGTTCAGTTCAACTATGCCATACCTGTGCGGGTCATTCACTGTATATCCAAAAACCGTCGCCCCTATATTGTTTTTCATGGCGCTTTCCACCTGTGTCGCAAAGCTTGCGGCATAAAAAACATTATCCCCAAGGATCAGGACTACCACCTCGCTTTTGCCGATGAAGTCCTCTGCTATAAGGAATGCATCAGCTATTCCGCGTCGTTCGTGCTGAATTTCGTATTGTATGTTAAGACCGAGCCACGAGCCATCACTAATCAGTCCTTTAAAAACCTCAAGGTCATCCCTGCTGGTGATGATCATTATGTCCATTATTCCAGATGTCATCAACGTCGCTATTGGATAATAAATCGCCGGCTTGTCGTATATAGGCAGCAGGACCTTCGAAATCGGAAGCGAAGCTGGAAACATCCTAGTCCCAGCCCCGGCGGCCAGCACAATCCCCTTAGCATTATGGAGCATTTAAGCGGCCTAAACGCTGCATATCTTGCGGAGTGGCTCGTATTCAGAGCCGGCTATCTTCTGCATCAGCTCTGTCTTTACGGCTTCGACTGCTGGTTGATTAAATGGATTAACGCCGGCAAGATGGGCTATTGCCAGGACCTCAATCGTAGATGCCATCATCAATGCTCCTAGCGCTTCGATCGAAAATGTATCAAACTCGATTACTCTGACTAGCGATTGCCTACGCAGCACCTCGATGGTCGTCTCTTGATGCGCCAGCATTAGGTCATGTATAGTCCTGCCTCTTAGGTTATTTATAATAGCTGAGTCATTTTCGTTACTCACCTCTGGAGTTTCCAGGTTATTCTTCTGTATCACGATTGTGTACAGTTTGTTCTTAGGGCCACCCAGAAACAGCTGCAAGAGAGAGTGCTGATCCACAGTGCCAATCGCGAGGACAGGCGTTATTCCGAATTTCTCTGTCTTTCCGAGACTCTCTGCCACCAGCTGTGTGAACCATCTTCCATAATGGTATAGCATGTCTGAATAAAGCATCAGAACGTGCTGATCTACTGCCCCATCCTTGAAAAGGTTGTACATCGTGATTGCATCGACCAACAGCTTGCTTTCCTCAACGGTATTTAGATCCCTGGTCCTTTCCATCACGGTCTTTGCGCTATTGATGAATGCGTCGATATTCACACCCCCCAAATATGCTGGCAGGAGTCCCACTATGGAGAACACCGAGAACCGTCCACCAATTTTGGGGTTGTGTGGCAATATCTTCACCTGCTTAGACTCTGCGAGAATCCTGAGATCGTTTCGATCAGAGAATTCGGTGATGGCAATTGCCTTTTCTACGTAGTCAAAATCGGGCCAAATCTCGCATAACGTAAGGAACAGAACCAACGTTTCTGTCGTTACTCCAGATTTTGAGATTACTATAACACCAGTCGTATCCGGATTGCACTTCTTGATTGTGTTCACAAAGTTCCTGGAGTCAGTGTTCTCTACGAAGATCACGCGCGACTCATCGCCACTATGACATGCATGAAAGCTAATCAGGGCCTTGGCGCCGAGGGTTGACCCACCAGTTCCTATTACAAGGATTTTCTCGCAATTATCAAACTTTTGGGCAACTTGCTGCACGTAGCTGCGATCTTCTGATAGGACTCTAAAAATTTCTGAGCAATTTATCTGTTGCTTGAGGTGCTCTAGCACATTTTTGTTCATCACAATTCGCTGTCTCGTCAATACATATATTTCTGTATTCTATTCAACAGTGACAGATTTAGCAAGATTTCTCGGTTTGTCGACGTCATGCCCCTTTGCTTTGGATGTGTAATACGCCAGCAGGTGGATTGCGGTCGCCATACAAAAAGCCTGGTAAGGCCATTCTACGTCACACAAAAACAGAACGTCCACATTGTCGTGGTCTACTATGCCGGCAACAGCACCTGCAGAATTCTTAGTCGTGATCAACAGGATCTTGCCATTACGTGCAAGTATCTCCTGTGTGTTGGATATCGTCTTTTCGAAGTGCTTGTCATATGGGGCTATGGAGATTGTATACACATCCTCGTCCACAATTGCGATTGGCCCATGTTTTATCTCGCCAGCTGGGTATCCCTCTGCGCTGATATAGGCAAGTTCCTTGATCTTTAGTGCACCTTCAAGGGCAATTGGGTAGCTAATACCACGTCCGATATATACTAATCCCTTGCTGCCCTTCATTTTTTCAGCAGCATTCGCGATTTGCTGACAGTTATTCAGGACGGCGTTTATCGAGGACGTTATCTGATCCATTTTAATGTCCTCTTTTTTTTGGCACAGCATCAGCATGGACAAACTCTGAGCAATGAATGTTTTTGTCGCTGCGACCCCTATTTCGATACCAGACGCAGTCTTTATGACAATATCAGCCTCCCTTGCTATGGATGAGCCATCAACGTTGATCAAAGCTAACGTTTTGTATCCGCGCTGTTTTACGAGGCGCATCGCACATAGCGTGTCGATTGTCTCTCCGGACTGGCTGATAAAGACGTAGAGGCTGTTAGGGGATAGCACGGGGTTCCTGTACCGAAATTCTGAGGCTACCTCGACATCCACATGAATTTGCGCTAGCTCTTCTATGAAATATTTTGCTAGAAGACCGGCATAATACGACGTTCCGCACGCTATGATGGAGATAGCCCCGTATTTTGTTATGTCCACATTGCAGTCAAGGCCATCGTATGTCGCCGCAGCAACGACCGCTTCCTCGAATATCTCTTTCAACATGAAGGTTTCGTACCCACCTTTATTCACAGACTTGAGCGAGATGCTATTCGGGACAACCTGCCTGACCACCTCATTCTCGGATTTATCCAATATCTTGTACGCTATTGCCGGGTCAGAGTTCTCAGCGATTATGCAGTCCCCATCCTCCAAATACGCGATGTTTTCAGCTAGTGATGATAGCGCAACTGCATCAGACGCTACGTAGAAGTTCATGCCATCTGGGCTCAGTCCAACAGTCATTGGAGAGCCATTCTTCGCACCAAGGAGCGTATTAGGCTCCTTTTCGTGTATTGCGACTATTGCATATGTGCCGGTCAGCTCCCTTATGCTCTTCAAGAAGGCGCCCGTAAAATCTAGGCCATCCGATATGTTATACGCAATCAGTGTGGCTATTACCTCGCTGTCTGTCTCGCTGTCAAAGCAATAACCATTTCTTTTAAGCCTTTCCTTCAGCTGTTGGTAATTCTCTATGATCCCGTTATGAACAATCGCAACTCCGTTGCATGCGTGCGGATGCGCATTCTCCTCGGTGACGCCACCGTGCGTTGCCCACCTCGTATGACCAATTCCGATTGTCCCATCAATGTGTCTTTGCGCAATCTTTCGCTTGAGGTTTTCGATCCTACCAGTCGCCCGAATCCTACATAGCACTGGTTGGTTCCTGTCTAGATATGCTATACCTGCAGAGTCGTATCCTCTGTATTCGAGTCGTTCGAGCGCTGAGATGACAGCATTCTCAAGACCGTCATCTCTTGATATCGCTGCTATTATCCCACACATCTGTGCTGGCTCATCACCGCCCTCGTCATATCACCATTATGGCACAAGCACACTATCTAGGAGTGTTACAAATTATGCTCCAGATAGAACCAATCGTTTTCCAAGGATTGGTTCTGTTAGTCGTTGCTGCCAGTGTCTTTTTTCAGGGCGGAACGACGCTTGCCTATCAGTTGTGCCTCCTAGAGAAGCTTTTTAGCTCCTTTCGACGCTGCTGATAGCGGCATCAAAGGAATTGCCGTATTACTACATCCTGCATATCTTTTGTCAGAGATCGTCCACTAATATCTTTTCCAGGTTGTTTGTGCCATCAGTTGTTATAAGCCGCACATTTGTCGGCTTGTCTTCAATTGTCACTGTCATCATCAATGGGCGTAAACCAGTGGCAGCAGCATTATCGCCCGCAATATATCCCAACGAGTCCTGATAATACACCGGAACACCTTCGGTCTTCATGTTTTTCTGCTGAGTGATGGATTGGTATATATTCAGGCATCTAGGACAGAACGGTGAATAGCCTTCGCTTCCTTCCTTCACGGGATTCGTTGTGCCATTATAATTTTCTTGCATAAATAGTATACCATTTTTGTGTAGCCCTGTGTAGATAGCCGCTATTCTTTCACATGCTGTACACTTCGCCACAAGAGGGTATTGCCGCACACTCTGCTGGTGTTTCTGCTCGAACTCGCAGATGCTATTTTGTGGCAGCCATCCCGCCTGCAGGCAATCTTTGTCCAGCCCGCTAAGAACCAGACCCCTGATGGACGTAGGGAAGGAGCCCAGAGATTGCAGGAGTTCACCAAGCTTGCACTTCATAAACTGATATTCATCTACAAACAAGATTGAGGGGTTAGCTGGCAGCCCACTGACAATTTCGCTCACGCTTGTATCGTCGTAAATTGTTAGATCGACTGGGCGTTGCTCATCTAAAGCTCTGGATTTAACCCGGTGTGCGGAATTAGTCCGGTCAATCTTATCCTTTTTTTGGGGACTACACTTGGCGACCACCACGCTGAATTGTTTTGCGTTTTGTGAAACTGCTTTGATGAGCTCCAGCATACATAACGTTTTGCACGCGTACATTGGGCCACAGAAGACCATCACCATCTGTAGGCCAGCTTCTCCTTGAGGCGAAAGCTCCAAAATGTGTTTGGTAACTTCGTTCAGGTTTAGTGGTTGAATTCCTTGTGTTTCTGGATTACGCCAGTATATCTCAGCAGGATTTTTCTGGTCCGTTGGCTTTGTCTTATAAGCAAGGTTCTCGCAACAGGTTGACGAACTGGAGGATGATAATGTTATTAGCTCAACATTGGACTGTTGCTTTCCGGTTTCTGTGGTTACTGATGCCTGCAGCGTGTCAGTGACAAGACCAAGCTGCAACACCGAGAAATAGGTGATGGTTTTTCTTAAGAGGTTCATTTTGATTCTCCGAAATTAGCTTTAGGTCAGGACATATTCACATAGCATAAATGCATTAGCAAGCAGATAATTTCTCTGAATGAGAAAAATATTTATCAGCACAAATTGTGTGGGTTGTAACAGTGCTCAAGGCTACAATCGCCAGGAGAATATCAAAAAATCAGCCTCAATGATCCTTAAACACCCCACATGGATGGAGATGTTCCACGTGGAACATTGCACAAAATGCCTTCCAATTCATGCAATCACCTGGACTGGCTCTGTGCTTGCCATCACAGATGGCACATCTCTTGCGCAACATTTTGCTGAACACGTAGGTGACAGTGAGCGATAAAACAGTTATCTGCGCGGCTTTTATGCTTGTTTGCTCAGGTCGCAATGTCGGCGAACCGATTCGCATTGAACAAAAGTTTGAAGGTAATGATCAATGACATGACGATATCTTGGATGATGAATGCTGGGTCTTATTGGCATACGTAGATCACTTTAAGAGTATGGGCGCGGAATATAAGTACGGTCTTTTCTGGCAAAAAACTCCTAAGTTTACACGTACCAGTTTACACGTACCTAAGGGCAGCCCATATGTTCCCTGTATATCAAGCGTTTTTTACAAAATGTTGGTTACTTTTATTAAAACTGTACGAAAATTCTTCGTTATTTCGCACAGTTTTGTCGATTCTCTGTTAGGGGGCGCACTGCTGTACCAATTATATTCCTGTACTGTCAGTTATGGTGTTTAAGGGGTATGCAATGGTAGATATGAAGAGCGGGAGGTTTGCGCTAGGGCTGCTTGCGGGCTTGGTTGTATTAGGCATGTTGCCGTGTTCTGCGGCTAGCGGGAGTGGTGAACCGTTTAATACGGGGATTACGAGAGATGAGTTTGACCAAAATGTGGAGGATGTCAGGTTGGCAAAAGGCGAAGTTGAGTGGATGCATAATGGGCAAAAAATAGGAGATGGCACCCCTATAGAAGAAGTGCTGAATGGCTTGTACGACGCCGTTGCGCGAGGATACACTCGTCTGAGGGGGTCGAAAGTGGATGGTTGGCAACAAGATCAAGTGATTATTTACGCGTTTCGCAGCGGGCAGGGGTCGGAAGATGTAAACGACGAGAATGTTCGGAGATTTTCCGGAGTTATGAGGGATATTATCGAGACCGCACTTACCCCTGCGAATATGAATTGGTTAGTTATTCACGAATATGTTCACGAAATTGCTGCAACAGGAGTGGTTCCGGATGTGACGCAGGTTGCCAATAACGTTTTTAAGAGGTTCTCTAAGTTTGATCTAGGTTCTTACGAAAGCGACGAAGAACTGAGGCTTGGTACGATTAGTGATGTCAGTAAGTACATAGCAGCGTTTGGCTTGGACGTATTCCTGTTGTTTGAGTTATGCGTGTATGAAAATCAGAAACACGGTGCTCCAGCGACGGTGTCTGTGTCCGTGAAGGACAGTGTGCCAGCTTCCATTTCGTCAGAAATAAGCTGCGGGGGAACGAAACGCTCCGTGACACACGCTATGGATCAGGTGGTAATTTTACGGGATGCTGCGGCTATTACACTTTCAAAAGGCGCTACAAAAGGAGATGCATACGCCATATTTTACATGGGGGATGCCAAGAGGTTGGAAAAGCTCATTCTGCAGGTCTCAGAAAATGTAGAATTCGCAATTTCTCCGAGACTGGGAGGAGAGATAAGGCCAGAATTCCCGGATCTGATAGTGGACAGTCCAAGGATGGTGCTTACAGAGCCTGATGCCAGTGTTGTCAAGTTCAACAGTTTGAGACCTGTACAAAGACTCATGGTGTTCAGTGCATTTTGCAAATTTTCCATTGGTCAACGTACGTATAACGGAGGTATATGGCTTGTCACCGGACTTAACGGTATACTTCCATATACGGCAGAGAATTTAAATTCTGTTGTTGTTGGTGAAATCGATCGTCCTCTCGCGAGGACAACGCACGAAAACTTGCTAAAGACCGCGGTTAAGGAGAAGGGCGAGCAAATTGAGATGCTGAAAAAACAACTCAACGAAAGAGAGGGTGCACTTGTATCTTGGCAAGAAGATCTCGGGAATACAGTCGAAAAAGTCAGGGATTTCTTCCGTGAGCTTATTTTTAAAGTCGAAAGACCAGAGGAGGAACTCCACGAAGATTATCGGGCAATCTTTACTACAAGGCAGAAAACCCTGGATTGGCTTACTGATCTGTATGTGAAGCAGTTTGGGAAGGAGCAGTGGAGCAAGTGGCAGGCTGCGCACAAGTTAAACACGTACTTTCCTACGTATTTCGACAAGAACCACCTAGAATGGACTGGATTAGCGAAATATTGAGTCTGAAAACTCCGATTGAAAGGTGTGTGGCGTTCAGAGGCAAAATGAATGTGGGAGACCAGGGCTTCTGCCGCGGCTTTTAAGGGCGCGTAAGGTTGTGGCAGCCCTGGAGGGGAGCTTCTTTTGTCTTCCATGACGGGATTTGCCTTTGCCGAACGAAGAGAATTCCGTCAAGCGTCCTTAATAGGATTTGCAGATGTGGATATTGCCAATGATTTAAAACAGGACAAAAATCAGTTGGGGGTGTAACCCAACCGCTAGGACAATTCCAAGCAGTGCGTACAGCACAGATTTTTTGTAGATATCCGTGATGTAGAAGTCTTGCAGCGCCAATTGTTGCTCCTCCTTTTTTGCAGCAAATCCAAAGCAAGAATTGTATGCGAACACCGCGTATGTGGAGGAAACTAGTACGATCCCGGAAATTACAAGCGAGTACATTATTGATATCTTAGTTGCTGAGTAGATCGCTATTACCTCACATACAAATCCCCATGAAAGCGGAACTGACAGCAAAATTAGGAATGCGCAGAATATGTACTTTCTTATCCCATTTATCATCGGAAGTGCCCTGAGCGTCTTTATTGACCTGGTATTAAATACTCTCTTCACGATCTCGGCTATGAAGAACAAGACGGCTACCTCAATGCTATGATATACGGCAGCAAACACATAGTATTTCGGCTCCAGCCCACTCAGCAGCGTTATGAAATAGAGATTCAGGTGTACTATTGAAAAATATGCGAAAATTTTCTTCAGATCAGCCTGGTACATAAGCTGCGCGGCTGCAAACAGCATGCTGACGATGAGGATACAAATGATTAGATCTTTGTTGGCCGACAGCATGTCCGTGAACAATGGTGCCAAGAATCGTAGAGTAAGTAGCGTCGCGAACTTTAGGACGATAGAGGCCAAGATTATGGAGCACACTGTTTGAGACTTTACATGTACTACTGGAAGCCAGTGATAAAACGGCCATATCGGCATCTTGATTCCAATTCCGGTGAACAACAACCAAAATGTGGCTTTGTTCTGTATTCCGATCTCGTATATCCGTTCCAGGTTCGATGTTCCTGTCTCGAGGTAGATCAGTATGAATGCGGTCAATACCAAGAACGCGCTCGCAATGGTGTACATAAGGAATTGGAAGATAGCGTCCTGAGCCGGATTCACGCGATTCGACATCATAAGGTAGATGGGGATTATTGTGGCCTCCACGAATACATAGAGCAGAAACATGTCACTTGCACAGAATGCTCCTATGGAAAATGATTCCAAGAGTAAAATGGAGGCGAAATATTTTTTTGTTTTCTGCAGCTTACGTCTGAAAAGCCACAGCGTCGATATGAAACAGATGAACGATGTCATCAGTGCAAACAATACGGAGATGCTATCATTGCTCATGCGGTACCTGATGAGCGATTGGCTTCGTGCGTAGATCTCCTCAACATACCCGTGATTAGTAGATAGACAGAAGATAGAGAAATTGTCTATTGCCAAAAGCAACGTAAAAAACGTAGTCCAGATCGTTATAGCTTTCACTCCGCTTGTGTTCTTGTCGTTGACGCCAATTGCCCACACACTACCGACTAGCGGCACAATCGTCATTATCGTTGCAAGCGGAAAATCGAACATCTTCTGAGCCTCATAGTAACAAGCGCTGGCATTTCAGCAGCATCATTATAGAGCAACAAAAAGGCCGCACATAGCCAAAGCTTTCCTCCGCTCACGCGAGCTTAGCATAATACCTAACTCAAAATGCTACAAAAATAACTCTCACATACCTCGTTACTATTCCTCTTGTGGGTATTACTGTGATCATCTTTCTCTTCCTTACTGATGATACCACCCAGTAGTCCCCATAATGGATCTGCTATATCCTCAATCCTAGGAGGGACCATATGCCTTGCGATGTTATAGTGTGGGATAACCCCTAAATCTTTAAGGAGTGAGCATATGATCAACTGCGCATTTTTGTGATGAGCCCATGACTGTTCAATTACATCTTCGATCTCAATTTGCAGGAGTTTGATATATTGATTGGTAAGGTTGAACACAGTGGCCAACAAGAAGACCATGAGGCTTGAACTGATCCCTACTCGGGTGCCACAACCACATAGAGATGTACCCAAACTCTGTGGAGGCCAATACTCTGTCTCGTATTGTCCATGATGTGAGCATACGTACGAATACCAGCACGCTGCTTGAATTTGCCGATGTTGGATGGTAGGATTGCCATATGTGATCTGTGTTTGAGTTTTAATGGGTAGTCTCGGGTTTTCCGCTGTTGATACCTTCATCGTGGCGACTGTTGTTGTTTCGTTTATCATCGGATGGGTACGTGGTGTCACTAAGGAGGTGCTGTCTGTTGTTTCGTGGGTTCTTGGGATATACCTTTCAATAACGCTTTTCCCTCATGTAAAGGATTTTGCGCGCGAAAGAATTAATCATGGGCTGATGGCGGACTTTGTTACTGTGTGTGCGTTGTTCATATTGTTTCTGACGATGCTAAGTGCGTTGAACTATTTTTGCTCAAATATGATCAAGAACAGCATTCTGAACACGCCTGATAAGGCGCTAGGCGGTCTTTTTGGCATAATCAGGGCGATTGTAATCCTCGTGATTATTGATCTAGGCATAAATCAATTTGTCCTAACAAATCCGCCGGAGTGGCTCAATCAATCGAGATTGCGACCAATTCTGAATAACATATCAAATTGTATCATATTGGTACTCCCTGAGGATATTCAGGATCAACTTCTCGCTCATTTATCTCAACTCAAAAAACAAAGCCTTCTGGATTTCGTAAAAAACGACCTTATTGAGAGTTTTGCCTCCGATGCAGTCGAAAACATCATAGAAGAGGGCAAGCAATCCATTGCAATAGACGGCGCCCAGGAAGTAAAGAACGGTGAAAATGAAGATGAAACGCAGCTGGATGTCAACACAGCGGATTCAGATCAGAGTACCCACAAAACACGACAGACTGCCGAGGAACTAGCAACTCTAAAGCCAAAGAAAATGAAACCTACGCCAGATGGACAAGGCGGTATATTGACGAAGCGCGGAAAGCTCGATATGGAACGCATTCTCAATCAATATGACGATGTAGATGAGGAATGATGTGGAGGATCTTCTTGGGACGCTTCTTAAGATATAGAACAAATTCTTTCGGCTAGCTCAAAAGAGCTTACTCATAACTCAACGAAAGGAACAAAAAATGATCGATCTAAAGATACTCATCACGAGCGAAAAAACCAAGGGCGCAATTGCACTGGTTGCAGCAGTTGTGATGTATTTTACTCCGGATTACATCGACGCAATTATCGAGGCCGGCCTCGTCGCAATCGGAGTCGCAAAGTTGGTCGTCAAAAAAGATGAGTGGTGTGCACACAATGTGATACATTAGAGCTCCTGCAAAAGATATACATAGCCCCTAAATTGTGGTAATTAGGTATAGCGAATCAATGCTGTTATGAATGGATTACCCTATGATCAAGTACCAATTGGTAAGGAAACACAGAGA
>JAIRMJ010000016.1 GCA_031258785.1 Holosporales bacterium | reverse complement strand
CCTCCTTCAGCTTCTCCTCATGCTTCGTCTCTTCTTTCTTCTCTATACCCTCTTCTTGAGGTTCCTCATCCAGCTCCTCCCATTTTTCCTCGTCATCTGATGGATATCCCTCTTTTTCCTCCTTTACTTCCTCCTTTACTTCCTCCTTCAGCTCCTCTTCCTCTTCCTCTTCCTCCTCCTGCTCCTTCGCCTCTTCTTTCTTCTCTATACCCTCTTCTTGAGGTTCCTCAATCGGCTCCTCCTCTTTGCTTTCCGCTTCCTCCTTTTCTTCTTTTTCTCTTTTCAGCCTCTCTGCCTCCAGTTTCCTTGCCTTTTCTTCCTCTTCTTCCCTCTTTATATCCTCTTCTTTAGGTTCCTCCTCTTCTCTTGGTGTTACACCACCATTTATTACTTCTTTCTCCTCTTTGCTTTCCTCTTCCTCTTTCAGCTCCTCTTCCTGCTGCTCCTCTTCCTGCTGCTTCTCTTCCTCCTCCCTCAACTTTTTCAGCTTCTCCTGCTCCTCTTCTTCCTCTACTTCACTCTCTATACCCTCTTCTGAAGGTTCCTCATCCAGCTCCTCCTCTTTGCTTTCCGCTTCCTCTTTTTCTTCTTTCAGCTTTGTCTCTTCCTCTTTCAGCTCCTCTTCTTCCTCCTTTACTTCCTCCTTTTCTTCTTTTTCTCTCTTCAGCCTCTCTTCCTCCAGTTGCTTTGCCTTTTCTTCCTCCTTCATAGCCCGCACTTTGGCATCCCATTCGTTTTGTGTACCATGGAAGAAGATGGTCGGATTGTTGCCATCCTGTTCCTTTGTGTAGAAATATACCCCATATCCTTTTGAATACCCAGCAAACCCTACTTTTGGCTCCTGATCGTACTCTGTATACTGAGGATCCTCTTTTGTTGTCATATTCGGATTGAATTTCCCTCTTATATCCTCCAGTATTTTGTTTAGACCTAGAAGTTGGTCATATCTTATACAGTCCTCCTGTGCATCTTTTAATTTTTTTTAATCGTTTCTCTCTCCGTTTCCGACATTTCTGCTGGTACCATTGTCTTTTCCAATTGGGTATAGACATGCTGAATTGTACTATCATTAGCTTCGTACCCACCAAAGACTACTGCATTAGTGAAGTCCTGTATGAACATCCAATTGTACTGTGCCGGAGTCATGTTCGGCATAAGCTCCTGTACCTGTTTTCTATACTCAGGATGTAACGCCAGTAGGCTTATCTCTGCTATCTGGTGGTTTATTATCGCAAATAGATTTTCCAGTGCTACATCGCTATTGGTACCATCAGTAAACTGATGTTTCCCATTTATGAATCCCACAGCATTACTGTCAGAACTCAGTTGATTTGCCCGTGCTTTTAAATGTTTCTTCCATTCATCATTTGCGAGGTACTCATCTGTTGGCCTTGCATACACACCAGCCTGTAGCACCATTACAATGGTTATCAGAGCTCTTATCATTATCCTCATCATCGTCTTTATCCCAATACGTCTCCTGTAGCATACATACATTATACCTGAGTGGCTGCATTATACAAGACTTGTGGGGGGGGGGTGGGGTTAGATTAGGTCCTCTGAATCAGACACGATTGCTTCCACGAGATTCAGAATTTTTGCCTTGACCTTGCTGTTTTGTATGGATCTGAAGATGGCAAGCAGTCTCTCTTCTAAATTTTCACAATCAGTTTCTTCCTGTTCACATAACATGAGTCGATCCAGAAAATAGCCAGGAGGCGTACGGAGGCATTCGCAGATTTTCAAAAAAATGGAAACCGAGATTCTTGTGTGGCCAACTTCGTACTTCTGTATCTGTTGAAATGTGCAGCCAGCTACATCTGCAAGTTGCTTTTGTGTCATCTTGAGCTCCTTGCGCCTCGCCTTTATCCGATTTCCAACGTCTGCATCCGCCGAAGATACGTATTTTACCATACACTAATCCCAAGTTCCTTACTATGAGTCTACACCAATAGCGGAGCCTTATAAAGGAATTTTGGCATTAGGCACTAAGGACGAGACACAGGTAGCCATCCATTTGATATGATGAAAAAGGTAAGGATTTGACGTACATAGAGTTGTTTTTGTGGGGCAAGGCAAAGGAAATCGTATACCAATGGTATGTCCAACAATTGGTAATAATGTAATGAATCCTTGTTTTTAACAAACAAATCTGGTATATTCATGCGAATGATCAGGAATATAAAAGTATATTGTTCTGTGAAATTCGGTTATTACAATCTCCTGAGGTTCGGATACAACTCCATCATGAGCCATCTCTGCTTATCACATCGGTGGAAAATGTGCGAAGAAGTCTAATATTTAACAAAATACTCAGCAAATATTAATCAAAATATAAAGCATCTTCCGTAGAAAAATATATCAAAAAACATAAGGAGTATAAAATTTCTTAACGAAAACTTTATTGTTTTTCTATAAATTAATAATTAGATGGCAGGCAGCGATCAAAGGATTTGGTGTTCTGCTAGTGATTAACAACGAACGGAGGTAAAAATGAAAAAAGTATTAATAGGCGCGTTGACTTTGCTAGTGACAGCCAGTGTTTGTGATACCTCAGCGAGTACCGCGAATACTGCTGTGGCAATCAACAAAGATTTTACGATAAACGCCGGTGGTGTAACAAAAATTGACAACAATACGGTAGTAACCTTAGAAAATAGTATTAAAATACATATTCATGGCGAGTTGGATGGGCCAGCAGAAACTGCCACGATCGACGGGGGAGCCGGATCGAAGGTCATTCTGTATTGCCACAAGTTAAAAGAACCAACCGATAAATCTACGCTAACATCTGGTTATACAAACTCTTTGAACACAGCAATAAGTAAAGCGTATACGATAGAAGGTGGAGGGACAATTACGAACAAGGACCATATCACGTTCACCACTACCACATTTGAAACAAGTTCAGATCTTTGGGATGAGATCAGCAATGGAAAAAACAACACTTCAGATTTGGTCCTGCTGCGAGGTGCGTCCGACGAAGCTTCCATGGGAGCTGCTGATGTGCCCGCTTATCTTCACACTGTGACACAAACAGTGAACGCGCACATAGCAAACGATTGCGCTAGTTATCATCACGGGTTGGAGGTCCCTTCAGGCAATTTTACCTTAACAGGCAATCTCAGTAAATTCACCAATAATGAACTGAAAGTGTCTGGAACGGGGCAACTGACGTTATCTGGTGTAAATTCATTACCAGCTGCTCCAATTATAGTGGATGGAGCATCAGCCAGGCTAACTATCGGGAACAACGATAGCACCGTGCGAACAGCTATGAATGACATACGTGTTGGACCAGGTGCCACTTTCAATCTAACCAGTCCCCTGACAATCCCTGATGGAAAGACTCTTTACCTAGGATCCCAACTATTGTAGGTTTAATGTTATGGTCATTTAACCCACAGTCTAGGTGGCGTTGGCAATAGCTGACGCTGCTTAGAACTGGAGCAGAGGATTGTCTCGATATTCCTCCTCATGTTGTTGTGAGATCTGTGGCCAAGTGGCAGGTTTGGTAACTTCATTCCATGCAATGGATCGATAGTATTAAAGGTGGAGGGTAGAAAGTCTTGTTTTTCTTGCAATTTGGGAAGCTACGTCACTAGGTGCCAGCCAGGTGTTCATGTGGCTTCAGATAAATAAGCAAATCCAAATAACACCGAAATGAATGATGGCGAGAAAGACCAACGCACTCCCGAGATCCTTCGCCCTCCGCGAGAGGTCGTGCTTCTCCGGCCCTATCCTGTCTATCACTGTTTCTATTGCTGTGTTAGCGCATTCTGCCATGAGGATCAAGAAGTATGCGGAAAAGACGCGTATCCTGTCACAGTCTGGGGCATCTCTGAGAAGTTCTATCACGAGTACGAGCACGCCAACCAAAAGCTCTTGATAGAAAGCGCGTTCCTTAATGAGCGCCGCTAATCCACGCATCGAATACACGGTCGCTGACTTAAGCGCCCGGAGATCTTTCATGAATTTATTCAACATGGTGCGTTCTTCAGTCTGGTAGCGAACTTATAACAGAAAGGCAGCGGTGGCACAGGTTGGCATCTCCGTAGTGCTCAGTGCGTTGTTTTGTCACATCTTCGCCTATTTTCCAACATCTCTCGCATTTCAAGCCAGTAGCCTGCCTCACTGCAACTCCAACGCTGATGGCACTGTCCAGCGCAATTCCTGGCGGCATCTCGCTAACATGTACAATTTCAGCACTCGAAACGATTGCTATCTCCGCCATATCAACGCTTTCCATGATGAGCAAATCGTCAGGAGATAACGCGTAGACCGTCACTGCCGCTTCCAAGCTGGATCCAATGCGTTTGGCTGCTCTTTCAGTTTCGAGCGTTTCTGTCAGTAACTTCCTGACACTCTGGATAAACGCCCATTTTTGTATTACGAGTTTGTTATTCCACTGTACAGGGATCTTCGGGAATAATTCGGTGTGGATGCTCGTTTTTCTCTTGTTAAGTGGAGACATTTCCCAGGCCTCTTCCGCGGTAAACGACAGGATTGGCGCAAGCCAGTGAGAAAGGCACATGAAGATCTCGCTCATAACGGTCATGCAGGCGCGTCTCTTGGGATTATCCATGGCGTCGCAGTACACTGAATCTTTTCTGATATCAAAATAAAAGGCAGAAAGATCATTGGCACAGAACGTCTGCAGCGCGACACAGAAGGTCTGGAAGTCGTATCTCTCTATAGATTCGCGCATCATCAAATCTAGGTCATACAGCCTCTTGAGAACGAACTTTTCCAGCTCGGGCATGTCTTCATACACCACGGCGTCGGCGGTATTAAAGTTGGATGTCACCCCAAGGAGATACCTTAAGGTATTCCTGAAACGCCTGTACAGATCCTGCTGCTGCTTTAGAATCTCATTCCCTATCCTAACGTCCTCTGAATAATCTGAATTTAAGCACCACAATCTAAGGATGTCAGCTCCTAGCGTCGAGGTTATCTCATCTGGCGAGATTACGTTGCCGAGCGACTTCGACATTTTCTTGCCATTTTTATCTAGGACAAATCCATTTGTTGCGACGTTTCTATATGGGGCCTTGCCGGTGACGCATACAGATTCAACGAGTGAAGATTGGAACCAGCCCCTATGCTGATCTGATCCCTCGAAATACAGGTCAGCAGGCCATTGCATATCATCACGTGTTTCCAGGACGTAGTGATGTGAACATGCACTTTCAAACCAAACCTCAAGGGTATCGGTAACACGCACGTAGTCGTCTGGATTGTATTTTGGGCCCAAGAAATGTGAAGTTTCTCGTGTATACCATGCTTCCATGCCCTCCCCTTTGAATACCTCAATCGTGCGGGCAAGAACTTCCTCGTCCATTAGGATGTTACCTGTTGCCTTCTCCAGGAAGAGAGCTATTGGGACGCCCCACAGACGTTGCCTAGATATGCACCAATCTGGCCGTTTTTCGACCATGCTACGTATACGATTGACGTATTGTGATGGGTACCACTTGGTTTTGTCGATCTCTTCCAGGAGAGTCCCTCTGATCCTGTCTATAGATATGAACCATTGATCTGTAGTCCTGAAGATAAGAGGCGACTTGGAACGCCACGAGTATGGATAACTATGTGTTATCTTATAGGCTCTCAGTAAATTTCCGGCACTTTTGAGCTCGTCAATGACTGGTTGATTTACCTTATAAACATGAATGCCTCCAAAGTGCGGCAGCTTGGCATTCATCGTGCCATCATCGTTTACGCTATCCTCTATGGCGAGCCCAAACTTCTGGCCTAGAATGAAGTCATCCAGACCGTGAGAAGGCGCTATGTGGACCAACCCAGTGCCTGCATCCGTTGTAACGTGGTGTGCCGGAAGCAACGGTACCTCTCTTGAGAAGCCCAGATTTGCAAGTGGATGTGAACAGACTGTTCCCTCTAAATCTTCCTTGCAAACGCGATCTATCACTTCGCAGTGCCCTACCCCTGCCTCATCTGAGAATTTTTGTAACAAATCTTCAGCTATGACGTACCTCTCAGAGTTTGCTTCTATGACGACGTAGTTTATAGTCTCTGAATACGCAATAGCGCGGTTCCCAGGTATCGTCCACGGCGTTGTGGTCCATATAACGGCAGATGCCTTCTCGAGCTTCTTACTGCCAGTCGTAACTATTGGGAACTTGACGAAGATCGCATCGCTCTCCTTGTCCTGGTATTCAACCTCTGCCTCCGCTAGGGCGGTCTTCTCGACGACTGCCCACATAACGGGCTTCTTTCCTCTATATACCAAGCCCTTCTTCAGTATTTCAAAAAACTTCTCACAGATAATGGCTTCCGATTCCTTCGCCATCGTACTGTACGGATTCTTGTAGTCCGTTATTATGCCAAGACGCTTGAACTCCTCTTTCTGCACATCTAGCCAATGCTGGGCAAACTCTCTGCATTGTTTGAGGAACTCCAAAACCGGAACGTCCTCTCTCTTACGACCTTGCTTTAGGTACATTTCTTCGATCTTCCATCCAATAGGAAGCCCATGGCAATCCCATCCGATGACGAGTGGGGCATCGTACCCCAGCATCTGATAGGATTTATTCACAGCGTCCTTCAAGACGCCGATCAGTGCGTGGCCCATGTGTATGTGCCCATTGGCATACGGAGGGCCAAAATGCAGAATGAACTTCGGCTTCCCCTTTGAAAGTAAGCGAAGCTGGTGAAATAAGTCTTTCTTTTCCCATTTTTCTATCCAAAGAAGTTCCTTTTGTGCGAGATCACCACGCATCTGAAATTCTGTCTTAGGAAGGAATACGGATTCCTTAAGTTGCTTTTCTTTTGTCATACTCATCTGATCGCTCTGATTCTGAGGCTATTCATCGGACGGTTTTCCGAGAATGTGAACATGCATGTGCATTACTTCTTGTCCACGTTCGTCTCCGGGCATACCGAATTTCCCGGCATTTGATATCATCTTGAAGCCATTCTCGAGCCTCATCATACGTACCACCTTCGAGATAGCCCTATTGAAGTCTAAAATTTCCGCGTCGCTTGCATGCTCCGAGAAATCGTTGTAGTCCACGTAGTTCCCTTTGGGGATTATCAAGACATGCACCGGAGCCTTTGGGGCAATATCATGAAATGCCATAAAATGCTCGCCGTCTAGCACAGTCTTTGCTCTCAGTTCTCCGTGGATTATCTTATGGAACACGTTGTTTTTGTCATATTTCATACATAATCTCCTAAATAATTTTCATATCCTAACAATTGATGCACCCCATACCAGCCCTGCACCCATCGCCGTAAAAAGCAGAGTGTCTCCAGATTTAACCTTGCCGTCTGCCATAGCCTGCGATAACGCCAATGGAATAGATGCAGACGACGTGTTTGCGTGTTCTTGGGTTGTCACTATCAATTTTTCTATCGGAAAGTCTCTAATCTTACACATAGATTCTAGAATCCTTTTATTTGCCTGATGAGGTATGATCCAGTCTATATCATCTATCGTCATTTTGTTTTCTTCAAGGATTTCATTCATGGATGATGCCATGCAATCAATCGCATACTTAAAGACCGCCCTGCCTACCATAGTTATGTAGCCTCTGTTGCCATTTTGTGGTCCTCCATGCGACAAGATCGAATTGTATTTTGCTTCCGTCCCATCTGAATATAGCTTTGTCGCAATTATGCCGCCAGCAGCCGGGTCATCCACGGTCTGCAATACAAATGCACCGGCGCCATCACCGAACAGCACGCACGTTGCCCTATCGCTCCAATCAACAAATTTCGTTAGCGTCTCTGCTGCGACCAGTAGCACGTTCTTGAGGCGCATACTATTCATCATGCTGTCCGCTACTGCAAGACCATATATAAATCCGGCACATGCCGCATTGATATCGAATGCAAAGGCTCTTGCGGCTCCAATTTCACCCTGTATCCTGCATGCGCATGAAGGAAATCTCCTGTCTGCAGTCGTTGTTGAAACTATGATTGCGTCCACGTCTTTCGGCGCGACTCCGGCTTTTCCCAGAGCAACCATTGCTGCGGTGATCCCTAGATCAGACGAAAACTCATTCGTTGCCGCTATGTGTCGTTTCTCGATGCCTGTCCGCGTGAATATCCACTCGTGGGATGTATCTAATGCTTGTGATAACTCATCGTTTGTAACGATTCTTTCCGGGAGATGCGAGGATATCCCAGCTATAACATTCGCCATGTCTCTTCCTTCTGAGTTGCCTGTTGAATCGATTTCTTCACTTTCTCAATGAAGCTGGCGTTAACAAGGTTCACCGCTACCGATATGGCATTCGAGAATCCGATGTAATCTGAATTACCGTGACTCTTAACAGATACTTTCTTGAGGCCAACAAGCGGGGCCCCATTATTAATCCGTGGATCTATCTTGCTTTTGAGTATCCTGAATACTTTTTTGCAAAAAATATATCCGAATTTTGCCGCTAAGCTCGAAGAGAAGCCGCCCATTAGGACGTGCATGATGTATTTAAACGTCCCCTCCATAGTTTTTAAAGAGATGTTACCAGAGAACCCGTCTGATACCACGACATCGACCACTCCGCTCGTTATGTCGGTTCCCTCAACGAAGCCTGAGAAGTTGATATCGCCGAAGCTCTCCAAGAACTCATATGCCTCCTCTAGCGGCTTTGTTCCCTTTGTCCGTTCTGTTCCAATATTCAGGAGGCCAATACGAGGACATTCAAGGCTGAGTAATACCGAAGCCACCGCGTGACCCATTAACGCAAACTGAATCAATTTAGTAGATGTGCAGTCCGTGTTCGCGCCCAGATCAAGCATCACCGTGCTGCCGCTTACATTAGGCAGTAAGCCAACCAAAGCTGGTCTGTCTATGTTTTCTATCGATCCAATGAGGCATTTAGATAGTGCCATATATGCTCCGGTGTTTCCGGACGACACTACAGCATCCGCATGTCCGTCAGCCACGAACGCTATGGCCTCAAACATACTTGTGCCCTTGCCATTCCGCACTGCAATGGCCGGTTTCTGATCGCATTGGATCACGTTGTCGCCGGTATCATGTATTTGGCAGATCTTCTCGTCGACTTTGGGGTATTCAGCAAGAACGGCATCTATTTCGCTCTTTTTGCCGAAAAGATCGAAAGCAATCCCATTTCCATTGGATTTCATTATATAGCGTATCATACCTGGAACGGTTGCCTGAATCCCTAGATCGCCGCCCATAACGTCCAAGGCAATTCTTTTCATATTTGAATTCGTTTAAAAAACACTTGTTTTTTTTACGGCCTCTCTTCTGAAGTACCTGCAGTAGTCGTCGCCTTGATATTCCGCCCAGCATATACATTGCAAGAGCCGCATATATTGTGCTGCATTACAGCACTGCCGCAGTTCGGACATATCACGACATTTACAGGCGTAACAGAATCGTGAGACCTTCTCATCCCTTGCTTAGATTTCGAGGTTCTCTTCTTTGGAACAGCCATCTTTTACTCAAATAATCTCCTAGCCTTGCATATTCTAATCCATATGGATGGGCTTTGTCAATTGAAAACCTCAATTTGCGTAGACCCATAACATATGCAATCTTGCAATCAAACGAAACATATGCGAGACTTGGCCATGGGTGTAGGTTGGGTACGGCGCAAAGCACATGGCTGATGTAGTTCACTTAGCTAGGAGTTTTTTGAACGCCGTTGGCCAGCAAAGTGTCGTTACTACCGTGGTCCTGATGTTCGTGATATCTAGGAAGCAACACTGTTACGCGGATCTACTGTATGCCTTGTTTTTGACGGTGCTATACAATGCCGTTTTGAAGTGCATTTTTAAATGCCCGCTGCCTGAGACGTGCCCTGGGACAGGATATGGCTTTCCTAGTGGGCATTACAATTTCGGTACTGTGTTTTATGTCTGGATGATTTTGGCGAACAGGAAGCTGTATGTTAGTGTGTGCCTCGGTATATTGTGGTTAGCGTATGGTTGGTGTCTCGTGGTTGCTGGCTACCATTACGCACTGGATATATGCCTGACACCCCTATTTTCACTCGCATGTGTGTGGACATTTTGGTACGTGCGGCAGCAGCACTGTAGGCGAGGCAGCTTCGTCGCTCCATTGCTTGTGCTATCAACTGTATGCATGGTCATATCATTTGTGATAGCAGGTGAAATGCAACATCACATAACACTTGCATACTGTTCCATTTGTGGCCTATCCTTGTTTTCTCAAATTATCAAGGTATACAAAAATGAAAAGCTTGGCACAGCTACAAACGCCTTGCTTGCCATTGGAGTTGCGACTCACTGGTGCTTGCTGATAATTTATAGTGATACCATAGGAAGAATTCTGCAAGCCGCCATGGTCTACGTTTGTTGCTTTGTGTGCTGTCTTTGTAGGGGAATAGTGCAAAGGATAATGCAAAAGAATGACCAAGATCCCACGGTGTTACGTGGAATTTGTTAAGGCCCACACAAACGGCAACGATTTTGTAATAATCAATCACCAAACAAGAAAGATGCTGGATGAAGAATTGATCCGGAAGATCGCGGATAGGAATCTCGGAATAGGGTGCGATCAGGTTGTTTTCATAAGCAAAAACGGACCGTGTTCCTGCTATGTGATAGATTTTGCAAATCAAGATGGAACGAAGGCCAGCATGTGCGGAAACGGCGCCTGCGCAGCTGCCGCATACATCAGAGACAAATTTGTCGATAATACCAGCGCAATTGACCTGAGAATCTCTGGAATCAGGTACACGGCCATCATGGATGACAAAAGAGTTACGATTTGCTTCCCAAAGCCGCAGCAAGCAGGCGATGGGGTAATCGTTACTGGCAACAAACATTTGGTGCTTGGAGTCGAGGAGATCGTAAGTATTGACGAGCTGTCGGCGAAATACGCTGATTGCAACATACACTTCTACGAAGTAGTCGGTAATTGCATAGTCAGGATCAGGACATTTGAAAGAGGTGTAGGATGGACGAAGGCCTGCGGAAGTGGTGCTGTCGCAGTGGCCTACAAGCTCGATTTGGGAGCTAAAACAAGGATTATCCATGAAGGTGGCGAATCAGTCGTGACAATAGAAAGTGGGTTTATTGGTTTTGCGGCAACTCCAGAGCTGATCTTTGAGGGAATGTGGTATGGAACGAGTTAACATCCAGATAGAAGATATTTTGCGCGAGATTCCTGGATCTCCAGACGGCGTTGGATACGACCTGTCATTGACAAAGGTATATGATGATATAAAGGAAGCTAAGTTTCATGAAGACAGTGCGCTTTCTCTCGGGGTGTGGGAGAGAGAGTTGAAGAAAGCTGATTGGGTACTGGCCGAAAATTTGGCAAATGAGGCGATTAGAACACAATCTAAAGACCTGCAGATCTTAGGATGGCTCATAGAAACGGTTGTTACGCTTGATGGATTCTACGGGATTCTGGAGGGCATGAAGATTCTAACAGAGTTCGTAAAGACCTTCTGGGAAACATGTTACCCGAAGGACGAGAACAATGTTTCTGATAACGAGCAAAAATTCAGGATCTTGGAGTGGATATATGACACAGTTGCAAAAAAATCAAAATTCATACCGTTCATAAACTACGATAGCAGAGATGGTGTTACTCTGTATGATCATGAATATGCGACAGAGCTGAAGGCCCTGTCCATCAAGTCCCCGAATGCTTACGACGACGCTGTGAAATCGGCTCAGCAAGCCGGAATGAGGACTTTTGGTGAGATACAGAATATTTTGGGAGTGATGCCACAGGAAAGGAAGGATGACATTCTGGAGCACATACAAAAGATCAGAGATGCTCGCACTGGATTCACGGATGCAATTACCAATGCGTCAGGACAGAATGGTGTTGGAGTTTTCTCGGCTTTGATGGGTAATCTCGAAAGGATTGGAAGGATATTGACAAGTTCAGGAGAAAAGAGGCCTATGGCCAATGTGGAAACAGGGGCTGACGGCCAAAAGGTATCCAAAAGCAGTTCGCAGGCACATGCTGCTGACAGGGAAGACATATACGATCAGATCGAAATTTTGGCAAAAAAGCTGGCGATCATAGAAAAACACAGCCCCAGTTCTCATATGCTGACACTCATAGTTTCCTGGAAAAATAAAAATTTACTAGAAATAGTAGACGACCTAAAATCCGGGAATATGGAATCACACAGACTCCTTAAGTTTTTGATTACTTGAAAAAGAGCTGTTGATTTAACGGTTTTTTAAACAATTTACATTAGAATGGGAATATGAAATATAAATTGAGAGGATTTATAAATGCGGAAACTGATTGTGTCGGCTGCGACCCTATTTGCCATTCATGCCACTTGCCCCGGTATTTGCTCCGACAACGTGGGAGCAACAACTGATAGTCTGCCAGGTTCCACTGCGGCAGATCCGGCCGCTAACTCGGACAGTAATGCACTCGTTCCCACGAAGGAATGTCACGAATATCTGTCGGATCCAAATATCGTAAACAAATACTTCAATCACGGGACTGTTGCGCGAGTAGTGTCTGTATCCGATGGGTATATCGTATTCATTAAATTAACACCAGGGCTAATTACAGCCTTACGCAACAAAGATCAGGTGACATTTTCCTCCCTTGTGTTTGAAGATGGCGGGGATCCAGCGCTTCGCCGGGACATCGAGCATTTTATTTGGAAAGCAGTTAGTGAGATTCCTCCAGAGAGCATAGAGATATTTGACGATCTCCTGATGCCATCAGAGTACCCAAGTGCGACTGCGTGGTTGGGGAAAAATAAAGTGTCCGAAGAAGCAGTGGCTGAAAGTAATGTCATTGCTCCCACTGTTGAATCGAATGCAGAGGCCAGTAAGCCTCAATCCGCAAGTCTGTCACATTTTGCCGGTATGCCTATAAGATGCAAGGGTGGCAAATTCGATGTGCCCTTGGAAGTAGTTAAAAGAGCGTATGGCGAACAAATCAGTTGCGGGAAAGGGGCGAAACAATGCGCTGAAGAAATTAAAAAACTTCAAGATAAGTTGGATAAAAGTATTTCCCCTAAAGATAGGGAAACCTTGGAGAAGATAAAGCTAGCTGACGCAAAGGTTGCAGAAACTACTGCACTGTTGGATGAAAAAAAAGCTGAGATTAAGCCCAGGTTGGACAAATTGGTTGCAGATAAAAAGCATCTCGAAGAACTTATTGCCAAATTAAAGCAATGCGAGGCTGGAGCGAAGGCGTCATCCAGATCTGCTGAAAACAAGGCTGCAGTGGCCGTGATGCAAGAAGTAGCCCCAGGTCTCATCGGAACTGTGACTGTCTCATCATCCAATGTTAGCGACATTCGCGCGAAATCGGAGGACGCGGCAGTGAAAAAGACGAAGGAGATCGATGAAGAAACACAAACGTTGCTATCTAGCTGCGATGCTCCTGAACGGCTGGTCCAAGACGCTCAGAAAGCCAGGGATGCTCTCCAGATCGATCCAAAGACGCAGACCAGAACAGAGGCGGTGAAGATAGCTGTAAACGGCGACATCGGAAACGAGCTAAACAAAATGGATGACTTTCTTTCTAAGGCACGCGGAGAATCGCCGATGAACTCTGGGACTGCCCAAAAATCCGACAAAGAAGGCTGATCGAAACGGTACACCATACTGACAAAGCTGCTGCGCTGCCATCGGAGCCACCTCCACAACCTTAACCAGGAAAAAACGGCGGCGCTCGCACCTGCTTCGCGCGGAGCCACCCAGCACCTGCTGCGGATGCCAAAAGCAAGGACAGGCAACTAACTCACGGAGGTCTATATTTATGTGTACGCCGCCTGCCCACGCGGGATCGTACTAAATTAATCGGCAAATATCAACAAAATTTTGCGCGAGATATATGTATTGAGTCGGGGAGAATCGCAGTGGGCGTGGCATACCGAGTGGTGATGAGAGGTCATTCTGTATTAATGACCTGTGGTGTATTCTGATTTTTAACGACAGATCGCAAAAATTTGGACATCTAAATTTTTCAAATACCATCTCTCCTTGTGCGAGAGAGAGTTACGGCGCCATTGTTGCCACAACGTGCCATATACGCGTCACCAAAACCGCTTTCGGCTCTTACGATGCACCGTGCAACTTTGTACGGTGCAAATTTTCAAATTGAGTTCCTCTGGTCTGTCGCCAAAACGAAGCAGAGACACAATCTGGCAACGAGGTAACCAGGAAATGAGTGTTTCAAAAGGAGGCTCAACAGTTAAGGTACATATGTGGCCGTGGATGAGAATGGTACGCCATCAGAGTTATTATTACAGACGGTGCTACAACTGCTAGTAAACTACTAGATGGTATCAGAGGGGGATGTGATAGTGATGCCGTGGGTAAAAATGGTAATTTGACGGTATGCCATAGAAATCGCACGCACAGTTTGTGGAGTGGTATTCACTATAGGATCTTCTTATACAACCTCTTGCGTTACGTGAGTTTCCTATGGATGAAACGACTAGACCAGGATGCAAAATCCGAAGAAGGATCCTCTCATGTCTTATGCAACAGTTCTATATAGTTTTATTTTAAAAAAGTCATAATTCATTTGCGTTTCACTACCTTTAGCTGAAGACTTTCAAATTTTTTCATCAAAATATTGTTTTTTTACGTTATTCTTAACACTTTTTTTACCTATTGCTGTCAATATAGATCTATGAAGAACGCAATCGATGGAACTCTTGGATTTGGCCGAGAGTATCACGTTGCGGATCGGTTAGATACGGAGGGTTACAATGAAAAGGATTTTGCTAGTAGTGCTTGGATGGATCATAGCCTCCAATAATTTTGCTGTTGGGACAACAATTGTCAATATGTCGCTGCCGGACGGAGCAGAGAACAGGGGGACGATAAATGTTGGAGCAGATACAGTTCTTACAATCAATGGAACTGTGAAAAATTACGGCACCATTATGATATACGCTAACGGGACGATAAATGGAGGAACTGGCATAAAAAAGTTACTCAACTCAACAGGATCTAGCAACTTTGAGTCACAGATAGCTGAAGCAAGTGGGCTGTCTTATGCAGGACTTACCAGCTATTATCGCATTATGGCAATTGCAGGTGGAACAGCTGCAACATACGTGTGCCAAGGTACAGTGGGTGGAAGTTTAAATGTAGAAACATTTACTGAGGAAGGAGGCACATCTGCTCTAACTGCAGTGACAAATCTCTCCAATAGTTGTGGCATCATAGTGACTGACAGTGCCCTTACTATTTCCGGAGCTGCCGAAATAACGGAAAAGCGAGTACTGGCGTCTTTTTGTAGTCCGTCGGTTGTCGCTAATACGCAAAATCTTACTTTTAGCGATTTTTCGCAAATCATACGCTTTATTGGTAAGCAGACCTTTTACACCGCCGGAACCAATGGAGGAAGAGTTCATTTCACCGCTGCGAAAGCCGTATTTGACAAGGGGGCTATTTTTTTCACAGGTGTACCGGTAACACTCGAAAATGGGTCAGAAGTAACGTTCAGTAATGCTGGATCTGAATTATCGCCAACTATCACCATCACGAAGAATTTGGAAATCACTGGCAACTCAACATTTGATGCAAGAAATCGTCCATTTACAATCGACGCTGGCGTAACTGTAACAGTGGGTGGTAGCACCAGTTGACGAATTGGATAATGCGACAAGGTTAGCAATTTTTTTAAAAATTACGGAGGCTTTATGAACAGACTATTAGCAACAATGCTTCTGATGTTGATTGGAACATTTTTTACCACTGCCGCCGCCTCGGACACCATCAAGCTTGGGGATGGAGCACAAATCAAAGGAACACTCGATTTGAAGGATGGTTCTAAGTTAGAAATCGAGCAGAGTGGCACGGTGACAGTCAAGTTGGGGGGAGGAATCACGTGCTCAGGTACCGTTACATTCGATACTGTTGGCTCAAGTGGCACAGCTACCATCGCGCTTGAACGCAAAGATACGGTCACATGGCAATTCCAACGTGACAATAGTATTTCCGGCGAGCAATCCAATCCGACAGATTATCAAATATTCGATGCAAACAGCTTCTTCTTCAGCCCTAATAAACAGGTAACCCCGACAATCACTTCGATCAGTGGAACGTACAGTGCCCCAGGGAATCGCGTTACTACTATACAACAGCAGCTATCTGATGATGTAACTAACTCTGTTGCGCAAGCGTTTTCTGACTCCAGCGATCAAGTTCTTAACAGTACGAGTAGTCCTAGTAACATCTTTGTTTTTGAACAAGATAGTACCGGACAAGAAATCGTATTAAATAGCGGTCTTTTCCAGGGTAACGCGCCAGTTACCTTATATGGCAGCATTGCGAATGTCCCTATAACTAGCGGATACCACGGCGCATCCCTAAAACTTGCAAATTTTCAAAGTGACGGCAAGACTCTAGAATTCCATGGTAATCAGCGACGTCTTAATGCACCCGGCACGAATTTAACAATAGAAAAATCAACTGTCTCCTTTTTCGGGCAGAATGCGTACCCTGATATAGCAATGACTTTGGTTGATTCAAATGTCAGTGTGATAAAAAGCAGCGATATATTTCCTGTTGTAAATATATCGAATGCTGTAAATATAGATAGTAAGTCTTCGTTGATTTTTGATAACGCCAGCAACTGTACAGTCAGTATCAATTCTGGGGCAGTTATAACCCTTGGTAATATACCAACGTAACTTTACCTTCTTTCGAGAATCTCCTCCTTGTCATTGAAGTGCTTGGACTCTGTGTTGTAGGTCTGGTAGTTTTCGTGACCCTTGCCCATTATAGCCACGATATCTCCGGGCTCGATGAGCCCGATGGCGTGGTATATGGCTTCTCTGCGATCCCAGATCTCGATTGCCCCTGGGCACTGTTCTATTATCGAAGCCCTTATTGCTGCTGGATCCTCGAGCCTCGGATTGTCATCGGTCACGATGACAATATCCGCTAGTTCATTCGCGATCCGTCCCATTGTTGCACGCTTGCTTCGATCCCTATCCCCTCCACATCCAAATACGCAAATGAGACGCCTACGGCAAATCTCCCTGAAACACCTCAATGCTTCGGCGAGCCCCTCAGCTGTATGCGCAAAATCTACGTAGACGTCACCGCCGTTGACTGTGCGCACATATTCCATGATCCCGTCCGCTGCATATACAGCCCGAAGTGCGTTCAGTATTGTGTCAATCCTTGTCCCACATGCATATGCGGTTGCAACTGCGCACATGAGGTTCATGATCTGGAACTTGCCAAGCAGATCCACGTGGATCTCATTAAATCTCTTCTTTCCGCATATCAAATCAAACGAGGTTCCATCCCGACTAACTACGACGTTTTCGGCTCTGATGAAGTTATTTAGACTAAGTCCGAATGTTATAATATTGTTGTTCAGTTTCGAAACTGCATCATAAACCACAGAATGATCTGCAGAAACGACAGCAGGCCTGTCTCGCGGCAAAATTTCCTCAAACAGAAGAAGCTTGGCCCTAAAATACGCATCTGCGGTCCCGTGGTAGTCTATGTGATCAGACGCAAGATTCGTGAAAGCTGCAGCGCTCAACTCCACACTGTGTAGTCGCTTCTGGTCTAGAGCCGGGCTCGATGCCTCAAAAACGAGGTGAGTCACATTGTTTTGGTATAGATACTTCATGATCATATGCAGAGTGATCGGATCAGGAGTTGTTAGAGTCGGCACGTGTATGCTGGGCGGAACAACATTCTGATCGGCAATGAACAGCCCACATGTACCAAGATTCGCGCTCAGCTTCCCAGATTGTCCCCAAATCTGCCGCAAAAAATGCGCAGTTGAACTCTTTCCGTTGGTACCAGTCAGGGCCACACAACATTCCGGTTGCTCGTTATATGTAAACTTTGCCAACCTCGAAGCGAGAAGACGCGCATCACGCACAGGAACCACCGCCTGGTTTTCGCTGTAGCCCTCTGCGAAGGTAATACTAGCACCATTCCTTATGGCCTCTTCTATGTGCTCAGCCAAGCTGGCACACGGTATCCCGATAAAAATATCCCCTCTCTCAACAAGTTTGGAATTAGTCTGTACTCTCTTCATTTTTACACAAATTTTTAATGACACTAGCGTCGCGTCTGTATTATAAGAGAGCATCTGGCCTATTTCAAATTGGTATGGTGCTCCTGTGGTTGCATTCTTGATCCTGCTGGCGCTGGCAAGCTTGTATTTCTGTATCATAGTGTTCCAACAAACAACATTCAGAGTTGTGAGCGTACTCATAAGTCCAATTGTGAGGCTTTACATCAACAAGAGGATTGCAAATGGCCTTGAAGACAGCTCCAGAAAAACAGAAAGGTTCGGCATTCCTTCGAAGAGCAGACCAGATGGTTCACTGATTTGGATACACGCAGTCAGTGTCGGCGAGACTATATCAGTCTTACCACTCATTGATGAATTCAAAAAACAAAACAAAAATCTCCATGTTTTGCTTACAACCACAACACTTACGGCTGCCAGAATGATTGAAGAGCGCTGCGGTACATCAGTGATCCACCAATTTATTCCATTCGACGTATCTACCTGGGGGAGGCGATTTGTGAAATACTGGCGTCCCAAAGCAGTGTTCTTCGTGGAATCCGAACTGTGGCCAAACATCCTGCACATCCTCCACGAGGCCAGCATTCCAGCCTATATGCTAAATGCACGCGTCACTAGCAGCACACTAAAGAGAATGTACATGGTACAGAAGATTTTCAAGATTGCACCATATAGTCTCTTCAGAAACGTGTACGTTCCAACAAACGCAATGAGGCGACACGTACAGGAACTCGGTGCTCGTGACTCGATAGTGATCCCGAATCTGAAGATGTTGGCCCCTCCTCTCCCGGTTGATGAACCGCAGTCAAAGCGACTTGCCAGAAAAATAGGGAAGCGCAAGGTGTGGATAGCAGTAAGCACGCATCTAACGGAAGACAACATAATCTATGCAGTGCACAAAAAACTCAAGGAACGGCACCATGACGTCTTGACAATCCTCGCGATAAGGCACCCCGCCAGGGTGGCTGACGTTATCGCAGCTTGCCTAAATGCTGGGCTGACAAGTGCCTGCTACACAGAAACTATAACGAATGCGAAGCAAATCACGGAGGATATCTACATACTTGATAAGCTCGGCTGCTTGGGGAACTTCTTTAGTGTTGTAGATACGGTTTTTGTGTGCGGCAGTTTGGTCCCGGGCATAGGTGGCCATAATTTCCTGGAGCCCATAAAATTTTCTTGCAACGTCGCGACTGGCGAGTTTATCGAAAATTTCAATGATATATATGAACATGTAGCACAATGGTGCAAGAAACTCCGGAGCACTGGTGAAATAACGCAGTTCGTACTCGACTCATTTGCAAACTTCTCAAGGGAAGCCAGAGTCGCTCAACCAATTGACTATGAAAGTAAGTGGAGCGAAGTGGTAAGATCAATTTCTGAGGCAGTCCTCTGAGATAAACACTCATACACGTAACTAAGAGTCGTCGCTGATAACGATCCTTTATTCAGTTTAAACCCACGCAAAAATAGTCTATAGTACTTAAATTGGAAGTTTTCCTCTTAAGGACCAAATGGAACAGTCTCAGATTACGGATGTTGCCTCGGACGTAGTTAACAATGTATTAAAGCAGGATGGGTCTATTGATGTTGTGTCACATGCGGCTGCTGTGCCTGTGCATGACTCGTCAATGTTCTCGATGTTCTGGAACGCTGGATTTATCATCAAACTTGTCATGCTATCGCTGTTGGTGGCGTCGGTTTGGTCTTGGGCGATAATTATAAGCAAGTATTTTAGATTAAAGAAATTGTCGTTTGATGCTAATTATTTTGAAGAGTCTTTTTGGTCTGGCACGCCGCTGAGTACATTGTACGATGAAGTTAAAGAATCGTTGTTTGATCCTATGACAAATGTCTTCTGTGCGGCGATGATGGAGTGGGAGAGATTCTTGAATAAAAATAATGTCAAGGCTGGAAGTTTAGCTCTTGAACGTAGGGCCGATAAGGCAATGCGGATAGCCATTCAGAAGGAATCTGACGAGCTAGAAAAACAGATGGTCTTCCTGTCCACTCTTGGGACAAATGGTGTAATTATAGGACTATTTGGCACAGTACTGGGAATTTTAAATGGATTCAAGGCGATAGCGATACAGCAGAGCACTAGCATAGCAACAGTGGCCCCTGTGATCTCAGAAGCACTCCTGACGACTGCTCTCGGGATAATTGCTGCGATCCCAGCAGCCGTTGGGTACAATAAGATAATGAGCGATATCAACCGATACGTCAGTAGGTTGGAGACGTTCGCTGACGAGTTTGGCTCTATCCTCTCGCGACAACTCGATGAATAACAAGCGCAACCGACGGCAACGACCGAGTATCTATATAAACATCGCCCCGCTTGTGGAGGTGATGCTCGTTCTTATTATCATCTTTATGATCACTGCCCCGATGCTGAATGTTGGTGTTCCTGTGAATTTGCCGAAAACAAGAGCTGCGACATTGGCAGAGACGCCGAGTGCCCCAATTGTGATCTCGATTGACAAGGACTCAAAGATATATGTTGAGGAGGCGAATGTGACACTTGCAGAGCTGCTCCAGAAACTACCTATGATTGTCGCAAATAGCAAGACAGATACTGTCTACGTGCGCGGCGACAAAGATCTTGCGTACGGCCAAATACTGGAGATTATGGGTATCATAGCAGCAACCGGAGCTTGTAAGGTATCACTAATATCGGAGGCCGTTGGCAAGGATGATATGGTAGATCTAAAAAATATCTCAGAGGCGGTTCCAGAAGTGACATCGCCAATTTCGATCCAGTCCCGTAACAAGGAAGTAGTACAACGAAAGCCGCGGAATCCAGCTGCGGGTGCTACACAAGCTTCCAGGAAAGGACCTCAAGCACTCGTTCGGCGAAAGAAAAGGTAGTAGCAATGGGGAAACTGGCTCTGGTCACCTCGATTGCCCTTCATGCAGCGATAATCTCCTTGATGTATATCAATTTTGGCGGTCTGTATTCGACAAAACCGGAGGATTCAGGGTACGTCATATTTGATTATATTGATGTTGGAGATAAGAGTAAGGCTCCAGTGTTATCAAGAACTGAGGATAGAATCAGCAAGCAAAAATCTCAGACCACAGAACAAGATGATGCGATATGTGCAATGAATCAACCGTCTGAGGGGACTAAGATTCCGGATAAGCAAGAGAAGAATGAACATGAAGCACAGAAGGAGGATGATAAGGAAAAAGATGCCGCTGTTCCTATAAACAAGAAAAAAAGGTCTGAGCAACGTGCTCCAAAGCCAGTTAAAAAGAAGGCGAGCAAGAACAAATCCAGTGAGAAGGCTGTCGTGAATCTCAGGAAGAACAAAAAAAATATGCCAAAGAATAAAAAAGCCGCAAGGCGGTCGTTCAGCAGCCTCTTAGATGGAACAGTTGCAGCAGACAACAATGCTAATAACGACGGTGTCAAAGCCGAGGAGGTTGGAGCCACCATGACAACTACTCAGATGGATTTGGTCAGGCAAAAAATCAGAGAATGCTGGCATTTCCCTGCTGGCTTGAAAAACGCGGAGGATTTAGTTGTTGATATCAAAATGGAACTTGATCAATCTGGTAATGTCAAGAATGCAAAAATTGTTGATAGCGCACGAGTCGAAAATGATCCAGCCTTCAGGGTTGCTGCCGAGAATGCCTATAGAGCAGTCCTGGATCCGAATTGTAACCCACTCCCGCTGCCTCCAGAGAAATACGAAGAATGGAAAGAGCTGGAGCTCAGCTTCAATCCTAAGGAGATGTTCAGCTGATTGTAGCTGCACGCACATCTCTGGTGTAAAAGCTCTAGGATGCTGTGTAGCGCTCTAAATTCGGTAAACTGCTCGTTTGAGCGTCAGTAGAGCCACATTGCCAGGTAGAAAGACCGGCTGGTCACCATAAAACAATAACGACTCTCGCTGGTTGTTGTGGTGAGTTTTGGTATCATTGGCTCTTGCTGCATTCTTACCTGAATCAAGTGGAGGTAATTGGCTGGAGGACCGGATGTTCCCCGGTGTATTGTTGCTGTCAGTGAATTCACCAGAAGTGAACCGGACAGCTGTTTTTCCACATGAGTTGATTTTTCTCTTACACATTGAAAAGCCATGGAAGAGCAGCTTAGTCTGGTATTGTCCTAGCCTTCAGTGATGGAGAGCATTTGTGGGACTGATACAGAGTCACTGCCCTTAATTTTGTTTTTTGTCTGCGTTTCTCCTGTGGGTTGTCGGTCCTTCTTTCTATCTCGGAGGTGTTGTGGCAAATCTTGCTGTGAATACCAAGTGTTCCATCATTAAAATTTTTGCCACTTCGAAACAAAATCTATCTTAGTTCCATATCCAATTAGGAGTTTTTCGCCAGAAAAAGACACATGCTACAGTCCGTGCATAAGTCACTGAGACCTACCCATTTTTTATACAAAACCGCAGCCATTTACAGTATATTGGCCGCATTGGAGCAGGTGATATAGCACGATATATGGTACTTCAAAATACAAGGCCTCAAGATGTTGGGAATGACGTCGTATTTCTTTCAGATATGGATGGGACCCTGACACCGCCTCGTTTGCCGATGAAAAATGAATTTGCCTTGGCTTTTAAGAAGTTGGTTAAAGGGAAAAATTTTTACATAGTAACAGGGTCGGATCTTGTGAAGATTGAGGAACAAATCCCGGCGTCAGTAATGGACGAGATTTCTGGAATTTATGCTTCCATGGGAAACGAACTCTATTTGGGAAAGAAGCTCATCTATAGGAACGAATTTACGCCAGAGAAAGCCCTCTTGGATAAGTTGGTCTACTACAGAAACGTCACACGATATCCAAACAAATTGTATTCCAATTTTATAGAAAAGCGATGCGGAATGATCAATTTCTGCGTACCTGGACGTGATTGTCCGCTTGAGGCAAGGGATATGTACAGAGAATGGGACAATCTTCACGGCGAAAGAAAGATGTTGGCGGCTGCGTTGTCTGCGGAGTTTCCGAATTGTGATTTCTCAATAGGCGGCAGCATAAGCATCGATATTGTCCCGGCAGGTTTTGGAAAAATTCAGGTTGCTGCTCACATCAGGAACCTACATCCAAATAAGAAGGTCGTGTTCTTCGGGGATAAAACAGAAAAAGGCGGTAATGACTATGACATCGCTCAAAAGCTGATAGATCTAGGAAACGCGGAAATAGTGCCGATTGAATCGCCAGTGGACGTTCTGAGATTTTTATCTTGAGATAGCAGTTATGATCTTCAAAAGATGTAAATGCGAGAATATGGTAAGGAATTGATTAGTGCGTGGTAAACAGCGGTACTTATCAAGACGAGTTTGACTCATACGCTGTCGCCATTAAAATTGCCAACGTTGTGCGTTCGCTCAACTCACGAATTACCAATGTTTTGGTTGCTCATAAGTGCCACTGTGGTCCATAAACTGCCTGGATTTGCAACGTACGCACATCGGCGGACCTTGCGATGTACGCTTCATACGTCACAGAAACCTTGGTATTCGAGCCCGCAGGAATCGTTCGAGTGACGTAATCGGCCTCTTCTGCGATATTCCCAAGCACAATTTGAACGCCCGGATAGAGCGCCGAACTCATCGTATTCGTGCCTCTCAAAATCGCCTTGGTATTCAACATATCCGTGAGGCGCTCCTGCAAAGCTACCGGGAAATCCTCGGAAAGCCTGTGATTTACAACACTCATAGCTTCCGTCAAAACGAATTCAACCTAGGATGGAGTCTGTACCCGAAATACAATAAAAGATAACGAGACAAAGCTTGTAGCGAATCAGCAAATACCAGACCATCAGCAGCGCGACGGGAGGAGGGC
>JAIRMJ010000020.1 GCA_031258785.1 Holosporales bacterium | reverse complement strand
TATATTGATATATAGATGTTGGCTGTTGTAGCTGAGAATGTCGTGGGTAACCTATAGGGTTTTCCACACATTCTTAGCTCTTACACGTATGGATTAAAATACGGTTGACTTTTGGGATTGTGGTGGCAGTTGCGAATGTGTTTGTACCAACCAGAGATGTATGGATTGAAAAACTCCGGAGGTTTTGATAGCATCGAGAGTCGGTGATATTTTTGGATATGATCCCGGCCGAGTGGCAGAATGGCTATGCAGAGGATTGCAAATCCTTGGATATCGGTTCGATTCCGGTCTCGGCCTCCAGTTTTTGGACAGATATGATTAGATGAGTTTTGTTTTAGATTTTGAAAGCCAGGTTCTCGAAATCGAAAAAAAAATCAAGGATCTTCGCGAAGCATCGAACATTGGGGACATCAATGTTGCATCCGAAATTTCCAAGATGCAAGGCAAGGTCGATAAGCTTCTGGCACAAGTATACAAAAAGCTGACTCCGTGGCAGAAAGTTCAGGTAGCGCGCCATCCAGATCGTCCGAAGTTTTTGGACTACCTGGCTGGTATCTTCTCGGATTTTGTGGAACTATCAGGAGATAGGGCATTTGCAGACGATTGCGCGATCATCGGAGGACTGGCCAAACTCGGAGATATCAAATGTGTTGTCATTGGGCAGGAAAAGGGAAGCGATACAGAATCGCGAATAAAACACAACTTTGGTATGGCTAGGCCTGAGGGTTACAGAAAGATTATAAGGCTCCTTGATTTGGCCGACAGATTCTCTCTTCCGGTGTTCTCATTTATAGATACAGCAGGAGCGTTTCCTGGGACCGAATCTGAGGAGCGTGGCATAGCAGAGGCAATCGCACGCTGCATGGAGAAAAGCCTGAAGATAAGTGTGCCATTTGTGAGTGCAATAATAGGGGAAGGCGGTTCTGGCGGAGCAATAGCTCTGGCAGTGTCCGACTGCGTGTTGATGCTTGAGTACTCGGTTTATTCTGTGATATCTCCAGAGGGATGTGCCTCAATCCTGTGGAACGACGAAACGAAATCCGCTATAGCCGCGGAGGTGCAAAAATTAACTGCCAATGATCTCCTGAAATTCGGAATCATTGACACTATCGTAAAGGAACCTGTCGGCGGAGCGCACAGGAATAAACAGCAGGCAGTTGAGAACCTGAGGTCACATCTCATTCGATCCATGCGCGAAGTAACGAGCATTCAGAATGAGGAACGAAGAGCCCTCAGAGCGCATAAATTCATGACAATCGGAGATCAGTTTGTTGAACACTAATGGAGGCGCTCACCGCACACCCCGAAGAATCCGACCGGCGGCAGTTTTATTCCGGTACATTCAATCGCCAGACCGACCTCACACAAAAAATCAAGGAAGGGTCGGCTTTGCGGCCCTTCCTTTTTTCCCTCTTAGTCGCCCATCTACAGCGCTTCTCACGCTTAGAGGATCGGCATCTTCGCTACTACCGGCATTGCTGCTTCGAGTAGAGGCATCGCCACGACAACGAGCGATAGTACTTTCGCTATGCAGTTCATAACTCAACCCTCCAAAAAAAAGGAACTTCAAGTGAGACTCTATGCCACGAGTTTGCCGCAAGCAAGAAAATTTATTAAAATTGCATGCTTATTTTTCTCTGGGTTTCGCATATTGCGTGTGCAGTATCGCTCCATGCATACGACAAGGCCCGACAATTCACCAGCCGCAGAAGCTCACAGTTTGATAGCTTTCAGTACCGCTGAATCTCATCATGACGGCTCTGTCGTCTGACATAGCCTCGGTAAACTATGAGCACGACTAGTGAAACAGAGGCCAGGCAAGAGCTCAGGATGAAAGTATGCCTCAGGGAATGATGCTCAGCTACGTAGCCAGCCAAGGTACCACCGACCAAGAAGGAAGCAGCACAAACTAGGTTAAAGATCCCTATCCCCGTTCCTTTCAGATCCTTGGGTACTATATCGATGATCTTAGCAGGGAAGATGCTCTGTGCAACCCCCACATACGCTCCTAGGAATATTAGGGCAGCAATGATGGTGACCTCGCTTTTACCGAAGATAAACAGGAGGTCCGAGATTATGAAGACAACTATCCCTATGATAAACACGTTTTCACGGCTCTTAAGCTTGTCTGAAAGCATGCCGAATGGGAGCGAGACGACGCTGTTCGCTAGCTGGTAGCAGATCATACATATTGGTGTCTGATAGCCTGTCCAGTTGAGGGTTTTGACGGCATGCAGGATCGTTATCGATTCAGTCACCTTGGAGATCATATATGTGCCTGCCACAGCTATCAATACCCAATAGCCAGGGCCTAGCTTTCCTATTTCAGCCAACGTTATCTTCCTGTATTTTGCGGTCGCTGCTACAACTGGCGTCTCTGCTTTTTTTTCCTTGATACAGTGAAACACTATTACGAAAGCGATGAGGGATGGGATCGCAGCCAGCCAGAATACAAATTGGTAGTCGCCAGTCGCTCTGAAAAGGATTGCCGCAAGGACAGCACCAGTAACCGAGCCGAGTGCAGCAAAAGATTGCCTGAGGCCAAAGCACGTTGCCTTCATACCTTTTGGGGCCCAATCGCCCACTATTGCGTCCCTTGGCGTCGATTGCAGGCCATTTCCCAGCCTTTCCAGTATCTTTACATGAAATAGCGGCCAATAACCTGTCACCACAGCCTCGAGAGGTTTTGCTATGAACAGAAAAAATGTACCGATCAGAAACAGGCATTTCCTGTTCATCAGAAAATCGCTAATGATACCAGAAAACACCTTCATTACGAAGGAAAATGCCTCCACTGCCCCATCTAGGAACCCTATCTTGGAATAACTGATCTTGAGCACATCGCGCAGATACAAACCGAAAATGCTGAAAACCATCAACGTCGAGGCGTTCAGCAAGAACGAGACCGCACCAACCGCCTTGATCGTCCCGGGGATTCTTGAGAGAACCTTCTTCATTAACGTCGAACTTCCTATCGGCGGGCCGCTGCTGCGAATTCGGAGATTTTCTCATTAAATTCGGTTGCGATCAAGAAGTATTGTAAAAATTCTTAACTCATATTTGTCTTTGCTTGCATATTCCGCACGATAATGATCCGATCAAAGGAGGATCGCAGGTTTACAATTCATACGTAATGCCACTGCGTCTCATCCGCTGCGGGGCCGTGGACTAACAGATATTCGATACCTCCCATTGTCGTATGGGAATCATTTCATCTGTCTGCAAGTCAATTACAACAGAGCTCAGATATGGCGGCTACGCACTTATCAGTCGCATTGCACACCTGCATGTCCCGCAGATTCTGAGCCATGGTTGCCAAATATTTGCGATTGATTGTTAATTCTTTTATCGTTTCGGAGAGGTCGTTCAGTCTGTCCTCCGTGATCACCACGGCCGCACCTCTATTACCTAGGAAGTTGGCATTTGCCTCCTGATCACCATTAACCGACATCTTATACGGAACTAAAATGGATGGCTTTTTGAATCCTATTATTTCGAAGACACTGGAAGCGCCTGATCTAGAAATCACAAGATCTGCTTTTTCGTAGTACTTGTTCATATTGTCGAAGAAGCTGCTGACTGAGTGTTTTACCTGGTGTGCTTCGTATCTTGCCTTTATGGATGCAATATCGGCATCACGGCCCTGGTGAAACACTTCTATCTTCCTAGTCTTTGAGATTTGACAAAGCGCATCTACAACGTGCTCTGAGAACAGTTTTGCTCCCTGACTTCCGCCAAATACCAGAATCTTGAAGATTTCATTTGTAGGAGGTTTGGCATTCACAAATTTTCTGTCATATCTTGTGGGGTTGCCAACCACTACGATCTTATCACTCACATTGAGGCCAATTGTTTTTGGAAACGATGTTAGAACCTTTGTCGCCATTTTAGAGAGAAGCTTGTTTGCCCTACCTATTACGGCGTTTTGCTCGTGAACTACTGTTTTACGCCCAAGGATCTGAGCGGACAGCGTATATGGCACGGACTGGTACCCGCCAAAGCTGACAACAACTGCTGGGCGTTGTAGTATGAGTTCTATGGTGGCCTTGAGTGTGCACATGATAATTGATAGAAGCAGTGCAAATCGGCCACTGTGCGCTCTAATTTTTTGTACCACAATCCTGCAGCCGATTTCACTGATATACTTTGTTCCGCGTATGTCGGTTACTATTATCACGTCATGTCCACGCGACATCAGACCTTCAGCTACGCAAAGAGCCGGAAAGACATGACCGCCCGTGCCACCTGCAGTGAGTATTATCGTTCCCCGCATCCATTTAACAGCACCCTACCAAACTTGCGTGGATTATATTACTTTTGATGCAGCCTCGCACGGACAAATTCACACTCCGACAGTATTCTTTGCCCCCACGAGAGCTTGGGCATGCGTGGAAGAAAACGAAATTCCGGCCGTCGCAAAATTCTCCGAGCCGATATACCCTGTTCCATAGTGCTTGAGTAGGGTGTTTCCACTGTTTAGTCCGCCTCTATCGAACATTTCGAAGTTCGTCAAAAGGCTGTGACATGCCACCTCTGTTACTGCGCAATCACCGGGGAACCCAGGGTACAGTTTGTCGCAGCATATCTCACACGGATAAGAGATTGACGCAGCGGCTGACGTATCGTTTTCAATGGTCTTTAACCGTTTCATTACACCGTCCTGGTGATTGAGCACATATGAGTCTTTTTTCCATTCTGGTCCGAAATCAGAGAAGAGATCACTTAGATGTACCAGATATGCCTTGCCCTTCCCAATAGATCCTAGCTTCTCTGATTCGATGGTTCCTTGCCGCACATCCTCATAAAATAATGAGTTGAATACGCACGTGCCTCTGTGCGAACCACTGGTCTGGCCTTTTTCCACAGCTTGGTACCTGGACATTGGGGTTGAGTTAAGCAGATACCATCTATGTTGCAAGAACCGCATGAAAGCTAGTTTCTTCTGAACGTAAGCTCTCCCTATGAGGTCAGCTTCACCTGGATATTTCAGGATAAAACCACGCAAAATTTCTTCTGCAAAACCGTCAATTCTCAAAAGTATGCGTTTAACCACATTCGCATTTGTTACAGGTAACCCGCAAAATAGCATTTCCTTGCTAATTGTTTGAACAAATAATGGGGTATTTGTTAGCCTCATGGACAATTCATGCTGAGCAGCGAACTCTCTGGCATTTCTTTGCAATAGTTCCGGACTTGTTGCGAATTCTTCTGTGATCGATAGAGTATCAAATTTTGAAGGCTGTCGGTCCGACATCTCTATCTGTTCAATGCATCTAAATCGGAATTCTCTCCAGTTCGCAGCAGTTTTACTATCGAGAGAGACGCTGCTTACACCGCATGCCCCAAGGAGAATTCTCTTCATCACGACTGCGATTTGCTTGGCAAACACCAGTTCTCTTTTGTTCAATGCAATCCAGTGGTTATCGGATAGCAGTTCGAGAATCTTTATAGTGCTTCTGCCGCCAGCGGACGTGAAATCCGATTGTTTCCAATTTTCGACGTCAGCACGACTGATTGAGTATCCAAGTTTGCTGCTCATCGTAAAACAACCAGTCCCAGCGAATTTTTCGTACGGCGCTTTGTAGTCATTGAGCGTTACAATATCCTCAGAGGAATCCCCTGGTATAATCATATTCACAGTATTGTCAGCTTGCTGGCTGTGATCTGGCCAATTGTTCTCTTGCCACGGTACGCCTCCAGTTGTTCCCTTCCATTGAGCTGAAAAGAAAAAAGGACATCCAGACGGCTGCTTACTCGGAGAACGGATCACCAATAGAGGCATGTGCTCCAGTGGATGAGCAGCAACGATTCTATTGGATATGAAAAAGTTCTTCCCAAGTTCCAAAGCATTGTCATATATTTTTATGTCACTAATTGCAGCAGATATTTCCGGTTCGTGCGGATCGACTTGCAGCATCGCACGGATATATTCCGCCGCCATTTCTATTGTACTAGGACCTGCGTCATATCTCATATTAACGACAAGAAGCTTGTACGTATCCATTACAAAATAATTCCAATTAGCTACCTTAAAGCCGCAGAAATCCAGTTTTGAATTGCCAGACTTGAGAGCCGGCAACAAATAGCGATTGCTCTTGTCAGTAGTCATTTCCCACAGGGTATCTGTCGTATCGCTCATTTTCCCCCCATCAGATAACCTGAAATCAGACTTGAGCCAGTAGTAATCAACGCTTTTTTCGGCTATCAGATCATCCCATCTGCTTTTCTCCGGAGATTGAGCTGGTAGAGCTTCTCCATGAAGTATAGCCATTATAGCCAACAGTAACGCCTTGGTCGTCACGTTCTTGCTTTTATGCTTTGCTTTTTGTTTATAAAAAATTTTCATTAAACCACCTCCCCAGTTGGCATTAGACCTGACAGACAGCACTATTTCATTTTATTTGGCCACTCATACAGGTGATGATGTCAGAAATGCTTATTATTTCATACACACTATTACCAGTATACCTTATTGTAATAAATTCTTCAACAAGAGCTTTCATTTGTTTCATCTTCCTTAAAAATGTGCTATAATAAAAGAAAGTGGCGTTTGGGAAAGGAATGTATGGAAGCAGCTTTGCAACGAGATATCCAAGTGCCGATGTTTTCGCCGGTTTTACTACACGGCAATGGAGTAGATGCTCAACTCAGCTGGGGAACGCTGTCCTCCTATATCAAGGGCGTATCTGCAGAACGCTGCGCTGAACGTGAACTTGAGTCAAAGGGTTATCGTGTGCTCGGCAAGAGAGTGAAAAATAGATATGGTGAAATAGACATATTGGCTCAAAAAGATGCAGATCTAGTGGCAGTTGAGGTTAAGCAGAGGAGGACCCTAGATTCTGCCAGGTCATGTATTTCTGCAAAGCAAAGACGAAGAATCTCTGATGCTATCCTCTGCTTTATATCGAACAGCGAAGAACATTTTGAAAGTTACCGTATAGATGTGGTATGTTTAGATTCAATTGGCCGGTTTGAGCATATAGAGAATGCATTTCCCATTGAAGGTTCTGTTGAGTGCTAGTGTTGCGCTGAATCTTTCAGGATGTGTCCCTGTTTTAATTGGTGGCGGCTTCGTAGCTGGTGGCTATACCGCTATGAGGGATAAAAAAATAGGGAGCACCATAAACGACACAAAATTGGATGCCGCCATCAAGACAAGGTTGTACAAGATCAGTCCGAAGCTATATAGCGACGTATCTGTTGTTGTGGATCATGGGTGTGTTCTGTTAACTGGCTCTGTCTCTGATCCAGAATGGGTAGTGGTCGCTGAAAGAGAATCTTGGGCCGTGGACGGCGTCGTCGCTGTCGATAACAACATCACACATGGAGAGGCCATTACCACTGCTCAGACAGTCAAGGATGGGTATATCACATCAGTCTGCAGGACGAGCCTTATGTGTACCAGTGGAGTTCGTTCTGTGAATTATAAATTAAAAACGATGAACAACATTGTGTACGTTCGTGGTGTGTCTAAAACAGAAGAAGAAAAACAGCTGGTCCTCGCAAAACTCCAAAAAGTACGTGGTATCAAGAAGGTCGTGTCATACGTTACTGTGTCCAATAGGAAATGAACTTAACGCACATAGCCTTTATAGTTGATGGCAACTCAACATGGGCCAAAGAGCGAGAAGTTCCGCAGCTAGAGGGGTACCGTGCCGGCATGAGAGCTGTGGCCAGCACAGTAATCGCTGCTCACGAGTTTCACATCAAGTACGTTACATTCTATATCTTCTCGTCTGAAAATTGGCATAGGCCAGCGAGTTGGATATTAGATTTTATGAACTTGGCCAGATGTTTTTTCGATGAAGGTGAGCAGATCAAGTGGATGCTAGAAATAGGGGCCAGGCTGATGGTCATAGGGGATAAGACCAAGTTGGGACCCGAATTTCTAAATATCTTGAATAAGTTGGAAGAGAAAACGAAAGATAACAATGGAATATTTGTGCAGCTGGCAATAAGCTACGGTAGTCGCGACGAGATAGTACGTGCAGCCAGGAGAATGTTGGATCTCGGGATAAATTTTACAGAGACAAACATTTCAAACAACCTAGACACTGCCGGGATTCCTGATCCGCAGTTGATAGTGAGGACCGGACGTAAACAGCGCTTGAGCAATTTCTTGATGTGGCAAGCTTCGTATAGTGAATTGTATTTCCCACCTATTTTATGGCCGGATTTTGACAAAGTGCAGTTGCAGATTGCGATAGATGAGTTTTATACGAGGGAAAGGACATATGGGCGGTAAAGAGTTGTTAAAGCGGACTGTAAGCGCCATTTTAATTGGAATGCCTGTCATGCTTGCCATCTGGAGTGGGGGGGTACTCTTCCAGGTATTTATATCTGTGTGCGTCGTTTTAATGCTATATGAATGGATCTGTATTAACGCCAGTAAGCTGTTGTCGTGTCTGTTTGTGTGCGGTTGCATTTACATAGCGGTTCCAATGCTATTTTGGCTCTACGAATCGAGGTACTTTCCTGATTCTCTGCAGGTAAACATATTATGGGTCCTCATGATAGTTTGTAGCTGTGATATTGGGGCATACTTCGGAGGTTCACTCATGGGGGGGGCCAAACTGGCCCCGACGATCAGCCCAAACAAGACGTGGTCTGGCGTGATCTCAGGAGCCATCCTGTCATTTGTGGTATCATATTACTATGTCCACGGGCAATTTATTGGCGTTTCTGACAAAAGACTGGCGATTGCCTCTATGTTCCTCATTGTAGGAGCTGTAATTGGAGACCTCATTGAATCTAAGGTGAAAAGAATCCTGAATGTAAAGGATACTGGATGGTTAATTCCCGGGCACGGCGGAGTATGCGACAGGCTCGATAGCTTTCTCTTGGCCACGTACGTATTTATATTCGTAAGATACCTCATTCTCATCCCATGAAAAAAATTAGCATCCTGGGGTCCACCGGCAAAATTGGTGAAAAAGCCGTTGAAATTGCTAAGCTATGTCACCTTAATGTAGTTGCCATCTCTGGACATAACAACTACGATAAGCTACTGCGGCAGGTTAATGATAACGACTTAGCTCCACCCCCATTCGTGTGTGTTACAACGGATGAAGGATACTTAAAGGTTAGGGATATCCTGGCAGGCAGGCCGAACATAAGCGTATTGCCGCCCTCAGAAATAGATAACATAGCCAGGCTAGAGGTCGATTGCTGTGTAATGGCAATATCAGGGAATGCGGCAGTATCGCCGGTGTTCGCTTCTCTCGGTCACGCTAAGAGGCTTGCAATTGCCAACAAAGAATCCATCGTCTCTGGCGGAAAGCTCCTGATTGATACGGCCATAGCCTCAGGGACGGAGATAATCCCCATAGATTCAGAGCACAATGCCATATTTCAGTGCCTGGCAGGAGAAAATATCGAAGATGTTGCCGAAATAATATTGACTGCATCGGGAGGCCCGTTTCTCGATCTCGAGGAGGAGTCATTAGGACGCGTGACAGTGGCTGATGCCCTACGTCACCCCAAATGGGATATGGGACGCAAAATTACAGTAGACTCCGCTACACTCATTAACAAGGCCCTGGAGATAATCGAAGCTTCGTACCTGTTCGCACCGCGGTCATCGCAATTGCCGATAAAGAAGATACGTTCCTTGCTGCATCCAGATTCGGTAATACACGGGCTCGTGAAATTCAAAGATGGAGTTATTAAGGCTGCAATGTCTGTGCAGGATATGAAATTGCCGATTTCGTTTGCTATCAACTACCCTGAGCGACAATGCCATACAAATTCAACAGTAGACTTTGAGCAAATAGGAAAGCTGACCTTCAAACGTCCTACCATGTGGCAAAAACGTAATATCGATCTCGCCTATACCGCGCACAACGAGAAAAAAGTCATAGCTCTCAACGTTGCAAACGAGATCGCCGTAGCTAGATTCCTCAGCGGCCAAATAAATTTCAACGAAATTTACCATTTAATTGTCGATATTATGAATACAGCCAACCCTGAAAACATAACATCTAAGGAAGACATTTTTGAGGCGATCAGGCGTGTACGTGCTGTCTTCATGGAAGATGCTCGTAGATTTTGTTTACTTTAGCATGCCATCGTAAAGGAGAAATCTACACCGAGACATGGAAGGGGGCGGAGTATAGATCTGACCGTGGCGTCCAGTTATGTCAAGACGGCCATGTAACTAGGCCTCCAATTGCAGTTTCAAAATCACTCTTAGTCTGCCATCTGGAGGAATCATAGTCTGATAGGTTGAGTGAGGTGAGATTGAAGTAATACGTACGATGTGATAAGCCATCATAACCACAAGCTACATAGTATGTGCCATCTATAGTCTGGATAGGAATAGAGTTTGGAATGGAAATGGAGTAGGAGTTATTATATATAGTAAA
>JAIRMJ010000026.1 GCA_031258785.1 Holosporales bacterium | reverse complement strand
CAGAGCTCTTATCATTATCCTCATCATCGTCTTTATCCCAATACGTCTCCTGTAGCATACATACATTATACCTGAGTGGCTGCATTATACAAGACTTGTGGGGGGGGGTGGACCTATCTTCTTATTAGAGACGGTAGATAAACTGCGCGAAAGCTTTGACAATCCGCCAGTGATAGATTAGACTAAAGTATCGGTTTTGTGGCTTTACGTGCAAGAAGACGGATGAGAAATAATTTTGGAAAACTGCTTGGGTTACATGGCTTGCTTTGTGTCATGTTGCTCAGTGTGGCATGCGACAAGAAAGAAAGATTACCAGGAAAGAGAGAAGCTATATCTGGGGTGACAGTAACTGGAAGGATTCCCATCTCTCCGGCTGTTGCCTCACAGAGAGCCAGTTTGACTAGTCGTGCGAGGATTGATGCACATGTCGATATCGCCGGGAGCAAACAGCATGGTTCACTAAACTATGCGATACCGAAAAGTCCCAAAGTTTTGTGGAGGACGTCGATAGGAAGAGGGCCGATACAGACCGACATGATATCATTCAGCGGAAATATATATGCGGTGAATGCAGGCGGTGAGTTGGTATGTATCTCGCGCCGTGACGGGAAAAAACTATGGAGTAAACAGATTGCCAAGCAGCCGGATGATGGCGTATTTTCAGGCGGAATAACCGCGGATCACGGGATTATCTATGCCTCGACAAACATTGGAGATGTGATCGCTATAGATTCAAAGAGCCAGAAGGAGCTGTGGAAGCAAAAGTTGAAGTTCCCATTGAATGGGGCGCCTATCTACGTATCTGGCAAGCTTATAGTCACGACTGTTGAGAATAAGACGTACGCTATGGAGGCGAGCACTGGAAACATAGCGTGGACGAAGACGCTGAGTCAGGAACAGACCATTATGTCAGAATTTAGTACACCAGCCGTGGCTGGAGGCCATGCCATATGTGCGTATAGTACTGGGGAGGTGATTTCCATTGACGTACAGAGCGGGATCGAAAATTGGACTGAGGTGCTTCTTTCTGCTGACATGTCTAAGAGCGGTGGCGTAATGTCGCATATATCAGCATCTCCGGTCGTAACAGGTGATACTGTTTTAGTTGCTAATATCGAATCGAAAATGGAACTACTCGAGTACGAATCCGGGCAAAAACTGTGGGAAAAGGATATTGGTACAATCAGTACACCTGTGGTAAACAACGGCTGGATATTTCTCATAACAAGCGATCATGAGGTTAGTTGCTTTTCTATAAAAACTGGTGAGCCGAAGTGGGTCGTGCCGATAGGCACTCTCTCTAGCATTGACAACAAATATAGAGATAGGAGATGGATCGGCCCTATGCTTATCAATGGCGAAATAGTTATATTCAGTGAAGTGGGAGAGATATACGTTTTCAATCCGACTACAGGACATGAGACAAGATCCGGGAGATACGAGGCAATGAAGGGGGTTGATATAGCCCGCGTTCCGATGGTTGTGGATGGCAAGTTGTTTGCTCTCACCAGAAATGCAGACGTAGTAGCATTTGGATAAGCACAAGATAGTCCTGGTTGGCAGGACAAATGTCGGCAAATCAGGGCTTTTCAATAAATTAGCAAGAAAGCACGTATCTTTGGTGAGTAAAGCCGAATACACCACAAGAGATGTCGTCACTGCCCAACTGAAAAACAACGGGGCTATCATGTATGATACGCCTGGAATGCTGGCTTCCGAGGCTGAGATCGGCAACCAAGAACTCTTTCAAGTCATGAATAGAAAACTGGATGAGATAATCAATGCAGCTACCCTGATCCTGTTTGTTATCGACTCACATCATGGGATTACGAGTAAAGATCTTGAGATATCGCGAATACTGCGCAAAAAGGGCAAGGAAGTGATTGTTGTTGCCAATAAGAGTGAGGGCGTCACTGACGCGGCATACACAGAGGCAATAGCTCTTGGATATGAGTTGGTAGCTACGGTCTCTGCAAAGTATGGCCTAGGGCTCGAAGAACTCATCGAAATGACTGGCGTCTATAACGAAATAAATCAAGATGCGCCATTGGAGGAAGCCACAGAGCAAGAGCCAATCAAAATAGCGATTGTTGGTCGTCCTAATGTCGGGAAATCCACGATGGTAAATACAATTCTAGGGAGGGATGTGCGCTTGGTAGCCGACTTTATGGGTCTAACCAGAGAAAGCTACGAACTTGATTTTACTTTCAACGGCAAACAACTGAAGATCGTTGATACCCCAGGATTACGTAGGAGGTCCAGAATGGTGGATACCTTAGAAAAAATTTCCTCATCCGATGCACAAAATTCCTACAGGCATGCGGACGCCGTGATTCTAGTAGCTGATGCTTCAACGCTTGATTCCGGCAAAATTGAGAAGCAAACCATTAATTTGGCAGCGGCGATAGCTGATGAGGGGAAAGCCCTCGTCATAGCATTCAACAAATACGACAAGACCCCATACCAAAAAGATGATTATCCGGAGTTTCTGAGGCGCAATTTCGCTACTAGTTTCGCCCAGTTGAAGAACGTTCCGTTTCTGTTTGTTTCCGCCAAAAATAACGAAAACATCGATAAAATGTTGGATATGATTGTATCTTGTTGTGAAAGCCAGAAAGTTAAGATCAAAACTTCAACATTAAATGCCTGGCTAAAAGAAATAAACAAGGAGCCTTTGATGCAGAGCGTCTCTTCCAGATTTAAGTTAAAATACATAACACAGATCGGGATATCCCCGCCGCTATTTATAATTTTTGCAAAAAACAGGAAAAGCATCAGAAAAGAGCATGAGAGGTACGTTGTGAAAAAACTGAAGGAATGTTTCGATCTAACCAAAGTCATGATTAAAGTGATCTTCAGAGATAGCGAAAAGAAGGTATGCAAGAAGGACGTATAATCTGCGGTACCTTGAAGCATAGACGTATAAAAATGCCTGGTACAAGCTCTACTAGGGCAACCTCAAGCATTGTTAAAGAGGCAATTTTTAACGTTCTGAAACATAGGTACTACGTGGATTTTGAGTGCGTCGTAGCAATGGACCTGTTCGCCGGATCCGGAGCATTAGGTATAGAGGCATTGTCTTTGGGGGCCAAGAAGACCATATTTGTAGACGAAAACGCTACATCAGCTTGCTGTATCAGGCAAAACCTGCTATCGTTAGGGCTCAAGAGGCAAGCCAGTGTTATCTGCAAGAGATTGGAGACTGTTCCAGACGATATATTCTTGAAGCTTCTAGCTCCATATAGAGACATTACTGCAGTCGTCTTCATGGATCCTCCGTATAAGAACAGACAAATAATCATCTCGCAACTTTCTAGATTTCGGACAATTCTGTACAACATGCATTCAATTTTCATTCTAGAATCCAACTTCGATGTCGCTTCCCTGATGCCGGAACTAACACACAGTGTCCAGCATGGAGATACGTTCTTAACATTTTTGGAATGTGGGGCTTAGAGAGTGAAATGGCGAGATTGTTTACTAAAAAAATACAACGGAGAATCTTTGTCACTCATTTGATTTGCATTTTGTCATGGTGTGCGAGGCAAGGCGTCGGATAAGTGTACGATATGCCAAATTATCATCAGAATCACTACCGTATACACTAAACGTCCTCGTATATTTTTCATCCGATATTGGTAAGAAAGTGGCTCATAGTGGAACGTGGAAGTGGAAAAATGTGACAGATACTAATATTACTTCTCAAAGCTGGAATGTACATACATTTTTACTGTACCATGTGTGCCCTTTTCTGAAGTATGTTTATCACGAGCGACATGAAAATATGGTGTGGCCCAATCTCACCGGCAGTCATGGAGTATTGCGGCAGATCAATTCCCAATGTAATATCCGAGTTTCTGTAAACGAGATCCGAGGAGTAATCTGGCATTTGAGCGTTACAAAAAACGCTGTAGAGCCATGTTTTGCGCTCTTTTCTTGCTTGCCTTTCGTTCAACTCAATAGTAGACTCTAAAATGATGTAATAATTTGGTGTGATTTTTATGAAAAGCGAGAAAACTTCGTGTGGCAAGGCATGTGTTGTGTTGTCGATACTGGCGCTGGCAGTGGCCATCGGCGCATGTTTTTTCCAGAAAAGGTGTACAGGAGGATCAGACGCTGCATTTCAGGAAAAGGTGAAAAACGTAGTAATCGACGTAGCTAAACAGAATCCGCAGCTGTTGGTAGACGCAATAGGAGAAGGAGTATCCAAAAAGCGTGAGGACGCAATTAAGCAGATGTCTGCGAATGTCAAGGCGAGGATGGAAGAGATTGACAAGCATAGCATGAAATTTGGTGAAACGAAATCCACTAGAACTGTCGTCTGTTTCTTTGATCCGCTTTGCAAACACTGCATTGAATTTCAAAAGAACATGGTACAGATGGTGGAGAAAAAGGCGGATGTCTGCTTCAAGATCGTACCAGTCGCAATCCTGGGAGAGATGTCGACCAAGTTGGCAAAGACATATATCGCACTACACGAGGTAGCTCCAGCGAAAACTCTGGCCTTCCTCGGAGCAATTGTAAAAACGAAAGGCGAAATAAAGGAAACGACTATCAAAGCAGCAGTGGAAGAACAAGCTCTAAAGATGCAAGAAGTTGAAGGCAAGATGTTAGAGGCAGAAAAGAAGTTGATCGAGAATGATACGTTGGCAGAAGGACTGGGCATCCCCGTGGTGCCAGCGATATTCGTGTCTACTGGAGGTGAGTTTGACATGGCTCAGTCGGCAAGTCAGGAACAACTGCTAGGCATGCTGGGACTACCGCCAAAGAATCCACCAACAGGAGAGCAGCAAAAAGCAACTGGGCCGGCAGCCACTGGTGCTCAGCAGACAGATTCATCACAGCCTGGAGCGCAAGCCCCCACTTCGTCTGAACCGCCAAAGAAGCGCTAGTTCAACACGATATGCAGCAGGCAACACCGCTAGTTCCAACATACGATGAAAACAACGTCGCCATCTGCTTTGCTAGCGATAATCTATATGCGACATACGCATGTGTTGCGATTCAGTCTATTATCTTCAATTCGACTGTATGTAACAAATACGACATAGTGATACTGGAAAGCAATATATCTCAGCAAAAGAAGGCACTGATACAGAGTCTGGCCGTTGGACGAAACAATTTTACGATCAGATTTGTGCAGCTCCGTGAACGATTGCTGGAGCACAAGGATCTGTTCTACACTAAGATTCACATAACTATCGACGCGTACTCCAGGTTCTTTATCCCAGAGCTATACCAAAATTACGAAAAGGTGTTGTATCTTGACGCTGATCTCGTGGCGAATACTGACGTAGCTGATTTGTTTAACACTGATATTTCTGGCTATCTGGCGGCGGTTGGTGGCGATTACACTACCATGTATACAGATGACAAAAGGAAAAAGTACGTAAGGGACGTGTTGAAAATGTCTGATCCAGCGAACTATTTCAATTCCGGGGTGATGCTTTTCAATGTGAAACTTATGAGGGAGTATGATATACAGTCGCTGCTATTTAAAAGGTTGGAATGTATGAAGAGGCCTAAGAATCATGATCAAGATGTGCTCAATTCCGTGCTTGAGAACAAGACGTTACGTCTATCAGAAAGGTGGAACTACCTGAGCGACACAAAGAAAACTCTCGTTCTCCACGCAGACAGGATAGCTCCAGAAATTGTCGAAAGGATTAGCAAAATTTGCGTTGAAAAAGAGGCGATCGTGCACTACGCAAGCAAGAACAAACCTTGGCGATACCCAATCCAGGAGCTAGCTCAGTATTTTTGGAGGTACGCCAGAATGACGCCGTTCTACGAATGTCTTGTTACCGAGATGATAGCTGGAGTGCGGGAGGAGAGGAAGAGACTTGTGCAGTATAAAGCGAAGCTCAGACTATACCAACTCCTGGCGAAATGTGGGCACAAACGACGAAGATGTACATGCAGAATAGCCGCATTAAGAGAGCAAATAGCCTTCCTAAGCCGGGTGTGATCCGTGAGATCTTCGAGAAATAAGATGAAGAAAATTATCTGAAGTTGGAACCGTTCCTACCCTCTTGACCGTTCAATGAACAGGAGGTCTTGGATTCCCATCAAAGTATGTGAACGAGTGGCGGCTCAATTGACGTACGAAGAGGTCGTATGCTAGTATCGGCTGGAAGTTGGCAATAAACAATAAGTGTGTTAGTTACGTGAGAACAAAAATTTTATTGATAGTTTTGTCTGCCGGCGCTGTGTGCTACCACCACAACGTGGATGCAGTAGCAGTTCAGCAAGCAGAGGACTCGAATGCAAAGCCAGAAAAAAGAGAATCGTTGCCATCTGCAAAATCTGGCTGCAAGAAATACGACGAATCATCGCAAAAGCGGCAAAATGACGGTCTGTCGCAAAAGCAGCTGCTAGATAGGATAAGGCGTGGAGTTGTTGCAATCACAGTGACTGCACACGAGATTCTCGAAAAATATGTAAACAGCAAGCTTTGGCACGGAACAGGGTTTCTTGTAGATCTTGGTAAGGGGCTGATTATTACAAACGCTCACGTAGCTGGTGAGATGTCGGTCTGTACATATGAGGTCAAGTTCGGAAACGGGCAAACAGCCGAGGCGACGTTGGCGTACTGCGATCCTTGTTATGATTTTGCAGTTTTAAGAGTAAAGCCATCTGACATTCCGGCATACTGCTGTCCTCTGGTATTCTCAAAAATCGAACCAACAATAAACACAACTGTATATGCAATGGGAAATTCTAGCAGGAAAGAGTTCTCCACATATACAGGTTTCATATTCGATAACGAATGTGTATTGTCTCTGAAGTCGGTTGCTGAGCAATCTTTTCAGTTTTCTGGCCTCACCGTGCCAGGAGCAAGCGGCTCTCCTGTTCTTGATGAGCATGGAGATGTGATTGGATTGCTATACGGCGGGAAGATGATTTCTGGAGCTGCTCTCCCGATCTCATACATCAAACATGTTATAGATGCCCTGAAGGAAGGAGAAACTCGACGACGCTATTTTTACGGTTTCATCATAAGATACATGCCGATCCAAGAGGCCATCATAGCTGGCTTGCTCTCAAAAGAAGCAGCTGATGAATACGAGAAGCACTTTCCTCGGGCAAACAACAAGGTCCTCTACGTCCTTAAGAAGTTGACAGCATTCGAATCTGAGGAATTGTTGCCGGGCGACATAATCTGGAAGGTAGAAGGCGAACTGATAGGGCCAAATCTAAAGCGAATTGATGAGATCGTCCAAAACAAAAAAGGCAAACCACTCTCGATGACAATCTACAGAGAAGGCAAGAAAAAGAAGATAACTCAGAAAACCTTTGAACTCTCCTCTGCAGCAAACATGAAGCTACTGAGCTTTGCCGGGACCCTCTTTTTCGGAACTACGACAGATATGCTGATAGAGTTTGGAAAGACGGCCCAGGCAGTATACATCGTTGAAAGCGAGGCCGGATCTCCATTTAGTGACGTGACATCGCCTGATGACGGATCGGCTAATGGCGGTGCTTACCAGATAGTCTCAATAAACAGACGTCACATCACGACACTAGAAGACGTAATAGCGGCGATCCGGGAACTCCTCGAATCGAAGATAGCCGTGTTCGAAATAACATACAAACGAATATTTGGCGATGAAGCAGAGCACAAGGTGCTAGCCAAGTTTGCCCCAGAATTCGCCAGAGCAACGCTATACAAATATGATATTGAAAAGATGCGTTGGGCCGTTGAAGCGATCCAAAATCCGCAACAGGCCGGTGGGTAGCGCGGGGGCCCCTATTGACACAATTGTAATGTTGCCACTGAATCTTTTATGGCCGTGAGTATAGCCGCTAATCGTGATGATTCCAGACTTCTTGGTCTTGACTTACGCAATGCGGTGTCGTAGGAAGCGTCAGAGAAGAGCTGCGAATAATAGATTTGTTGCGTAGATGCCGTGTAATAGGCGCAGGAACTCTTCTCTGCCGGAATATGCCGCTGGTTTCTCACAATCCCATTCACAGACACAAGTTTTTAGCTCTCTCAAATAACGCAAATGGGCTAAAAATTGTGTTGCCGCACCAAAAAAAAGGTGATAGACTGTTAGCAGTTAGGTAAGGAGAGTGCTAACGCATTCTCTATGATTTAAGGAGAATAAAGATATGGCAAAAGTAATAGGAATAGACTTAGGAACGACCAACTCATGTGTCGCGATCATGGATGGGCAGACAGGAAAGGTCATTGAAAATCTCGAGGGAGCGAGGACAACGCCATCGATGGTGGCGTTCTTAGAAAACGGTGAAAAGCTTGTTGGACAGCCTGCAAAGAGGCAGGCAGTGACAAATCATGAGAACACCGTATTTGCAGTCAAGAGGCTGATAGGACGCAAATTTGACGATCCAATGACGAAAAAGGATATGGAGTTGGTCCCATACAACATAGTGAGATCCTCCACCGGCGATGCGTGGATAAAGGCGAGGGGAACGGACTACAGCCCGAGTCAGGTGAGTGCTTTCATTCTGCAAAAGATGAAGGAGATAGCGGAGGCGCACCTTGGCACCAAGGTTACGCAGGCCGTGATAACGGTGCCGGCATATTTCAACGACTCGCAACGTCAGGCAACGAAGGATGCTGGACGTATTGCCGGTCTTGAAGTATTGCGTATCATCAATGAACCAACAGCGGCAGCTCTTGCGTATGGCCTAGAGAAGAAAACGGTAGGCTCTATAGTAGTATACGACCTCGGAGGCGGAACATTTGATGTTTCGGTTCTAGAGATTGGCGATGGAGTCTTTGAAGTTAAGTCTACGAATGGTGATACGTTCCTTGGAGGAGAAGATTTTGATGCACGCATAATCGACTATGTCGCATCTGAGTTCAAGAGGGAATCTGGGATTGACATCAAAAAAGATAATATGGCGTTACAAAGGCTAAAAGAAGCGGCAGAAAAAGCGAAGATTGAGCTCTCGTCTTCAATGCAGACGGAGATCAATTTGCCATTCATAACAGCAGACTCGTCCGGACCGAAGCATCTCAATGTAAAACTCACGCGTGCTAAATTCGAATCTCTTGTCGACGATTTGATTGAACGGACGATTGCTCCGTGCAAAACTGCACTGAAAGACGCCGGGATAACGAACAATGACATCCAGGAGGTAATCCTTGTTGGCGGCATGACACGCATGCCTAAAGTTGTGGATAAAGTAAGAGAGTTTTTCGGAAAAGATCCAAATAGAGGGGTAAATCCAGATGAGGTGGTTGCAATTGGGGCCTCAATTCAGGCTGGGGTTTTGCAAGGCGAAGTGAAGGACGTGCTGCTATTAGACGTAACGCCGCTATCTCTTGGTATAGAGACTCTTGGTGGTATCTTCACTCGATTGATTGAAAAGAACACTACAATTCCAACGAAAAAAAGCCAAGTATTCTCGACCGCAGAAGATGGCCAAACAGCCGTGACAATCCGTGTGTTCCAAGGTGAGCGCGAAATTGCCGCACAAAACAAACTTCTCGGACAGTTTGATCTCATGGGAATTCCACCGGCCCCGCGAGGTACCCCCCAGATCGAGGTTATCTTTGATATTGATGCCAACGGGATAGTCAATGTCTCGGCAAAGGATAAGGCAACCGGCAAAGAACAGCAGATTAGAATACAGGCGTCCGGCGGACTAAGTGAAGAAGAAATAAAGCAGATGCTGAAAGACGCAGACGCAAATGCCGCCGAAGACGCGAAGAGACGAGCATTTGTTGAGACAAAAAACCAAGCTGAATCTGCAATCCATGCGGCAGAGAAGGGTCTCGCTGAGTATGGCGACAAGTTGTCTGCTGATGAGAAAAATAAAATAGAGTCCGAAATCGCATCACTGAAGGATGCTATCAATGGCGAGGATAAAGATCTGATTCAGCAAAAAACCAGCACTCTCCTGCAATCTTCAATGAAAATTGGGGAGATGATGTACAAAGATCCAAAAAATCAGACTGATACTCCAGACCAACAGCAATCAGATAATGAGAAGGTTGTTGATGGAGAATATAGGGATTTGAATGCGAACGGACGCTAACAACCGTTTGTAACCATGGTGGCAGGATGAATTTTGTCGTACTAACACAGGGAAAAAAGGCGCGCACAGGTGAAAGCTGAATGCGCCACGATGTAAAATAGACTCCGCACGTTGGACCAAACAAACTGAAAGCAACGTTGAGATTGTCAAGAACTGTCCAGCGATCGGTGGAATATCCAATCCGACGATATATGTGAGATTCTTGAGCAAGAAACAATTGTCGATACGAATTTTTATATGAACTGTACTAAAGCTTGTCGTCAAGCTAGAATGGTACGAAGCTATAACTACAGGTGCAAACAATGCATCACAGGCATGATATATCAGACTCCACATGGAATCGTATAAAGAACAACCTTCCTGGAAGTAAGGGGCATACAGGTAGACCAGCATAGGACAATAGAACCTTTATCAATGCAGTACTATGGATCTTCAGGACAGGTGCTCCATGGAGAGATCTACCTCCTGATTATGGAGACTGGAAGAATACACATAGGAGGTTCTGTAGATGGAGAGATAAGGGTATATGGGAGAAGATACTGGAGGTAGTAGCAGGAGTAAGAGGAGGGAACCATGTAATTGGTCTTACTAAGGGGGGATCAACAGTTAAGGTATCAGTGAGGGATATGAATAGTGATGTTATTTGTATGACGACAAGTTCCAGTAGTTCCCATAATGGATCCTGATATATCATACGATGGTTGTTTATATTCATCTTGGTTCCCTATGAGGAGCCATATACCTTGTGACGTTATAGTGTAATTCAAGGCAAACAAACTTACTGTGAAGATTGAGGCTAGTAGCTGTTGCATTTCAGCCACTAAGCTTTTTTAGCCGAGCAAAGCAGTGAAAATTTTGGTGGTTACACGCTAATTTATCGTATAATCAAATATGAGGGTGTTGCATAGGCAACAAGGACGAATTCTATTTAACGGAGAGAGAAAAAATGAAAAAAGCTAGATTACTTACGTTGGCGCTGTCATTAATCATCGGCGGTGGGACAATATCTAACGCAGTGGCTGATAAAGAGGCAGATGAGAAGACTGATGGCGCTGCCGTAACGGCAGAAAGCGAAAAAACAGCAACATCAAGCGAAAGTGCAGAGGCATCGGCAGCGACAGAATCGAAAACAGATGGAAGTGCAGAAAAAGCAGAGGGGGCAACACCGGCAGTGACCGAACCGGACGCTGCTAGCGCAACTGGTAGCACAGGCAGTGAAGAAGAAGGCGAAACAAAAAAGAAGCACAAAGCTGACAGGAAGTCTCATGTAGGTGGCCACAGCAAACAAAGAGAAGAAATGAAAAAGGAGACGGCGGCCCTAAATGATGATACAAATCTGAGCGGCCAATCGACCGCTGGGAAGAGTGAAGAAGCAGGAAAAGAGGAGCCTGCCGCTGCAACGAATGAACCTGATGAGAAAAAGACGGAAGCAGCGAGTGCACCAGCTGAGCCAGTATCGGATGGGGAAGCCGCCGGCTAACACGAGTTTTTATTGGGGAGGGAAAGGTAGACCCTTTGAGTGCTTGTAAAAACAACCCGGACTAAAATAAGAAGGCCCGGGTTTTTTATGTGGAGCAATGAAGGGGCGAGCAAAACAGGAACAGACGTTCAATCGGCAGAGGTCCATCAAGAACTGCCCAGCTGAAAATCCGAATTGCATAGCAAATTGGCAGAGCATTTTGCATTGTAGTCGTCGCTTATGGTTCTGAAATTGAGAGCAGAAATTGCGTGTGCTCTCAGGTTTTGCTGATTTTCATCAGCGGATATCATATCGTTTAAAGATTTATCTATGCGCAAAATTTCAGAGACTATTGTGCGGCCTTGGCCAACTTTTTTGACCAATCTCTGAGAGATGATTGCGATGATATTGTCAGCGATCAAGGAGTTTGGTACGCTGAGTTCTCGGAACCTGGATATTGCTCCGAAACTGTCATTTGAGTGGATTGTGGTGAATACGAGGTGCCCTGTCATGGAGGCTCTTACGGCCATCTTTGCCGTCTCTTCGTCTCGTATTTCGCCTATGAAGATAACATCTGGATCCTGGCGCAAGATTGATCTGATACCATCGGCGAAGTCTATAACTCCCCGTTTGATCTCAGTTTGACGGATGTTTTGGATCTGGTACTCCACTGGATCCTCCAATGTCATGATGTTTCTCGATTTCTTGTCTATCGTCTCAAGAAGTGAGTATATGGACGTTGTCTTACCGGAACCAGTTGGACCGCAGAATATAATCATTCCATTCGAGTATGAAGTTATTTCAGTGAGATACATTATTTGATCATCCGAAAATCCTATGTTACCGATGGAGATGAGCTCCTTGTTTTTGTTCAGCACCCTTATCACGATACTCTCGCCTTTTGAAGTGGGGTGTGAGGAAACTCTGAAGTCGCAGTTATTCTTCATGAAACGACCGGATTGTGGCCTCCTTGTTTCCGAGATATCAAGTTTTGCCAGCACTTTTAGCGATATGATTAGCTGCTCAAACTCATCAATTGGGAGTAGCCTATAATCCGTGAGAGTTCCATCTATTCGAAGCATAATCTTAACTGTTTTATCGAGCGGAATTATATGCACATCTGATGCTGCGCTCTGCATCGCATCGTGCAGTATGCCGTTTACCAGGTTCGTTTGGCCCCTGTTTATCTCTCTAAATTTCTGTTTCAGGGCACTTTTGGTCGCGACATAATATGTATGTCTAAGGGTGCTGGTCTCGTCATACATAGCGAGGTAGTGTCCAACTTTATCGGCTACTGCGAGACTTCCAGGATCATGTACAGCTATGTGTACGCAATCAGATGCCGCCATAAATGGTAGAGCCAGTATGGACTCGAAGTCCTTATAATCTATGCGGTCGATCTTTGAGAAATTTGTGAGGTCTGTGTACTCGATTTTGTAGTACTCTGATTTCAATCTGGCGAGTTCTTCTTCGCAGAAGTCGCCAGTTCCAAGAAGGAGGTCGCAGACATACGAATCTGTGCCTCCTGTGCTCTTCCTGGCGATCTCAAACAGATCTACGTTTACTAGGCCACGCTCATGCAGAAAATGCAGAAATGACACAGAACCATTGATTTATCTGACGACTGTTACCTGCGTCATTCCCATGCCAAGACTATCGGCAATCGCGTATGCAAGTTGCGCGACCCTTTCGTTTGAATAGTCATTTTCCATCGCGTTCACAGTGGCCTTTGTATTGAAAGCTGCAGCTTCGGCCGTAGGTAACTCTTGCTCATCTTCCATATGCGGTGGCGAACCATTTGCTGAGTCTGGCTGCTCTAATAAGCTAGTCTTTACGACAGTCTTCCCTTCATCCAGCACTTTACTCGCTTCATTAGCGTCTACTACAGGCCCGGTTTCTGACCCATCTTTAACTTCCTCATTATCGGATTTCTTTTCTTCTGGTCTAGAATCATCAGACTTGGAATCGCTGGACTTAGAGTCATCTGATTCGGAGTCGTCGGACTTGGAGTCATCAGAAGCCTCACTCTTGGAAGATTCTTCATCCTTAGGTTCGTCTTTCTTCTTACCTTTATCCTCTTCCTCTTCTTCTTTCTTGGAATCGGCATCACTTAACTCTGCGTCATGCTCCGCGTTATCTGAGATGTTCATAAAGTGACCTTGCATACCGCCTCCCACAGCGTGAGCCAGCCTTGCTATTTTGGCTGCCTTATCGGCATCTTGTACGGCGACTGCATAATCAGCCGCCTGCTGGCAGCAATCTTGGGACGCAACGATGTGCGTCAGTAGGAAAAGTAACATTGTCTTTAGCTCCAAATACGGTTGTACTAATAAATTCTAGATTAAAAGTATTAACAAACGGTTAACGTGAACCAAATAAAGTTTAACGCACGCCAAATGGCTCTGACTCGAAGAAACGTTAGTTCTCCAGGAAAAATTGCGTTAGCGGTCCTGGTTTTTTGAGTAAAATTCTTTAACAAAATTTGCAAAAATCGGCAGCGCAATTCGCGCTCCTGAACAACGATCACCAAGTTTGCGTGGTGTGCGGTATCCAACAAACACTCCCAAGATGTACGATCTTGTGCCATCTTTTACGCAGCCGATGAACCATGCATCCTTGAACTCGTTTGTGGTTCCAGTTTTTCCGAAGATTGATATCCCGAGTTCAGATTCAAGCCCGTGCAGTGCGTTTGCCGTACCGTACATGACAGCGTCATGCAATATGCGTTTCATTATATCGGCCGTTTCTCTGCTCAGCACGCGTTTGACCATAACCTTTTGAAAATAGTGCTTCGTCTCGCCTTGTAGCGCGGAACCGCTTTGTTGCGTTGTTTCTGTCATGAATCTGGGATATACCATAATCCCTCCATTGAAAAACGCGGAGAAAGCAGTAACTAGTCTGAGAAGCGTTGTCTCAACTGAGCCAAGTACGGCGGAGATCGGGATCTGCGATTTTATTAGTTCTGTTGTTTTTAAGATGTGTGAGATGTCGTCCATGCCGACACGCATGGCCACGTCTATCGTGGCTAAGTTCCTGGAGTAGATCAGGCCATCCCGCAACGGTATTTCGCCATAGCACCTCCCTCCGTAGTTATGAGGGGTGTATTTCGAGCCGTCTGCCAGTGTTATCGTTACTGGCTTATCGTATATAATGTCCGTTTCATCCATGCCGCTCTCAAGGGCTGCAGCGTAGACGAATGGCTTAATCGTGGATCCTGGCTGCCTCATCGCTTGCGTTGCACAATTGAATGTCGATATGTCGAAACTGTACCCTCCAGTCATGCCCAGAACGTTTCCGTTGCTCAGGTCCATCGCCACCATTGCCCCGGTTACTTCTGGAGTTTGATATAACTCATGAATCTTCTCGTGTGGCATATATCGACACAAGATGATGTCCCCTGGCCTGAATTGCGCATCTGCGTAGAAACGGTCTCTTAGCTTGACTGTGATTGGTTTTTTATCTTTGTCTTCACACTGCAAAGTCGTTTTGTTGACTTTCCTCACGACACAGGCGGTGATCTTGTTGACGGTCGTTGGAAGCTTCTTTGTGATACGAGAAAGATCCATCGTGGCATCTCCACCTGCATGCCCGACTGGCCCGCGCCACGGCTTACTCTTCGTGTATTCGATCAGTCCGTTCTCCATCGCAAGGTCGATACATCGCTGAAATGTCTTTTTCATTGTGGTAGTTATTATGTAACCGCCTCGCGCGAACGATTCTTTCGGTATGTGTTGCGTGAATATCCTAAATATCTCATCAGAGAAGTACGGAGCCGAGATCTTACGCTTTTTCAGGTTTATCTCTATTGGCTTGGAGATCGCAGTCTTGAGCTGCTGGCTCGTTATGTAGCCGCGTTCGTACATCTGTCGCAGGATTGAATTCCTCTTAAGCAAGAGCTTTGAGGACTCTGTCATATTGATGTATGCCGACGGGGCGCTCGGTATGGATGCCAGGAATGCCGCTTCGTGCGCCTCAAGCATATCTATGGGCTTGTCAAAATAGTAATCACAGGCTTCCAGAACGCCGTAGCATCCCTTTCCTAGGTACAGCTGGTTTATATATATTTCCAGTATTTTATCCTTAGGAATCGTGGCCTCTATACGAAACGCCATGATCGCCTCCCTTATCTTCCTGGATATCTTGCGAGCCCCACCAACGAGCAAGTTCTTTGCTATCTGCTGCGTGATGGTGGATCCTCCTGCCGGCTTTCTTTTCCAGGACCTTCGTATTGTATTCTCCAGGATCGCCCTTAACAGGCTCGGTAAACTTATGCCTGCGTGATAATAGAAATCCTTGTCTTCAGCAACTATGAATGCACCTTTCACTATCATCGGTATCTTGTTAAATGGCAGGATTACCCTGTGTTCCACCGCATACTCCTCTATCAGCTCTTTTTCTGCTGAGTATATCTTTGTCGTTATCGGAGGGTAGTAATTCAACAAAGTCTCCTCGCTTGGAAGATCCCTGCCATAATAGTAGAACACACCCCATATCAGAAGAGCGGCGGAAAGCACTATGCCAGTTGTTTGAGTAACCCTGCGAAAGATCAGGCTAAGCATTCACACCACAAAAGCTCAAAAATCTATAATAACCAGTATTCTACATAAGTCCACACATAGTACGCTATACATATTTGACTTCAAATGTGAATATGTGGTAGAATCTGACCATAAGATGTGGTTCTGTCGGAGGTCTCACGTGAAGCGTTATTATCTTCGTGTTTTTCTGGTTTTTATAACTGTGGCATTTGGTGCTCGCGTAGCCGCATCTGCATCTGATAATACTGTGGCAGAAGTGATAAAGTATTTTGTAGGTGGAAAGAAAGATAACACGTTCCGAACAAAGTACGCGTCGATGATCACTAACAGTGAAGATCGCATTAAAGAACTAGTGAACTACCAAAAGGCTGAAGAGGCAATAAACTATCTGAAATATTATAAGCAAGAGTGGTTCCCTTTGTATCTTACTTTGGAGCTGGAATGGAGGTTAAAAAATAGAACACTAGATCCACGCTTAGCGAGAGTCCTTTGTGTACTGCTCGATGGGCGTGAGTTCGGCACTGAGCAGACAGTGGTGGAAAAGGAACAAGCCGAGTATATCGACTGTGTTTGGGCGACGGCGGCAGTTGGGGATGCACTCTACAGTGCAACATATGATGAAACACCATTTCAGATCTCGGGCAGCTCTACTTCAAATATTCATCGCACCGAAAAAGAATATCAAAGATACACAAATCTCTTTAAAGATGCGCTAACCGTCGCATTCTTCTCTGCTTCAAAGCAATTAACATACAGCCCTATCTATATAGAGCAAATACAAAAATGGGCCGATCAAAGTGAAACATCGCCTCTCATTCAAACATACAAAAGTTCTCCGGCAGATATAATCGATCTAGCTCTCAGGCTCAGGCATATACTCCCTACCTGGAGCTTTAATCGGGGCAATAACGCCAAATGGTATCTAGCAGGACAGTGCACCACCAAGCTTATCAGCTTTTATCCTGTTCCAATTCTAACTTCCGAAAAACAGATTTTTTACCCACCGAAGCATCTGACCGAAAATCAACAGCAAATATTTCTAAAAAACCGATGGCCGAAATATTTTCCAACCCCGATAATGGACCCATCAACGACCAGCACTCGAATGGCGAGCATAACTTCTATGCCCTGCTTACGATTTATGATCAAAAAACGAAGCGGGAATATTAGTCCAGCCAACACTAATGGACACGAATTGCAATATGCCATTGAATATATGTCTCCTAATCGCATCTACTTCCCGGAAAATTTCGAGGATCAAGGACAGCCGACAGATCCGGAATATCCCACCGACGATGAAATAAATGGACTGTGTCAAGCAATAACAGATCCAAACACCGGGCTATGGCGCACAAGTCCGATGCGTTACGTTCACATAGGACAGCTTAAACAAATAAGCCAAGAAACAAGTCACGCACAAGCTGCGTCTCAAGCAGCTAAGGACTTCTCTCTGAATCCTATCACAAACAGATCCGTCGATGAGCAGAAAAACTGGGTAAAGGAAATGTTAAAAACCCCGGCTGATCCGATTAAAGGTGAGCTAGCGCAGATCGAAACAGGAATACGCTTGGCCATCGGGCTCACGGAAGGACAAAAAAACTATTTAATGCAGTCACTTTATCAGATCATGGCCAAACCAGCTGAGCGGTGGACCAAAGAAGAACTGCAATTGCGAGGTCTAAAAAACCCACACTCTCTCTGCTGGCTTAACTCAATTACTCAGGTATTCCTTAGCATTCCATTCATTATGCACATGAGCGAATTCATCAGTGTGAATCAAAAGCTTCTGCGAAAAGCTAAAGTCAAGATCGGAAGCGATGAAAAACCCTTAGTAGACGAGGAGGCGATACAAACAGCGATTGTACTCCGTAACCTCTATCTAGCGCTCAACAGCCGCAAGGACCTTCAACAAAAAGCGCCAGCCGTGGGAGGACTTTACACAATACTAGGCTTTCCGTTTGATGAGATCTCAATACAAAAAGACATGATGCGTGATGGATCAATGGCGATAGTGAATCGATTAAATAGCACAAACGGGTTCGTCAGTCTGCTGGGCCCACTACAAATAATAATGCACTCAATCACGATATCGGACACCTCCGAAACAGATGAAAAGGAGCCTACTCAAACCACCGAAGTCACTTCGTTACTGCAGATACCGGTTAGTGATCAAAACTCAGTGTCATCAGCACTTAAAAAATTGTCCACCGGCATTCAGACATCAGCCGGCCGCTATGAAAACGCCACATCATCCACCACCTATCGACGTTTTATGAATTCACCGCCCGTGCTACAGATCGGTCTAAATCGATATCAATATAAACTGGTAAAGATTCCAGATAATGAAATCGAGCCCTATGCAATAATTAGAGACGGTAAGAAGTATAAACAAATAATAGTTAAAGACAATAGATATAAAGATTGTAACAGGATACTACTGCTAGGTGGAGCATCTAAACTACCTGAAGATAAAAAGGAGATCTATATTAACGAAACTGCGGAACAACTTGTTGCGCAGCTACCAAGATCACTAACTACTGTTCCAGGCGCCGAGGTTGGCAAAATGATTGGCGGCACAGATACTGGAGAAACCTACATGCTACATGCTGTCATAATACACTCCGGGACTGAAACAGGAGGACACTACTACACCTACATAAAGGAATACAATGGCACCGGGTCGGCGATGAACGACAAAGCAAGCGAAAACCTTTGGATAAAATACGATGACGAAATAGTTCGGGAAGCCACTTGGGAGGAGGTGCAAAGAGATGCCTGCGGCACTACCGAGGAACAAATAGCAGAAACGAAAAGCAGCACCTATTTAGAGGATGACAGCATCCTTACAGAGAGCGGGACGTCAGCCTATTATTGCCTGTATATCAATGAAAAACACCTGCCCCAGCTACTCGGCCTCATGTGATAATGGATCGCTCGCACCACTCCTCCAGCAACATATATCATACTCAACCGACTTCTATGGAAATGGATATCACAATCCAATGTGATCTGCTAAGATACGAGCGAGATTAGCAATGGAGCAGCAATATGCAGGACTTCTCGACAAAAATTCTAGCAGAGCTAGTAAGCTTCGAGACTGTGACGCCAAACGGCAGCGATGCCATTGCCTATTGTGCCAGGCTTTTGGATAGCTGGGGATTTTCCTGTGAAATGCTTGAATTTGAGGGCGTCAGCAATCTATATGCAAAATTCGGTGATGCAAAGAAAAATATCTGTTTTGCCGGGCACGTAGACGTGGTCCCGCCACTTGTGGGGTGGACGACCGACCCATTTGTTCTAACAGAGAGAAATGGGTACCTATATGGCCGAGGGACGAACGACATGAAGGGGCCTCTTTCCGCTTGCTTAGCTGCGATTTACGAATTTTCGAAAGCTGATCATCCAAATTTTTCTATCAGTGTCCTCCTAACGAGCGACGAAGAAATAATGGGCAACAACGGAACAAAAAGGGTTGTTGAGCATCTGAAAAACACCAAGGAGAATATCACAGGCTGCGTCATTTGCGAAAGTTGCTCTCCAGGCAACTCAGGAGAATACATAAAGATCGGATGCCGTGGAAGTTTGAATGTGAACCTCACATCAAATGGCTCGCAATGCCATGTTGCTAATGGACCAATATTCGGGAATCATATCACGAACTTTTTAGAATTTTTGTGTGGGCTGCTGAATGTACCGCTGGACCAAGGAAGTGATAACTTTGACAGGACTAACATAGAGATAACGTCAATAGATGTAGACAATGAAGTGAGGAATATCATCCCATCCGTGGCATTGGCCAAACTAAACGTCAGATTCAACGACTGCTGGACATTCGACCGCTTAGAACACCACATTATGCAAAGTTTGCCAAGCAACGTCACTACGTCGTTCGAACGATTTGGTGCGCCGTTCGTAGGAGCGAAAAAACAATTCATCTCATTTTTGTCCGATATCATAACCACAGAGATTGGTATCTGTCCGCAGGTTGGTACGTCTGGAGGTAATTCAGATGCGGTCTTCATAAAAGAAATAACAGACGTCGTTGAGATAGGAACTCCAATCTCAGGTGCTCACATCACAAACGAATGTATCTCACTCAGTGATCTCGCTACACTACGTTCCATCTACCTTGTTATACTCCGTGAGTTTGGTAGGTATAGAGAGACTGGTAGTTAAAGCCCGATGGCTTGTTTCTGTTTCAAAATTAGTTCATCCCTGCCGAACTTGGCATAATCCAGCAACTTATTGAATTCCTTCTCTGAAAAAGGTCTCTTTTCGCCGCACAACTGAATCTCAACAATAGCGTCGTCAGACATAACAAAATTCGAATCGACCTCTGCATTAGAGTCTTCTAGATAATCCAGATCGAGAAGAGGTGTCCCATCTACGATGCCACACGAGATTGCTACGACATGCTGTCTGACCGGATTTTCCGCTATCTTTCCGATCTTTACTAGCTTTTGACACGCCAGATGCATTGCCACAAAGCCACCAGTGATGCTAGCTGTACGCGTCCCTCCATCAGCCTGTATGACATCGCAATCTACCCTGATTTGCCTTTCTCCGAGTCCGGCCAGATTGATGACAGCTCTGAGTGACCGCCCTATTAGCCGCTGGATTTCCAGGGTACGTCCAGACTGTTTTCCCTTAGCAGCTTCCCTATCAGTGCGTTCGCTGCATGAACATGGTAACATGCCATATTCTGCTGATACCCAGCCAGTTTTCGTGTTCCTCAAGAACATAGGTACGCGTTCGTCAACAGTAGCCGCACAAATCACGTGAGTCCTTCCGAATTTCACAAAACACGACCCATCTACATGCTGGTAATAATGCGGAATTACTGCAATCTGACGTAACTCATCGTGAGCTCTCGACAAAAAACGTTTTACCATACGTGTGAAGATCAACAACGAAATGCCAATATGTGGACTCTATCATTTTAAGTTGCGTATATAAACGACTTTCTATCAGTCTGGAATCGCCTTCTTTGCTTACGTTCGCACGCGCAAAGGCTTGATACAAGGTTTTATGGTGCATTGAATTGCTGATCGTGTGATAATGCAGCACATGGGACGATTCTGAGCAGCAGAGTGTGTGTTTTTTCTGGTTGATGCATTTACTGATACGCCGTACAAGGGGAATCCAGCTGGAGTCTGCATCTTAGACGAGTACCCCCCAGATTCAGGGCTGCAAAGCATCGCAAAATATTACAACTGGTCCGAGATTGCGTTTGTGAAAAGGAACGATGGCAATTCGTTCTATATACGTTGGTTCTCACCAAATGATGAGGCTCCTCTTTGCGGTCACGCCACGCTAGCAGCTGCGCACGTCGTATTCTGGAAGCAGCTGGTGGATGGAGACAACGTAGATTTTGAGTACCAATCTGGGCATATTTTCGCTAACAGAGACGGACCTGCCATTACGATGGAGTTTCCCATCTTCCCCGTTAAAAGATGCGAAAGAGTCCCATTTGTCGTGAAAGATGTGATTGGTATAAGAGAACACCTGGAAATTGTATACGATAAGACGATGTTCATCATAGTCCTGAGAACAGCACAGGACGTCGTAAAGGCGGTCCCAGATTTCAGCGCAATCCAAGCAATAGATTGTCGAGCTATTGCGATAACCGCCGTTGGTCCAGAAGGATTTGATTTTTGTTCACGGTACTTTGCTCCTAAGGTGGGAATTTTCGAAGATCCAGTTTGTGGATCGATGCATTGCAGGCTGGCTCACTATTGGGGTATACGTCTGGGGACGTCGCAGCTGCGTGCCTTCCAAGCTTCAAAGAGAACAGGAGTTGTTGGACTGAAGATCGTCGGAGATGTGGTTCGTATAACCGGAACCGCCGTCTCCGTTTTGGAGATATGTCAGCCTCATTTTCACGTAAGGTGATAAACTTTCCACCGAACTCCTGACGTATATCCCATTGGGAGATAATGTATACATCATGAAGACAGGTTCTATGCTATCTTCTTTGCAAGTGCCGAGCCAGTCATCTCGGCTGGTATAGGAATATCCAAGAGCGAAAGGATCGTTGGAGCGATATCTGCCAATGTCCCGGTTTTAGCATAGGAATATTTGATGCGTGAGCAGATCACGAACGGTACCAGCGCATTCGTGTGTGACTTATGGGGAGCGTTATCTGGCGTCAGCATCTCGTCTGCATTGCCATGATCAGCTGTTATAATCACTTCACAATTTTTCTGATCAGCGATCTTCAATAGGTTTTCTACGTGCTTATCCAGGATTCTTATCGATTCTTTTGTAGCCTCTAAGTTGCCTGTGTGGCCCAGCATGTCTGCATTCGCAAAGTTCACGATGATCACCTGATGCGAGGCTGCACGAAGTGCCTCAGAGACGTGCCATGCAATCTGATCCGATGACATAGCCGGGGTCGTTGCATAATCCTCAACCGGTGGAGAAGGTACAAGTATCCTGTCTTCGAATTCGAACTGCTTTTCAACACCGCCATTGAAAAAATACGTCACATGGGCGTACTTCTCAGTCTCGGCAATTCGGAGCTGTCTCATGCCGTGCGATGCCAGCACCTCACTCAGCGTGTTCTTTATCGATTTCGTTGGAAAGAGAATTTTCACCTTATCATCTATTTTCGGTCCGCAACTTGTCATCGTCATGATATTCTCATAGCCGCTGTTCAGCAGTTTGCTCAGCAGTTGCCTTATTCTGTCTGGCCTAAAATTCAACATCCAAAACAAGTCGTCCTTTGAGGCTCCATCGTATAGGCCAACCGTGATCGGAGGAATAGTTTCATCATATATCCCACGAGCATAGAAAGACCTTATCGCATTCAGAGGGTTGTCTGTTCTTGCTTGAGCAAAGCCGCTTGCTATTGCATCGTATGCCAACTGTGTGCGCTCTTCTCTGCAATCTCGGTCCATTGCGTAGAACCGGCCCTGAATCGTTGCTATATCTGATATTAATAATTCACGTGAATTCAGCGCACTTTCTAGTAGTTTCTCAGCATCCCTGTATCCAACATCTCTTCCGTCTAGGAATATATGTACCTTCAGCTTTACCGACTGTGCACGGAGTGTTTTAATCGCCCAGAGGAGATGAGCCATATCGGAATGGACTCCACCACTAGAAAACAGTCCCATCAAATGGCACACCCCCCTTTTGTTTGTCTTCAGAAATTCTAGTATGGCAGCTTCCAGTTCAGCCACTCCTGATTCCAGTGCTTCGCTGATTGTCAGCAACTTTTGCTTTACAACACGTCCAGCTCCAATCGTTAGGTGTCCTACCTCTGAGTTTCCGGCCTGTCCTAGGGGCAACCCCACTGCAGGACCAGATGCAGCGAGCATTGCCCCACCGCGCTTAGCTAGCTGATTGTTTATCGTGCTCGCTGCGAGCGTCGCGTTGCCGAGTTTTTGCCGACTGAATCCGAAGCCATCAAGGATTATGAGGAGTAGCACAGTGGTTTCCTTTTATAACACATTTTCCTATATCTAACTTTCACAATAGCGAAAATATCATCGTTTTCAGTTTCACTTTCGTCTCCAGGTCTGATTTGAATTCTTCTTGCATTATTCGTCTTGCGTTTTCGTCATTTCATCCACACATCTTAACGAAGAATCCCATTTCACTACCGCTGCTAGACACTTCTTACACAGCGCTATCTTTTTTCAATATCACGACGTCTGAGACCCTCCATCATCTAATTTGCATCATTTCGCAGAGTCAGCATCTTCTCCAGAGTCGTTACGTCTGTCTGTACGAAGATCCGGTATTGTTATCAGAGTGTCGTCACCATCCGTCATACGTCCTTCATAGAAAGTTTAATCCGGTTTCTCTCATCCACATCTATAACCTTAACCCGCACTTCTTGTCCCATTGCTAGGACATCTGATACCTCTCGTACCCGATATGAAGCAATATTACTGATGTGAAGGAGTCCCTCTCTGTTGCCGCCTATTGCCACGAACGCACCAAAATCTGTTATCTTGACAACAACACCGTCAAATACAGATCCTACGCTCGGGGGGCAGCATACGGATTTTATCGCCTCAAGAGCTTCAGCCATCTTTTGTTTGTCTGATGAAAAGATGGAGACCTCACCGTTATCAGTTATATTAATTTGGGCCTGTGTTCTCTCGCAAATTTCCTTTATTACTTTACCGCCTGGGCCTATGAGATCCCTGATCTTGTCCTTGTCAATTATCACTGTAGTAACGCGTGGAGCATTCTCGTTAAGTTCGTTTCTAGAGGATGCAATCGTCTTATTCATGATCTCCAGTATGTGCAGACGTCCCTTTTTAGCTTGCGCCAGAGCTTCCTGGATTATTTCTTGATTAATGCTCGTGATCTTTATGTCCATTTGGAGTGCTGTGATACCATCCTTTGTTCCGGCTACCTTGAAATCCATATCTCCGAGGTGGTCCTCATCACCCATGATATCAGAGAGAATAACGTGCAGTTTTCCCTCTTTCACGAGTCCCATCGCTATTCCAGCCACTGGAGCTCTCACCGGTATACCAGCGCTCATCATCGAGAGGGAGGCTCCACAGACCGTTGCCATTGAGGACGATCCATTTGATTCTGTTATTTCAGAGACTATCCGGATCGTGTACGGGAACTCCTCCTTCGTTGGAATTATTCGGTTCAAAGAGCGCCATGCCAACTTTCCGTGCCCCACCTCTCGCCTACCTGGAGCACCCATCCTTCCCATTTCTCCGACGGAATACGGTGGAAAGTTATAGTGCAGCATGAACCTCTGCTTCCTTTCGCCCTCTATATCGTCAATTATCTGCTCATCTGAGTTAGAGCCTAAGGTCGCTACTACGAGTGCCTGCGTCTCACCCCTTGTAAAGAGTACGCTGCCATGCACCTTTGGCAACACGTCGACTTCACAACTAATCGGTCTAACTTGTTCAAGATCGCGTCCGTCGATTCTTTTCTTCGAAGCAAGCAAACTGTCCCTCATCGACTTTGCCACAAGTTCCTCAAACAGCATATCGAGGACTACGCCTGTATGTTCATCTCCGAGCTGTGAGATTATATCTTTTCGAAGTTTTTCTAGCGCCCCTCTCCTTTCGAGTTTTGTCTCGATTGATAACGCTGCCTTGATCTTCGCTTTCGCTAACTTCTCTATTTTCTTAAGGGCTTCGGCGTATTTCTCTGCATATGGCACTGGTTGCGTCACTGGCTTCCCAATCTTCTTCCGTAGCTTTTCTATCGTATTTATAACCGGCTGGAACGACTCAAATCCAAACATGACGGCATCCAGCATGACTTTTTCTGTCAGCTCATTTGCTTCTGATTCAACCATTAGGACCCCGTCTTTTGTGCCAGCGACGATTAAATCTAGATCAGAGCTTATGGACGGATTCAATATGAACCCTTCCTCCTTGCTGTATCCGACGCGGCATGCTGCTATGGGCCCAAGGAATGGGGCCCCGGAGATAGCCAATGCCGCGGAAGTACCGATCATCGCGGCTATATCAGGTGAGCACTCCGCATCGTAGCTCATCGCCGTGCAGACTACCTGAACCTCGTTCAAGAACCCGTCTGGAAAAAGTGGGCGTATCGGCCTATCGATTAATCTCGATATTAGGACTTCTCTATCAGTCGGTTTTCCCTCTCTCTTCAAAAATCCGCCTGGAATCTTTCCTGCAGCATAAAATTTCTCCTGGTAATACACAGTAAGCGGGAAAAAACTAGCGTCATTTGCCGTCTCCCGTGCATAAACAACTGTACATAAAACTGTTGTGTCCCCGTACCGCACAAAGACGGCCCCATCGGCTTGCCTCGCGATCTTTCCTGTCTCGATCGTTAAATTTTTGCCACCCCAGTTGATTGTTTCGCTCGTCACTGAAAACATTAAATCTTTACCTTTCCAACTTTATAATCTTAAACCGTGTTTAGCTTCTCACTACCGTGATGCTTATGCTAGCATATACAGCTAGATAAGGATACTGGAATCGAGGCAACTGTCAGTGAGTGGCCTCGTATGTGATACCATTTCTCCTCCGCCATCTATATCTCTGTGTAGAGCAGTTACAAATGATGTAACATTACAAGTACTTATAAGACTGTACACAATCGGCTGCAGCACCATCCATGAGAACACCGATTCATTTGTGATTAACATTTAAACTAAGGAGGAGTTTACCACATAACCATATCGACGTCTGGAAAGCCAATGGTGAAAATATGGCTCCCGTAGTGGCTTGAAGCTGGCTTTTGGTGGATTCTAGCATAGTACAAATTTCATAACGCGTACGCACAAACATCACGTATCCCTTGGTATTCCTGCGGTCTTTGAGTAGGTCACGAAATCAGTGTGAAGTCACGTTACTTCTGCAAATCTGGCTGGGCGATATGCGCAAAAAACAGAGACTTACTCCGTTTTAGGGCTGATGTGAGGAGGTTTTGGATACTTATGAGCACTTGTCGTTAACTTAGCATGGCAAGCGTATTGATGACATTACAACTTTGCAGATACATTATTTATAATTTATGCAAATTTCTCAGCAGTTATGTGACAGTCTCTAGCTAACGCATCTCGGGTACCGAGATTGCATTTTAAACAAAAACTCTTGTGACGAACACATAGTTCGAATGGTACGAGCACCAAGATGGTTTACTGTTGTTGATTATTAAAGGTGATGTATTGTGTATGAATTGTGTGACAAAATGCTGATTATGTACTGAGTTCACAGTATCACGCCATGCAACGGTTGGCCATGAGTGTTCGCAGGAAGATGTCAGACCTCGCTCAAACTGTTGATGGAGCCAGGGAATACTGGCAGAAGCGCGGATGTAGCGAGGTGAATTCAGCGACATTTGATGGTAGGCAGCTGTTTCGTACAAGAGGCCTCAGTTCCGGATTATGGAGGGTTTGTAGATCTGGAACTACTGCTTGAGGAACTCGCCGAACTTGAGCTGCTACTCGACGTTGCAGCTGCATCGTTCTTCTCATAAAACAGCAGGTACGCTTGTTGCTCGTCTTTATCTGGTTGTGGCGCGTTCGGCTCTAATGCTGTAACTGACTCGTCATTCGCATAATACCACTGCGTGCCATGCCGCACAGAGGCCGTGTAGTGGCCTCCTGCTAATGTTGTGCCGTAATGGTAGATGACAGCCTTTAAGTTATAGTTTGTCCCATTTATTTGTTGGTGTTCGTCATAAGCCACTTTATGAGTAAGCTTTTTCTGATTGCTTCCGACCCGATCCGCCACAAATCGTTTCAGCATAATTATCAGTGTTTGTGGGAGGTTATTAGATAGACTCATTTGCTTTGTAGCATTAACTTTGTTATTACATAGCTCGCACTGCCACTGATCATCGCCGGTTAATTGGGTAGCTTCTGTAAAATGTTGTACGTAGTCACTTAATTTCCCTATCTTGCTTCCAGTAGAGCCTTTTATATCCAGTATCAACATTGTAAATGGGGCATTCGTTACACTGCGATGTTTACAAGTGGTGGTACCAGTAATAGTTGTAGTATAAACGCCTGTGAGAGACTTCGTTATTGGAATGGCTTCTATTACCTGCTGAAAGCTAGTGTTATCTGGAAGTTCTACATTTGTCCTTAATGTTATAAATTGGTTCATTCCTTGAGCCTGAGCTTTGAATGCCTCTTCACAAAGGTTCCTAGCCGTTGTTTTGTCGATTGCTCCTTGCAGTACGCTTTTTCCGCTTGATCTTAACTGTCCTATTTTCTCCATTTGCTCTTCCTCTAAGACACAATTAATTATGTCAGTCAACATTTCCTTCGCATCTTGCTGTTGCCCACCTCCGTTACCGGCTGCTGTATCGTGCAGATTTTGTGTAGCATGAGAATTATGCCCGGCTTCCTGCAATTGTTGCGCCAACATCAAGATATGTGGTTGTATATCTGTGGTTGCTGTGCCACTACTTATTGCTTCAAAGATATTTGACAGATTTTTACTTATAGGTTCAGTCCTCTTCTTTAGCTGTGCTTTCAGCGCCGGACAAGCGTTCAAAGCCTGCATCGTTGCGTTGAAATAGCACGTGTTGCCAATGTTCGTGAGACCGCAAACTGGCGGCACACCACCTTTTGGCAAATTCGATAACTTATCACTGTATTCCTGGGCGCTTACCCTTCCATTCAGCAACGAGCGCATTGAGTACCCGGTGGGCGTGCTACGTCGAGTGAGAGGAAAATCTTTTACATCCGAGGCTGGGGTATAGACAACAATGTTTTCCGGAATTTCAGTCACATGCTCCTGTAAGCTCAGCTTTCCTTCGCTTAAACTAACTACCATCGGCAGCTTAGATAATTCAGCATCCATAAAAACTGGATCTAATCCTATTTCCCTAGACCGGTGACATGGCAAGCTGGACGAAACAACAATCATGAAGCGGGCATTCATTGATTTGTTGATCAATTTCTGTACTTGTTTTTGCAGTTGGTCTAGTTCTTCTCTTGTTGTTTTATCTATGTCACTGCAGCCACGTGGTGTACCCAGCGCCGGAGAGGCCTTCGGATTTAGATTTTGCTTCAGCTGTAGTTTCTCGTTAAAGACTTGCTGGCATAAGTTGCCACACACTTTTTGTTTATTAATTTCAGCTAGAAAGTTCTGAAGCAACTGCCCGCACCAGCCGCACGGATCAAGTTCTGTATAGATATTTAGGACAATCAGAGCTACAGCTTTGGATTGGTGTTGTGGCTTGGTCAGGACTGAGGTAAGTAGCGGGTGAAACTGCGATTTTGGGACATATCTAAATTGATCACCTTCGCTTTTAAAATATAGTGAGTCTACTATCTGAAGCTCCGCGTCCACATAATCGCTTCGTTCGCCATGCCCAATCAGTTTTCTGACTTCATCGAGCGTGTTGCTGCTTCCTCTTGTTATAGGGACTGAATTAGAATAGACAGTTGTATTCTTCCTTCGCGCCTTCATGGTCGTGAAGCACCGCAGAGCTTTTAAATCCATACCAGAAGTATCTGCTAAATCGTTGATTATCGGCACCAACTCTACTGTCTCCTTGGTTCCGTCTTCAAACACTACACTTAGACTCGCACATGCACAGTTCCCGCCACCACCTGCATAGCCCAACAATTTCCTACTGCCTTCTGTTTGCTCTTTCAACCTCTGATGCTCTTGACTGAGATCGATTTTTTGTTCGCTATGGCTTGGTGTCTTCAGCAGTATCTCAGGCATCGCCCGCCATACTATATTTTCACTTTTATCTGGTGTGTAATCCCGTTCGCTTGCTAGGCCAGTTTCACTGCTGAACGCTAGACAAAGAAGCATACACAAGCCCCTCGGACCACACAGCGATATCATAAATCCTCCCCATCGTTTTTCATCTATTCAAAAAATGCTAATTCTGCTTTAAAGGCGCTTCCTGATTGATTCTTACTCCAATCGTCCCTAATTTATCTCCATAAGCCTGACAAAACTTTGCCTTATATCTGTGTAAGCCATCATCTTCAATATACTCATCACAAGAACGAATCTCGGAACTCGCTCCTTTATTTCCAAGCAAGGCTGAAAGGGCAAAAGCTATATCAGCTGCTTCTCCGACCGTCTTGTTCTCGGATTTCTGAAGACAGATCGCTTCTGACAAATCTGCTAACACTTCGTTTAACTCAATTTTGTCTTTACTGGGGATACTATCCAGCAAACTCACCTTGAACACCAGTATTTCCTTTGCCTGTAACAGCAATTGCCACGTTTCGTCCACCAATTTCCTCACACCATCTCGCTGCTCATCGTCCTCTATCATATTGGAATAAATTATGGAATGCTGATAAAACCCATTGTTTGTGAAATTTCGCAGCCTTTCTAGGGAAGAAATTAACGTCGATCCAACATCACTACCATGATTCAGGCTACTGCCAATGTCAGCAAGCTCAAGACACTCCTTAGCTTGATCAAATTCTTTTTTTAAGTAGAAGTTTTCAGAAATTGTTTTATTATTGAATCTTTGGATAATTGACGGATATGCCTCGCGGTACTCTTGACACAAACTCATAACATCTATCTTTGACATCTCAACTATACCACTCAGGAGTTTTTGCTGATCTTCAATCTGTACCGGGGTGAGTGCTCCATCTGCAGAAGACGCCATCGATACATTGTGCACACAGGCACCAGCCATTGCTACTATCCACATAAAAACTTTCTCAATCATAACACACCTCGATAAACATTAATCAAACCGACCGACATTCTACCACATTAACTGCAGATGCAACACATATTTTCACTCTACATATGAATAGTTAAAAACCCATGAATTTTTTAAGAAAGTTGCATTAAATTGATCGAATTTTGATTTTATGAGCATTTTTCTAATTGGCAATGCGGTACAGATACCAAAGCAGGAAGATACGAGTGTAAGAAATGCAAAGAGAAGTCTGATTACCCGGCGATCAACCACTTCTTATAATCTTTGTCTACAGATTCCAGGTACTTTTCTAGAGAGTCTGGAGCACCATTTGGGAAGAGGGCTTTCGTGACAATTTCCGCACCTTTTGCATAAGGACCTTTTCCTCTGCATCTGGAAAACGCGTACCTCACTGCTGCCCCTATTATCTCAGGAGGAGCAGATGCAGAAATCTGTATGCTATCACCGGAACCTTCCCAGATATCTAATTTGGTATGATTATATATATCTATAGTCATCAGATCATTTTTAATTTCTATAGGACAATCCATCATATTTTTATATAAAGCGTTTCTATCGCTATAGTTATACTTCTGGATTAATGCTGCATTATGTGCAGACATTTTAGGATCAGATGTATTTAAATATCCTTGATAATCAGTACCAAACATCTTATCCCATTCTTCATTTGTAAGTTCTTTGCTTTTATCTAAACACTCAATTAAAGATTTTCCTACAAGATTATTTTCTGTAAAGATAGAGATTTCCTTAATTGATGTTGTTGAGTATAAAATACTCCACCACTGTTCCCCTTTCAAACTAATAAAATCACCGTTACATTGAACAGATGCTCTTTTCCTTATATTTTTGCCCATTCCCCAACTCCAAAAGTGATCTTAACGCCTTGCTGTCCCGCCTTAACAGCGCTTCTGGTCATGGCTTTCCACTGTTCCAATATAGTTTCCTTTGGTACGCCTATACGAATTTCAGGAATCTTTACATCTGGTACCGATATTCGGAATTGTTTTTCTGTTCCACGTATTCCGCTAAATCCCTTCACCTTTCCAACATAGCTATCAATGAGATACTCTATTTGCTTCGGGTCAGCTACCCTCGCCATAGTTCCCGTATCCAAACTCTTAATGCTGACAGCATGCCCGGTTTTGATGTTAAATGCGTCGAATGTGTTGGTATTTGGTGCTAATCTAGTGAATCCTGTAGCTTCAAGTTCCTTAACAACTGCATTCTCATACTCCATCCCTCTTGCCATGATATTCGGGTTTTGCCAGTTGATCTTGAATTTCTCTTCCACCACATTCAGTCCCAGTTTCCTAACCTGGCTAATTGGAGTCCCAGACGCTTTGACTCCACTCGCAGCCTTCCCCATTTCCTCCATCGCCCTCAAGTTATACAGAATCCTATCGCCTGTACCTGCAACCGCCATCTCAAACTCTGCTATCCTTGCTGTTTTATTGACAGTTGTGGCGATCTCTGGAATCGCTACTGCTTTCCCGGCTAGTTGTGCTGTTTTTGTGGCGCTGCTGCTTCCAAATGTACCAAGCAAGAGAGCTGCTTCGCCTGTGTATTGTATTGCATCCCCAACATTCTGTGAAAAGGTCTGTGGTAATCCACAGGTATCTCGCAAAAACCTACGAGCCCACGTGTTGTATTGCCCTGGATCCACGTACTTCAAGCACTCGAAGAGCACCCCGCCCGTCCATTCGTCAACAGTCTTGAGGCCTTTTGCAACCGCTGGTAGTGCATCATCCACAACCATCGAGGCAAGTGTCCTGCCCACATACTCAGCTGGATCCATACCCTTTTGGAACGAGGCAACCAAACCGTCGGACCTAACCTCCCTGTTCCTTTGGGCGAACTGCGAGGCCTCTGCTTTCACTGCGTCCTCTACCCTCCGAACCATTGTATCAGACGGAGGAGGTGATAAGGCTGCATACTCTCCCAAGCAGGAAGCAATCAGTAAGCAGAACAAAAATGGGATTTTATGCAGCATCAATCTTCTGGTTCATGTAGCATATTGATGAATTCCTCGAAGTTGTTGGCGATAAAAGAAATTCTTTCCTCTTCAACATCGTGTAACCACAGGATTATCGGTGGATTGTTTCCAGCATGGTTTCTGTAATCAAAACATATGAGATCTCCTCCGCCGGTTTCTCCAAACGGAACAATATCTTCATCAAAATACTCATAGAACTTGAAAATATCTGGATCACTCGGATCATTTGTTGATTGTTCTAGCAGACTATTGATTGTTCTCAGTATTGTTCCTACTTGCTTAAAGCCAATACTATCGGATGCGACGCGGCTTTTCGACATGTTAAAGTAATCAAAAACATCCACGTGCAGGCTAGCACCATCATGCTTAGTGATAAATTGAACGTACTCCTCAGGTAGCCTTATTTTAAGGCTTTTTTCTAAACTTCTGACAGTGCCACCTGATGTACCTCCATAATCTGTCAGAACATTCTCTTTTGCTAGGTTTTTCATTACTCAATGCCCCACAACGCATTTCCTCCAAAATGACCGGTGCCTTCATGTATCTCTGTTGGAACGAGCTGCATGCGCCCGGGATTTTGGTGATGATGCCAAGTATAATTACCTATCCTTGCTTTGCCGCTTCTTATATGCTCCCATTCTATTTCGTTGAACAACTTTCTATCAATTTTGCCAGCGTCAATATCCGCTTTGAGTTGTCTAGTTGCTGCTCTTTTATGAGCATCAGGAGCCATTTTACCCAGATCTCCACTTATTCTCACTTCTGATTTTGCTACATCATCAAAAATAGGAAAGCCTCTCTGATCGAATACTATGCCAGTCTTTGGATGTCTCTGTCCAGCCAACTTAACGTTTCTTCCGCTCAATGCAGGCATCGTATGGCTCGTAACCTCTGCTCCGCTCGTACGTAACAACTGCTCCATAGCCCTCGGATCGTATGGACCCCTGTTGGCTGCAGCCCTCAAGTTATACAAAATCCTATCGCCTGTACCTGCAACTGCCATCTCAAACTCTGCTATCTTTGCTGTTCTATTGACCGTTGTGGCAAGTTCTGGAATCGCTACTGTCTTCCCAGCTAGCTGTGCTGTTTTTGTGGCGCTGCTGCTCCCGAATGTACCGAGCAAGAGTGCCGCTTCTCCAGTGTATTGTATTGCATCACCAACGTTTTGTGAGAGAGTCTGTGGCAGCCCACAAGTATCTCGCAAAAACCTACGGGCCCATGTGTTGTATTGCCCTGGATCCACGTACTTCAAGCACTCAAAGAGCACGCCACCTGTCCATTCGTCAACAGTCTTGAGACCATTAGCAGTTGCTGGTATCATATCATCTACAATAATAGAGGTAAATGTTCTTCCCACATACTCAGCTGGATCCATACCCTTTTGGAACGAGGCAACCAAACCGTCGGACCTAACCTCCCTGTTCCTCTGAGCGAACTGCGAGCCCCACGTTTTCACTGCGTCCTCTATCCTCCGAACCATTGTATCTGACGGAGGAGGCGACGACGAACGTGCTGGCTTCGACGCGGACAGTTCGTCAGCTAACCCCTTGTAAAATGTAAGCCGCTCATCATGTGCCTTGATCCTATTTGCTACAGACAGCCCCATCAGCTGAGCATCAATGCTTCCTGCCTTCGCAGTGGAAGTACCAGGAATAGCAGTTGCCTCCATTATCAACTTTGTTAGCTCTTCTTCATGTGCCTGTTTTGCCCTGGTCGCAGCCGTACTCATCGCTGTTCTCGAGATTTTAGAAACATCCCTGCCTTCCATGAATACCGCCAGCTCTGCCTTGGTTACTGAACCCTCAACATCTTTTACGAAGCGCCTGTCCGTGCTGTCTATTGTTCCAGATGTCGTTACTATTTTAGCTTTTTCTAAGGCGTAACTTCCAGTGCTACTACTACCTCTAGTTACAGCATCCTTACCACCTTTAGCGTAAGTAATCAGGTTGTGGTAAATGTTGCCTGTCTCGAATGTGGAGGCGAGAAATACAGGTGTAGATCCTTTAAGAGCTTTAGCCCCCGCTGTGTGTATGGGTTCTAACATCAATCCAGTTGGGGCAAGAGTCCTCCATGGATTATTGGATACCAATCTCTCTACTGAATCTACATAACCAAAATATCTCTCAAACCAAGATCTATCTTTCTCAGCATCACGCTGTAGGCTACGTAGTACCTCTGTACTACTACTGGATGGTACAGAGAAGTTGTTATAGTGTGTGTTTGTCACAGCCCCCTCTTCCTCCACCATTCGTCTGATTGGAATTCTGGTGGAACTCTTTTTTTAAACTCCTCATATGGTTCATTTTCTTTCCTTATTATACCTAGTTCATTCATCAGGGTTTCCACCCATTTATCTTCCAATTCTTCAGGAAATGCTTTGCCACAAAACGGACAAAAATGTATGCTAACGTCCACTCCATTATCTTGACTTAATCCTATAGGACTTGAAAATTCACGCCATACCGGTTCATATAAAACTATTCTACCGGGTTCTGGATTTTTTCTAAAAGTTATAAAGTACCTAAGAGACGTACAGCACCAACCACATGCGTCAGAGCAATAAATCTCTTTATTCAAAGTATCTGCCATAATTCTTTCCCTTTGCGAATTTCTCTAAAATTTTTCCTGCCCCCTCCCCCTCTCCCCTCAAAATTCCGATATGCGTCCATTTACCGGAAATCTTTTGCCCAACCTCAAATTCAAATTTTTCTTTTGTTGGCACGTATCTTATTCCAGATTTATCTTCATATAACATTTTACCGCT
>JAIRMJ010000024.1 GCA_031258785.1 Holosporales bacterium | reverse complement strand
GAGGAGATATATTGATATATAGATGTTGGCTGTTGTAGCTGAGAATGTCGTGGGTAACCTATAGGGTTTTCCACACATTCTTAGCTCTTACACGTATGGATTAAAATACGGTTGACTTTCTGATATGCTCTCAGGACAAGTTCTTTTACAAAGATTTGCAAGCTCTGGTAAGTTGCGTTATCATGGCAGGAGTATCCCAGCCGCAGTAGCTTAGAGGTAGAGCACTCCCTTGGTAAGGGAGAGGTCGAGGGTCCGATTCCCTCCTGCGGCACCATCATCGTGAATATCAGAGTGATAACCACACTGCGGTGAAGTACCGCGATATTTGACGGAACAATTGGCGATTGGGTGAGTGTACCGCAAATTTATCGCATATGTTAATTTAAAACCGTTACATTTGTCTGTAATTTTTGTGTTGTTTTTATGAAATTTTCGATGTTATAATATGTACTATGGGGTGGAATTTTTCCATGACTACTTCTTGGGGAGGAGTGAACGTGAAAACGGCTAGGTATCTGCTGTGCATTGCTGGCGCTGCTAGCATATGTGCAACCGACAGTGGCGCTGCGTATTCTGGTGAAGATCCAGAGATCAGGGACATAAAAGATAACATCAAAGGGATAAAGTCTTCTGTTGATTCTTTAAGGGAGGCCGATGATGCGACTGATCAACGTATCGCTAAGATTGAAGAGAACGTCGAGACCAGCGCAAAGGAAGCCCAAGAGGCAAAGGCTGGAGTTGACGAGGTCAGTAAGATCATAGAGGAAAAGATTAAGACCTCTGAGATTCCAGAGGAACTCCAGTCTGAAATAAGCACGATTAAGGAAAAAATCGAGGCGGTTGGAGAAGAGACTGCCAAACTTAGTGAAGGTGTCTCCCAGATTACAGAAAATGTATCAGAGGTCCAAAAAGACCTCGGGAAATGGTCAGAAGGGGCAGCTACGGCCCTAAAAGCCGATGACGAGCAACCTGATGGAGAAAAGGTGGACGAAGATGGAGCTCAATCGAGTCCAACAGCAATAAAGCCGTCCATAGAGGTCCTTGGCAAAAAAATTGCGCAACAGCAGGAAAAGAGCGAATTACTGGAGATAGAGGGAGCAAAAGCAACAGAAAGAATCAGCAAACTAGAGAGGCAAGCCACGAGCTCTTCAGGCATGGCTTCGTATCCTGGAATGCCTAGCTCTCAAGGAGGAGGGCTTAGTGGACTCCTGGGAACCGCAGCCAGTGGGTTATTGGATATAGGACTTGGGTTTTTGTCTGATAAACTCGGCTTGAAGAAGGCCAAAGAGCAAGTACTCAGCGGACAACCGATTCTTGAATCTGAGAAAGATCTTTCGCCAGACGAGATTGCCGACCTCAGAAACATAGAAAATGGGATGAAGAATGGGCAATCAGATCAGGAACTTCAAGAACGTTTAAAAAATCTTGAGAAAAAAATAGCCCAAAGAGCAGTTGCGGAAAGCAAATTCCAATCCGTTACATTTTATGGGATAAATAATGCATTTAAAGATAGAGCCACTATCCTCACTATTTTTAGTCAAGCCAAAAACGGTAAGAAAGTGGCGCTGGATGGCATTATAAAGGGCAGCGGCATAACACAAACGGATCAGGAGCTAGTTGACACAATATACGATATGGCGCAAAAAAATGCCACCCTTGCGGATATTGAAAAATATATCACATTAGTGTTCGGGGGAATTCCATCCAAAATCGTTAAACCAAATAACAATTCGCTGCTTGGTTCGCTCACTCAGCCTCTGCAGGCACAGCAAATTAACAACGCCTTTGGCCAGCAACTTAACAATGTGAATATGGCTGGTAACATGAACAGTAGCTCCTTGCCACAGCAGCAGGGTATGAATGGTAATAACATACAGCAGCAACAGGGTATGGTGAGTAGCCAGAACCAGCAGCAGCTTAACAATGTGAATATGGCTGGTAACATGAACAATAGCTCCTTACCACAGCAGCAGGGTATGAATGGTAACATACAGCAGCAACAGAATATGGTGAGTAGCCAGAACCAGCAGCAGCTTAACAATGTGAATATGGCTGGTAACATGAACAGTAGCTCCTTGCCACAGCAGCAGGGTATGAATGGTAACATACAGCAGCAACAGCAGAAGATCGCAGTAAACGGCCAGCAACAACAGGGGCAAGCCAACAAACACGGCGATCTGCAATCTGTAGTACTAGTAGATTTAGAAAACAACACATTCTATGAAATCAATAAAGAGCATTTCCTGAGTGCTGGTACCAAAACGACGACATTCCCGGCCGGTCAGTCGAAGGATGGGGTAAAAAAGGATGGGGTAAAAGTCGCGATAAAGGTCGATAGTCTCACTAATCAACCACATACAGCAAATGGAGGTGCCGGACAACAGGCCATAAATTTTCAGAATGGCTGAAAGGCCCTCAAAATGCCACGCTGAATCCAACAACGGATAAGCAACATCCGGCGACAACCTCTGATCAATTGGGTGCTGCGTCAAGCCATCCTACCAGTGCTGGCACCGCTGACTCCACGATCCAAGCAGTACCAACTCCAGCAACGATGCAACCTACGATACAAGTATCTGGAGAACACCATGTAGCACCAGTTCAGGGACAGGTACCAACAGTACCAACTCCAGCAACGATGCAACCTACGATACAAGTATCTGAGCAGCACCATGTAGCACCAGTTCAGGGACAGGCACCAACAGTACCAGCTCAAGCAGCAATGCAACCTACGATACAAGTATCTGGAGAACACTCTGTAGCACCAGCTCAAGGACAGGCACCAACAGTACCAGCTCAAGCAGCGATGCAACCTACGATACAAGTATCTGGAGAACACTCTGTAGCACAAGCTCAAGGACATGTACCAACAGTACCAACTCCAGCAGCAATGCAACCTACAATACAAGTATCTGGACAGCACCATGTGGTACCAACTCAAGGACAGGCACCAACAGTACCACCTCCAGCAGCAATGCAACCTACGATACAAGTATCTGGACAGCACCATGTAGCACAAGCTCAAGGACATGTACCAACAGTACCACCTCCAGCAGTAATGCAACCTACAATACAAGTATCTGGAGAACACTCTGTAGCACCAGCTCAAGGACAGGCACCAACAGTACCAACTCCAGCAGCAATGCAACCCACGACACAAGTATCTGGAGAACACTCTGTAGCACCAACTCAGGGACATGTACCAACAGTACCACCTCCAGCAGCAATGCAACCTACAATACAAGTATCTGAGCAACACCATGTAGCACCAGTTCAGGGACAGGTACCAACAGTACCAACTCCAGCAGCGATGCAACCTACGATACAAGTATCTGGACAGCACCATGTAGCACCAGTTCAGGGACAGGCACCAACAGTGCCAGCTCAAGCAACGATGCAACCTACGATACAAGTATCTGGAGAACGCATAACAACGGCTGTAGTGCCACCTGATGGCCCAGGCCCAGCAAGAGCGATGAAGGAAAAGGGGGTTTCTGTGCTGATGGACGCGGCTGACAACACGTTCTATGAAATTGATAACGCCAATCTGGCCGGGATTGCTAAGAAATCGACAAGGCTTCCAGAGCCGGTCAGGAGGGGCGACATAGTTGTCTATCCGATAGATGACACAGCAAGAAAATTGCTAGACCTCTTGCCATAAGACATGCGACTGGCGTCTATTCTATCGCCCGAACACAACAGATTGCCTTATGTCATTACAGATAGATCTGGCAAAGCAGTTTGGCTCGTACATTGAGAATATGTGGATCGGCAGCTGCCTCTGTTCTGCCAACGCAAATGCCTGAGAATCCATTATTCTGATGTTGCGCTGCAGCGCCTCCTGATATGTTAATTTCGGAATATAGACTGCGTCATCGTATTTATTAGGATCTTTGTCGTAAATTCCATCAGTTTTTGTCGCCTTTAGTATTGCATCGCTCATGGATAGCGATGCTGCCACCACGGCCATCGTATCAGTCGAAAAGTAGGGAAGCCCAACTCCGCACGCAAATATAATGATCCTATGTTGTGAGATCAGTCGCCTCACCGAGTATACGTCGTTGCTTTCGATATCGAATGGCAATCTCAGGGATGACACTACCGTTACTTCAAGACCAGCAGAGGTAAGCAGATCCCTCAGAAGGATACTGTTCATTGCTGTCGCGAGCATGCCAAGTGCATCCGCAGTTTCGCGCTTAATCCAGGCATTTTCACCGCATTCAGCACCGCGGATGATGTTGCCGCCTCCTACGATTATGCTGATTCCCACACCATTTTCAACAACCTGCTTGATAGCTTGGCATATCTCGAAGATACGACTATCAGCCCCGTAGTCCATGCCACTTCTGCTGGTCAGTGCCTCCCCAGAGATCTTGATGAGGACTCTTTTCACCTTAGAAACGAGCCAACTTCTTCTGCAAAATTTGTTGCATCTTTCTCAATTCCTTCTCCAAGGACAAATCTGGTAAAGCTGGCAATCTTTATTTCGCAACCTATCTTATCTCTAGAAGTCTCCAAAACAGACGAGATTTTTGATTTTCCATCCACCACGTATATCTGCTCCAGTAAAGTGCATTCTTCAAGGAATTTCTTCACTCGCCCATCAGCCATTTTCTCGGCTATGGCATCTGGCTTGCCGAGTTCTTTGGCTTGCGCAATGACGATCTCCTTCTCCTTTGCTATAACCTCCTGGGGCACGCAGCTGGGGCATAAATACGTTGGATTTGCAGCTGCTACGTGCATCGCGAGTTTCCTCCCCAAATCTTCCAGTTCCGCAGAATGCGGACTACTTTCTGAATGGCTACACTGGCAACACTTAGCTTCTAATGCAATAAGTACACCTATCTTGCCCATACCTGGCTTGATGGCATTATGGATGTACGCAGCCACGATCCCATGTTCAACTCTTACTTTCTTGCTTCTCCTAAAGCTGATATTTTCACCTATGAGTGAGATGAGCTGGCTGATTTCCTCGCTGATAGTACAGTTGCCTTTTGACTTGGCGTTAAGGACATCGTCGGTGCTCAGAGCTATCTCCGCTATCTCTGCTACTAATTCTTGAAATTTCTCATTCCTAGCAACGAAGTCTGTCTCTGAGTTCACCTCGATCACGGAGGCCATTCTTTTGTCACTTGAGACTGCGCATGCCACAAGCCCGTCTGCAGCCGCCCTTGAAGCTTTCTTAGCAGCATCCATGAGGCCCTTCTTCCTGAGATGTTCCTCTGCTGCCTGCAGATCGCCAGAGGTATCAATTAAAGCCCGCTTGCAATCCATCATACCTGCCCCAGTTTTATCTCTTAGTTGCTTTACTAATTGTGCAGTAATTTCCATTTTGTCGCCTCTTTTCGTTGTTGTGATTCTTATTTGTCCTATGAAGTAGTTTTAGCAGCCGCATCTTCTGTCTGTTGATCAGCATGAACAAAATCCTTGCCATCCAGCTCCTCGACAAGCTCAGCTGAGGCTCCGATATCGACACCTGACTTGGCTAGCCCTTGCTGCAAACCATCCAGCACTGCGCTGGCAAACAGTTCACAATATAATTCCAGTGCCTTGGTTGCATCGTCATTTCCTGGGATTGGATATGTGATACCATCTGGACAAGAGTTGGAATCGATAATTGCAACAACTGGAATGCCAAGTTTGTTTGCCTCTTTAACCGCTATCTCCTCTCTTATTGTGTCTATCACTATCACCAAATCTGGGAGTCCCCCCATCTCGCGTATACCGCCAAGGGCCAGTTCGAGCTTTTCGCGCTCTCTCTGCAGTTGCAGAACCTCCTTTTTGGTAAGACCAACCGGTTGCTCGATCTGATCCTCCAAGAGTTTCAATCTCTTTATAGACTGATTAATGGTCTTCCAGTTGGTAAGCATGCCTCCAAGCCACCTGTGATTCACGTAGTACTGTCCGCATCTCTTGGCAGATTCTTTTATCTTTTCTGTGGCCTGAGCCTTGGTTCCAACAAATAGCACTCTTCCATAATTCGAGGTTACATCCTTGATGACATTCAGAGCCGTTTCCAGCATTGGCACCGTCTGTTCCAAGTCAATTATGTGAATCCCGTTTCTTTTGCCAAAGATGTATGGGGCCATCTTAGGATTCCATTTCCTGGTGACATGTCCATAGTGCACCCCAGCCTCCAGTAGCTGTCTCATTGAAAAATTTGTAGACATTCTTGCTCCCTTTTTTCCCGATTAACACTGAGCAAAAGAACGCAAGAAAATTTCAAAAGAAACATCGGAAAGGTTCTTATGCCGATTCTTTGCGTACGAGGCATAACTCCGCACGCACCGCAACAGTGTAGCATATTACCAACTTGAGATCAAATAAACTGTTGGGCATGGATTACCATATTTTATGGTGTATAATTATCATACTTTATCACATCCCCACACTCCGGGATCATACATGTAGCCCATTCTAGCCTCGGCTAGTTAATCATTTCTTCAAAAAAATGCCGCATCCGAGGATGCGTACAGCGTGATCGTGACATATCAAAATTTTTATAGACCTCCAAAAATTGGATATATGGATTCTTGATGATGATGGGGCGGACCCGCCGCAACTGCCGTACTTCAATACCACGCTTCCGTCGTTTCTCAAGTATAGCAGTAGGCAATAGGGCCACTTCGTGGCGTGTCAAATCAATATCTCACGTCTCCCTGTATGGTTTGGGGATGAGATGGCGCCTTTTTCCTCCATCTCTTCCACAATTCTGGCCGCTCTGTTATAGCCGATTTGGAGTTTCCTCTGGATATAACTGATTGAACATTTCTTGTCGTTACGCACGATTTCAAGGGCTTTATCGTACATATCGTCAGACTCCGAGACATGTGAAGCTGCTTGGAACATCTCACCATCCATTCCCAATTCGCTTACCACATTGGCATAGTTCGGCTCCTCTTGGCCCTTGATGTAAGATACGATGCGTTCCACCTCCCTATCAGTTACGAACGGTCCATGAATACGCAAGATCTTGCCTCCACCGGACATATATAACATATCGCCCTGGCCGAGGAGCTGCTCCGCCCCTTGCTCCCCGAGGATTGTTCTGCTGTCGATCTTAGAGGTGACCTGAAAACTGATACGAGTCGGGAAATTAGCCTTAATCGTGCCTGTGATAACATCAACTGATGGGCGCTGTGTTGCCATTATCAGGTGAATCCCAGCGGCTCTGGCCATCTGAGCGAGCCTTTGGATCGCGGACTCAACTTCCTTGCCAGCAACAAGCATAAGGTCTGCCATTTCGTCGACTATCACTACGATGTATGGCATCGGCTCAAATTCGAACTGCTGAATCTCAAATAGCGGCCTCCCAGTCTCCTGGTCAAACCCTGTCTGCACACGCCTTACCAATAGGTCGCCCTTCTCTCTAGACTCCGCAAGTTTTTTGTTGAATCCATCGATATTTCTAACGCCCAGCTGCGACATCTGTTTGTAGCGGTGCTCCATCTCTGCAACTGCCCACTTGAGGGCGAAGATCGCCTTCTTCGGATCAGTCACGACTGGAGTTAGCAGATGTGGAATCTCATCGTATACAGAAAGCTCCAGCATCTTTGGATCTATCATAATCAACTTGCATTCTCTCGGTGAAAATTTATATAGGATCGACAGGATCATAGCGTTGATAGAGACAGACTTTCCAGAGCCGGTCGTACCAGCCACTAAGAGATGTGGCATCTTAGCGAGATCTGCCAGGATTGGCACCCCACTGATATCTTTGCCGAGAATTAATGGCACCCCAGTCATCATGCTCTGGTACTCGTCAGAGGCAAGCAACTCTCTCAAATACACAGTCTGGCGCCTTTTGTTTGGCAGCTCTATTCCTATCACGTTGCGCCCAGGGATAGTAGCTATACGAGCAGAGAGAGCACTCATAGAGCGTGCTATATCGTCGCTGAGGCTGATTACACGTGATGTCTTGATCCCTGGAGCAGGCTTCAGCTCAAACATCGTAACAACCGGCCCCTGCTTGGCATTCACGATCTCTCCATTTATGCCAAATTCCGACAACACGCTCAATAGCTCGCCTGACGTCTCACTTATCTGTTTGTCGCTCAGTCTATACTCTTTTTCAGCATGATGCTCGAGAAGGGATGTACTGGGCAATGTATATGTCCCGGTACCTCCTTGTTCGGTTGCTCCTTCCCAAGATGGAAGATGTGAAATCTCTCTCTGCTCCCCACTTGGATCGTCCATGTGTTCATCGTCCATCGGTAAGCTCTCGATTTCCTTTGCTAGGGTGACATCAGACCACACAGCATCAGCGCGTCGAAGAGCTTCTTTCTTGCGTCTGGACGTCGAGATTGAATATATTCGCTGCACAAGCCGCGATACCCATACGGATATGGTTCCTAGCTCAACGAATAGAGCCCTCTTCGTTATGACAAGCCACACCATAGCCATACCAAACAACACCCATGAATCAACGGAATCACAACCAAAAAGATCCATGAACACTATTTTGGATAGCGTGTATCCTACCATTCCACCAGCATAGTATTCGTGATCTAGCCTCCTGAAAATAGCTTCAAATAGCGGATACGTGGAAAGTATATTAAAAATAACACACCCGAGCAGAACAAATAAGACAAATATCGTTTTCCTGTATTTGATGCGGTGTATCCTGCCATTCATAAACCCTACGCCCCAAACGAACAATAACGCGACTATAGGGTAACTGAGCAGCCCAACAGATTGAAGTAGCACACTGGCAGCGTACGCTCCCAACGCCCCCAACACATTGCCAGTCATCTCAACAGAAAACGACCAGAAACTGACATCCATCGGAGAATACGAAGCCAGAGCCACAAGACAAAACACAGAGGCAGAACAGAAGATACTGCCGATGAAAGCACCCAGCGCTGCTTGTGCCTCCATTCCGTTCTTCGCGCCTCTCTTTCTCATGGGCGCAGTCTACACGAATTTTGGGAACGGATCAATAGAGCTTTCACAACCAGCTACCTCCGTACTTACGACACTTACCTAAAAACTCACCTGTTGAATGGCTCGGCTGTGCTACAATCACAGCCAGTGAGATACTGAAGCTGAGCGCAGGAAGCGAGCGATGAAGACAACAAGCAATGGAGTGCTTGCTCCAAAGCAGATTGGAGATGACGTAGCAGCTGACAGGGCTTTAAGACCGAAGACTCTGGGAGATTTCACTGGCCAGACTACCATTTGCAAGAATTTAAAGATATTTATAGAGGCTGCTAAGGGAAGGAGCGAATCGCTTGATCACGTGCTCCTCTCTGGGCCTCCAGGGCTTGGCAAAACGACTATAGCACAGATAATCGCGAATGAAATGGGATCATCATTTAGGGTAACATCAGGGCCGATCTTGACAAAGCCTGCGGATTTGGCCGTTATCTTAACAAACATCGAGGACAACGGAGTACTCTTCATAGATGAGATACACAGGATGAATGCAGCAGTTGAGGAGATACTATATCCAGCGATGGAGGACTTCAAGATAGATATCATGATTGGTGAGGGGCAGTCCGCCAAGTCTCTGCGCTTGAGCGTTCCGCAATTCACGATTGTTGCCGCTACGACGAGGCTTGGCCTGCTCTCGCAGCCTCTGCGCGAGCGATTTGGAATACCGTTGAGATTTGAGTTTTATACAATCGAGGAGCTTGTCTCGATAATCGAGAGGAATGCTGAGCTTCTCAAGGTCGCAATAGAGAGGGAAGCAACGATAGAGATAGCGAGCCGATCGCGTGGCACTCCGAGGATAGCGTACAGACTCTTGAGAAGAGTCAGGGACTTTGCAAGTATCGATGGCTGCGGAAAGATCACGACTGGTGTCGCGACGAAGTCCCTGGATCACCTAAATGTCGATCCACTTGGTCTAGATTCGGAGGATAAGAAATACCTAAACGCCATCAAGGATCTTTTTGATGGTGGACCGGTCGGGCTTGATACAATATCTGCTGCCATGTGCGAGTCGGCGAATACAGTCGAAGAGGTCATCGAACCGTATCTGATACAGCAGGGATTGATAAAGAAAACCCCGCGTGGGCGCGTCTTAACCAAACACTCGGCAGCATACCTTGCAGAGCCAGCAGAAAAAACATATAAAGAGAATTTTCAGGTAAAGAAAGATGAGATATGCAAATTGTGCTAAAATACAATGTGTTATCTACTCGGAGAGACAGCAGATATGATCTTCAAAAGATGTAAATTCGAGAATATAGTAAGGAATGGATTATAGCGTGATAAACAGCGGTACTTATGTAAAAGCTGTAAGTACAATTTCGTAGGGACCGATGACAGAAGTATCTGGCACTATTCGAGGAATTGATCATCGCACAATGGAATGTGTCTCCTGGGTTACATGCAATCATGATATTGCAACGTCCAGGCTACCTTATGATAAATTGGCACATTTGAACTGCACTTCTTGTACTGATGACTTGGACACATTCTCCGCTGTCACTCCTCCTGGAAGCAGCACACGGTAACTATAGCCATACAGGACAAATATTGGATTGTATGCTCAAGCTTGTGGTACGTTGTCGCTGAATATGGCGACTGGATAGTCCTGAGTGTTGTTATCCCATCTGTATCTTTATTTAAAAACTCTCAAAAGATAATCAAGCCATGGTGGGATCGCTGGGACTAAAATAAGTGTCAATAAGTATAGGATATATACTTATTGGTGAATCTAGACGGTACGGCTAGTCCTTGCTCCAGTGGATAAGCTTGTCTCCTGCTGGCCCGTAAACATGCTGCAAAGTGGCATCGGTAAATGTCTGTTTTGATTGATATCTCCGAGCGATTTCACTCATAACTCTGTCAAGAATCGACGGCTCGAATTGCTCTTTAACAACCTTGACAACTGCATCTAGTTTACTTGGCAAATCTTCTCCGGCGCCGACCAAGTTCATGGCTGTATTTGCCTTTTGTACGTCATTGTCCGTCATCTTCAGGATTGCAACAAACATCGCGTCGACTGCGAAATCAATCAATTGTTCGTCTTTTGACGGCTCTTTTTCATGTTTTTGAATTTCTTGAACAACTTGGGCGAACTCAGCCTCAGACATGTTCGATAGCATCTCGAACCTTTGTTGCGACATACCTCCATACTGCTGTGGTACCGCTGTTCCTGTACCTCCTCCTGTAGTCATACCTCCAGCTCCAAACCTCTGTTGTGGAGATATACCTGTTCCTCCATATCCGGGTTGCTGTCTACCTCCCATGCCTCCATACTGCTGTGGGCCACCGGCGCCTCCATACTGTTGCTGCTGTTTGCCAACTCGCTTCCATGCGAAATTTCCTGTATTGTTGTTCACTATGGCACGATCAACACCAGCTCTGCGATTTTGGCCACGTAGCATTTTGCCGTTTGCTGGTCGTAACGAGGTAATCTTCTGGCCATTCAGTTTGTTTCCGAAGAATTTCTCCATTTCAGCTTTTGTAAAGTAGTTCTCTTCCTTTGTCCAAGCTTTGTTACGTGTATCCTGCAGTTTTTGGATCATTTCATTGGAATTTTTTAACTCCTCAGACAGAGCCTTAATTTGCTCTGCGTATTTGTTCTTGGATTCTTCACTCAATTCGCGAACTTTCTTGACCTTCCCCATAGCCTGCGCAGCTCCCTGCATAAGGAGCGCGTTTTTCTCTTTCGCCTCATTGAGATCTGTCCATAGTCCGTCAATCTGCATTAGATTGCTTTGCTCAGCTCTAGAACGCGCAGCATCCTCTGATGCTCTCGCCTTCGCAAGTTTTGTCATCTTAGCAATGAGAATTTTGTTCATGGTTACGGCAGCATCAAGTTTGGTCCTCAGATTGTCAATCGTAACAAAATTCTGTAGTTCAGCCTTCCTACATGCCTCTATGACAGACACGTAATCGGCTCTTGCTTTCCTGACATTTTTAAGCAAACTAATGATTTTCTTGTTTAGTTTTTGCTCCATGAGTTTGCCTGCGTTTATCGTGTTTTGCAGCTTGAGGATAGCCACATTCAACTTAGTCCTCAAACTGTCGATCTCTGATAGATTTTTCAACTCCATCCGCTGCGTATTCGCGATAGCATCCGAGAAACGTTTCTTAATTGCAGCCACTTTTTTCTGAAGCTCTTGAGTACGTTTCACATTCTCAGCCTCTTGCTGTTTCGCGCTATTTATGAGTCCTTCTAACTCTGTTTTAAGAGTGTCGACCTCCCCCCTCAAAAATTCTATTTTAACGAGGTATGAAGATTCGGCCGCCTCTGAGCTTTGCGACCTTTTTTCGCCGGCTGCGGTTAAATTCTTCAACTCAGTAGTTTTCTTCGTTAACTGCTGCGTCTTCTCCTTTATGGTCGCATTCAGCCTCTTTTTTTCTTCTTCAAATTTTTTATTTGCCGCAGCCTCCTTCTGCGCAGCAGCTTTTTTGAAATCTTCTGCGGCTTTCGTCGTTTCCCGCAACTTGGTATCTAAGGCAGCCCTTTCTCGTTCTTTTGTAGCCAGCTGTTCCTGGAGCTTCGTTTTCTCTCCGTTAAGCTGGGTAATCCGACTGTTGAGGTCTTTCTTCGCTTTTTCCAATTCATCCAACTTTTTCTGGATCTCTTTTTTGTACGCATTAAGCTCGGCAGTTGAGGTCTTCTCAGCCTTTACTTTTTCCTCAGACAGTTTTGTCTTCTCTTGAATTGCATCTTTCAGCTTTGTGTTCAAATCAACAACTTCTTTCTGATTTTTCTCAAGATTGGCTTTAATTTGGTCACGTTCCTTTGTCATGGTGTTCAATTTCGCTGTTACTGCATTAACCGCAGTTGTTTTTTCAGCATTCAATTTCGTTCTTTCCGCAGCGATGGCAGCCGTTTTTTCTGCATTCGAGTTAGTCACAGTTGTAAGAGCCAACACATCTTGTACAAAAAAATCCGCGGCAACAAAGCCGGCAAACACAATAACACGCGCTATCGAGGCGTCTCTCAGTAGAGTCTTAGAAACATTACACATCATTTTCTGTCACCAACTGCAAAGTCTTATATGACAATGCTACCAAAATAAAGTTAAGAAACAGTAAATCAATAATTTATTTTCATGTAAACATCAGTAATTAACAATTCATTATTATAAAAGAAAACCAGAATAAGATATTCCGGTTTAGCATAATTTTATTGTTATTTGTTTTTCAGCTAAGAACGCACTGAAGAGTGATAGGTCGCTTGCCAGTGGTTGTCATCGGCGCGTTAGATTGAGATGTGGCAGAAGCATCAGCCATAACTGGAGTCCCAGGTGAAGCGGCTGTGGCGGGGATAGAGAACCTGCCTGCCGCCTGTGCCTGCGAAGAAGCTACCTGTTGTGGCGTGCCCTGTCTGTACATATGAGCACCCTGCCTCCCATGAGCGTATGCCCCCTGCTGGTTAGGCAGAACCGACAACGCAGAACCGCCAACTCCTTGTCCACCATAAATTGGGAAGCCCTGTTGTTGCATTCCGTATTGACCGGAAGCGACACCTGGTTGTCCGGATGCCCCATATTGGCTACCACCACCTGGAACGCCATAGGGCGCACTGTATTGACCAGGACCGCCGTACTGACCAGAGGCGACACCCGGTTGTCCAGATGCCCCATATTGACCACCACCACCTGGAACGCCATAGGGCGCACTGTATTGACCAGAGCCACCGTATTGCCCTTGAAATCCGACAGGAACAGATCCTTGTGCCGTTTGGTACATGTACGGACTACCAGCTCCAACCGCATTCTGATCTGCAACTGCCACTACTGGATTACCAAATTGATCAACCATAGGAGCTGAAACTTGCGCTTGATCCGGAGATACCGGCATCCCTTCAACAGCTCCCGAAGTCTGCTGAGCCAGAGGAACTGCAGTTCCAACCGCGCCAGCGGCAGATCCACCACCTGCAAGCGCATTTTTAATAGCATCAACGTCCGTTGTTACGTAGAACCAGCCATCTTTCATATCTGGAGGCAATACGAACCCTTCTGGTGGGGTAAACACGGTCCCGTCTGCAGCCACAAACTTGTGTTGCTTTTGCGCTTCTGCAACCGGAGTGTCCGCAGCTGGAGCTGCGGCTGTTTCCCCCGTTGCTTCATCAAACTTTGGGAGAACTGTGGCACTTTCATTAGTTGGTTGATTCCCTTCAACTTTTGTGGTGTCGGCTTTTGCCGCTGTTTCACCGACATTTACCAGATCCTTAACAACATTTACAGCAATATCTCCTGCCGAATTTTCGGCAATATTTTCTGCTGAGCAATCAAACGTTCCGACCACAGATAAAGCACAAACCGCAGTCATCAAAAGAGTTCTATTCCCCCTTACAGCTACACATTTCTCCATCATTTTTTCCATACGTATATAGTCCCTTTAAGAAGAGTGTAAAAAAATATTGTTAATTATACGTTAACGGTAGTAAAATTTTTTGCGTCGCTCTTAAAAAATCGCAATCTTTGTTGCATTTCTGCTTAGGAGGCACGTGAAGGATTTTCTGAATTATTATCAGGATGAGTTACTTTTTCTCAGAGGAAAGAGCGGAGTTTTCGCCAAAAAGCATCCTGAGATAGCATCTAGACTTGATCTAAAAAATGGCGAGTCGTCAGATCCGCAGACAGAAAGAATAATAGAATCGGTCGCCTTTATGGCTGCCAAGCTCAATCAAAAAATTGATGAAAACGCACAGGACGTAGCTTTTCACTTGCTTTCTGTGTTGTGTCCAAACTTAATCAATGTATTCCCGCCATGTAGCGTTGCCAAATTCGAGCCATCTTCCAATGTTTCTGTCACTGCAGGAATTCAAATTCCGAAAGACTCCAGCTTGTTTGCGAAATCAAAATCTGGCAAAGAGTGCCTGTTTAGAACTGTATATCCGCTAACACTATACCCAATCACAGTATCAAATGTCTGCGTGCTGCGAAACTCAAGGACTGATAGCTCCAATAACGCAGTGGCCATAGAGATAGAAATCTCAAGTGAAATAGATCTGGAATCGCTCGCGATGCAAAACTTATTGTTCCATATAAACTCGGAGATCATAGAGGATGCCCTACTGATATACGAAGCCATTTTCGCAAATCCCAACAGAACCGTTTCAGTAAGGGTTGGCGACAAATGTACACAATTGGATAGCAAAAATATCGAGCAATGCGGATTTGCTGAAAACGAGTCAGTTTGCCCAGTTGCAGGCTACTCCAGCAATTCCATCCAGCTGTTCCGTGAAATGCTGCATTTTAAAAGAAAGTTCATGTTCTTCAGGATTACCGGGCTGGATGCACTCCTGGCTGAATGTGACGTATCTAATATCAGGAAATTCTCGATTCTCATAGATATAGATTTCGTAACAGACAGGCTAGATCAAATCGTCAACATTGATTCAATAGCTGTAAACACCGTACCAATAGTGAATCTATTTCAAGTGACATCCGATCCGTTCAGATTTGATGGAATAAAGACGAAATACCTCTTACTGCCTGACCAAGCACGAGACAGTGCGATTGAAGTGCACTCAATCCTAGAACTGCATATGATCAATAGCGTCACAAAAGAAGATAACGTGGTGCAACCTTATTTCTCTCTCGGCATTGATACTGACACAAACATTCTACATGATGTCTTTTGGTTATATAGCAAAGAACGGTCCGATCTCAGGAATCTGCCAGGCGCTGACACATACATCTCATTCATTGATACTAAAATGAATCCGCATTCAGTGTACGCTGATGTGGTGTACGCAAAAACGCTATGCACTAACAGACTTGAAGCTAGGAATATAACTACTTTGTCAGATATGTATGTGGATTCCGTGGAAACTGCCGGCTTCGTACCAAAGATGTTATATAGACCCTCTGCTCCAGTATCTTTTACAGAAGACACGACTTCAATGTGGACGCTCGTATCTCAGTTATCCTCGACGCACATCTCAATGGCTAGGGCAGAGACTTTATGGGCAAGCCTAAAAAAGCTCATCTCGCTATTTGCAGCCAGAACATCTATGAAAGCCGAGGAGCTACTCAGGGACGTGAAGGGTATTCGGATAAACGAAACCGTACAGCGATTTGGTAATGACGCATGGAGGGGATTTGTCAGAGGATTGGAGGTCTCCATATGTGTTAACTGCGAAACAAACGAGGCATTCTTCAGCTACTTTCTCTGCAATTTCCTGAACCAATATCTGTCATCTTGCATTTCCATCAATTCTTTCGTCAAATTGAAACTACTTTCGAGCAAAAGTGGAAAACAAATAGCGAGCTGGAATGCGACGTCTGGGAACGCACAGCCCTTGTAGCATTAGTCTCACGTCAAAACAGCAGACTTATAAAATCACAACAGAATTACATCGAACATCTGGGGTGGTGTATGGAGGAGGCGTGCGTAGCCTGCTTTCGTGGACTTGACAACTACAAGATAACCCTGGTACGCTCCCCGAGAGTACAACTTTGATAATATTTCCTCACACTGGTCAGAAATACTGAAACAACAGAGCCCATTTTGCTACTAAGAAACAAGTTAAAGTGCAACCGGAAAGAAGTCACGAGCTATGCTGGACGGCGGCACAAGAGTAGCGCAAATCGGACCAATACGTTGCGCGGGTTACTCCTGCAAGAAGATAAAAAAGCAAAACGAGGGAGGACTCCTACCACGATTGGACATGTGGAGGGAACAAAGCGGCTAATCACAGATGAGAATAATGGGAACAACGGAAAAGCACAACGGAGCTACCCCCTCATCTGATCTCACAAAAGCCGCGTGCTGGGCTATTATGATATATCTTGTAAGCGCCATAAACGATGTTATAGCAAAGTTTTTAGGAGACAGATTGCATTGGATCGAGATCGCCTTTTTCAGATTCTTCCTCTCAACACTCACAATAACGTGCCAAATGCTCTGTTCCTGGTCAGAACGAAGCAGTAAACAATTCAGAACAAAGATCCATAGCCAGCACGCTGCACGTGGAATTCTGGGGGCAGTGGCACTAGGGCTATGCTGCCTTAGCGTAAACTCGATGCCTCTAGCTGAGAACACAACAATCCTGTTCAGCGAGGCACTATTCATGCTTCCACTTTCCGCGATATGCCTCAAGGAAAAGCTATCTAAAAAAACAGTAATCGCTGCATCGCTGGGTTTTGTAGGGCTGCTAATCATATGCAAGCCCAGCCCGAACTCGATAGATGTGAAAATGCTGATACCAACGTTAGCTGCTCTCCTCTTCGCATATATGAACATCATGATAAAAAAGATGGTTAATCAAGGAGAAAACAGCCAGACAATGCTCTTCTATTTTGGGGCTTATGCGACGGCTATCTCAGCAATGGCACTGCCATTCTTCTGGTGCACACCCAATCTCAGAGAACTGCTCCTACTAATAGCCCTAGGCCTCGGAGCAAACGCAATTCAAGTCTGTATATTCTGCGCGTACCGAAGTGCTAAGGCTTCGAAACTCAGCCCGATACGGTTTATCGAGATGCCATTTGCAGCCACATTCGGCTACCTCTTTTTCGAACAAGTCCCTGATCTCACCGTCTGTGCAGGGGCCGTACTCATAGTCATCGGAGTCGTCACGGCAACTAAAAGCTGAGCTCTCAGCTGGAAAAAATACAATCAGCAAATTTTTTTGTTGAATAAGCAGAGAATGAAAGGATATAATCGCGGACGCAAGAGGCGAAAAAGAAGATAAATTAGCCAAGAACGAATCAAAATGGTGGCAAACCATTGACGAACGTGGTAGTATAAGAAATAGTTAATGAAAATGAACGCTGAAGGGAAAGAGTAGCAGTGAGGAATGAAGGGATGATGACAAACAATAAAATATTTGGAGGTCTGATCGGCATAATAGCCGCACTTCAAGGTACTACTCTTAACTGCAAGGCGGCGAACCTGGCAACTCAACTTGAAGAACTTTGTAAAGAAGCAGAGAAATTAGGAAACGACACACTAGCAGGGGACGAGCTGAAACGAGCTATGAATCTATATAGGTCTGATGGCCAGCCTCTAGACCAAGAGGGAGCAGAACTAGGCAAAATAATAAATATAATAAACGGCAGACAAGAATTTATAGCAAGTGCGATAAAGGATATACAACGAATAATACTACAAGCCCTGCAAGAGAAGGGAAAAGATAAAAACGAGATAGATCTAAACTCAGAGCTCCTCGAGCTGGTAGCTAATGAATCAAATATCGAGCCGACTATGAACGACATTAAAGAAGGTCTTGACTCAATAAAGGAAAAAGACAGGAGGAAACCGGCTACGTTCTATCAAAACAGGCGAGCAACACAGCGCATAATGACTTTGGCTTTAAATCTTATAGGATCAAGGTCAGCCAACGGTTCGGAAGACAGTTCGGAGATCTACGAGCAAAGAATAAATGAGCTAATATATAAATCAATCATACCCCTTGCTAAGTATCGAGCTCTTCTTAAGGCAACAGGCAAACACGAGATCACAGGCGATCCCTGGTTCGACTGGCGCACGGCTATGGCGGTGATATTATTAGAAAATGCATATCAAATGGAAGGAGACAGAGAAGAATCAAAGGATTATCAAATCGGCAAAGAGCCGGAACGGCAGTCAGTCATGACCATCCCTGAGGAAGGCCAAGCAAGCAACGGAGATAAAATACAAGAAACAAAAAGTAAGATACCGGATAACAAAACCAAATCAAAACAAGCAGGAAAGCTGTCTCAGGATCAACATCATGAAGAAAGAAAAGCTGGAAAAGAAGCAGCTCAGATAGGAAAGAAAAAAAATTCATCAGAACAGACTATTTTAACAACACAGCAGATGACTAGAAAGGCGACAAAAGCCATATATGCAAAAATTATGCAGCTCTACAATAGATATCCCCTCCGGATCACAACAAAAATACCTAGCGAGGCCCTAAATTCAACCTGGCAGATATATGAAACAGAAGCGAAAAAAAAAGGGCCTGGATGGTTGTTGAATAATAATGATAGCGAGGCTGGCATCTGGGCCTTAGTAGGGGAAAGCAAAGTTTTAACAATACAAACAGACTCAAAGAAACAAAGAGCAATTAAACTCGAGCTTGAAAGAAAGGAAAAGAGCATGAAAATCAAAAACATCAGTAAAATCACGAAAATCCTAAAAGAACCAGAAAATAAAATGAAAATCAATAAAGCATACGAAACTCTACTTGGCGGCATGGGTCTGCTTGCCCCCCTAACGGCGCTTATAGGATCACAAACGACTGAAATTCAAGCAGCGACGCATTATGCGGCAGTAGACAACGCATTCAAAGACGACGTCGATCAACTAGTCGCGAAGCTCTTCATGCGGGCTGGCTCGGTTGACGCCCCGGCATATGATGCATCAAAAGCGCCGGATCTGGCTAAAAATAAACCAATACTCGTAGATATGCTCAACGAAGTAGCTAGAGCACTAACAAACTTAAGCACCCTGCCGCAGAACGAAGATCCGACGGACGCCACACATCAGATACTTCAGCGCCTCTCGGACCCTTCAGCGATTAACCCTGTTAAAGAACTAGAAGAAAAACTTGAAAAGCTCTTTATAGACGAAACTATAGGAGATACATTCGGAGTCTCTCAAAATATAGCGAGTTTAGAGACTGAGGCAGCTGCACGAAGGGAATACTCGAAGCTGCTCAATCTTGAGGATTCTAAGATATCAACTAATGCGATGATCAATGCGATTGCGGAAATGACCAAAATTCCCATAGGTGATATCGCTAAAAGCCTTCCGATCACGTCGTTTTATCTATCGCTAATAGAGGCGAACACAGGAGTGGACTTGAATCTGATAAAAGACAATCTGAAGATATGCAAAGGGGCTGATGTCTCGACCCCCGAAAGGAAAGCCGAACTAGACAAATCTATGGCCAGCAAACTCGAAATTGCAAACTCCGCATATGAAAACTTATACTCTAACGGCGCTGAGAACGCTCTAAAACAGGTCCTGCCACACGCGACGAAAGAGCTCTGGATACTCCTAACGGCAGCATATGCATGTACGGGAACGGATCCAAAGCTAGACACCGTATTCTACTCAGAAGACACTATCAAGAAATCAGTCGAATCATTTATAACACAACAGCTAACAAATAATCCGACAGGACTTATCGATGATCTTTGGAAGGCAGCTACTCACACCGACCAAGCTGGACTTGGAACGCCTGATGCACCGAATCAAGTAAATATCGAAAATATGATGAAAATAAAAGACAATACTATGAGCTGTAATGCTGAGCAGGCAAAAAACCTAATGAGCTGTAGGGCGATCCCACATGATCTAGTCAAGCCAACAGCGGATTGGTCAGCAGCGGTAGAGGCCCTCAAAAATGATCCGAAAAAAGAAAATCTTCTGAGTATATTATCAAGCGCGGTGAAATGGGGAGATCTGATAACTCGGCTAGATGGCGACCCTATGGATGCAGCATTTATGGCAAAGAATAACCGCTTGGATATAATTAAAACCAAAGCAGAGACGATCATACTACCGTCCGGAATCACAATGGAACCTGAGGTGATCAATGACTTCATTCTTGCAGGACTGGCGAAAAAGCGTGCGAGCAAAACTACCCCTGAAGATGATCTAAAGGCGGCTCTTGATCAAATAAAAACCGCCATAGAGGATGAAAATGAGGCGATCTCTGAGATAGAAATAGAAGTAAAAAAAATTAAAAGCTTAACAAAAAAATTCGCGCAAAACTACCTCTTTTTACCTTCTAAGGCTGATAAAATAACAATTAAACTAAATCACAATGAAGATGACATGACTGCAGCGCTGGCGGCGGTGCCTCCTGATTTCACCTCAATCAATAAAATAAGCGACGATAAATGGGTGGATTGCATAAATCAACAGCTAGCAGCACCACAAGAAAAAAAGACCTTGATTAGCGACATAAACAAGCAATATGATCAAGCAATCAACATCATGGCTAGACTAGCCAATCCAGCGCCACCAGAACAATCATCTCTGGAAGACCCAAAGAATCTCACGGGATATGTCGCTCAAATCTGTCAGATAATCGCTCAAGAGGCAATCAAGGGGCCGAGTGGTTATGATCTAACAAAGCACTCAGCTCTAGCAAAGATGATAGGAAAAAATACAGCAAAAAAAGTCATAAAAGGAGAACCAGCGGCAATAATGACCCTCGGCAAAATGACAGGCCAAACTTTGATCAGCAATTTTCTAAACGGGCTAACGCCAGAAGCAGCTATACAAACTCTCACGATGATTGCGCAGGCAGCGAACGATCGTAGTGATTCAGCTATGGAGGGCAGCGAGAATGCGAAATTTCTGATAGATTTTTGGCAGGCATTGTGCGACCCAACAAGGAGTCTTGGCCGGGCCTTAGCCAGCGCTAAAATGATTGACATTGATGGCACATTATATAGTTTAACAGAACTTCAAGACGCTCAACGAAAACTGAACAAGTCTGGAACCTCGTCAACTAGCGATGGGACTAGCAAGTCCAAGAGTTTTCCCTCTACGATTTTCCCGGCCCCATCCACCTCTCCACCTCTAGAATCGATCACTAACCCCCCTTATGTCAAAGGACCAATCGACAAAAATGAGGACATAAAAGTCTTTAGTAATAGCCCAATAACCACGCATTACTCTGCCATCACTAAGCAGTTTGATAAGGAAGCGAAGGAATTTATCTCAAACGAACTGAAGGAATTAGATGGAGTGGAGCTAACTGAGGCTGGATGGGAAATACTAAAGCCGTACGTAACTCAAATATATGCGGAGATATCACGATACCCCGTAAAGGATCAAATAACTTGGATGACAACTCAGAAGAACCTGATCGATGGAAAGTCAGACCTAAAAGAAGCAGTAGCACTATTAAAGAATGATGAGATAAATCTTAACATAGCCACGCAGGTCCCCGACAACGACACGGCACAGGTGGGAGAAATATTCGCGAATCCAATAAAAAAGGATAAACTTGCCGCATTATTAGCAGCAGCACGTAAGAAATCCTTCATCGATCTTCTAAATACTAGCTCGGGCTTGATAGATAAGATCAAAGAAAGAATCACCATCGCGGGTGAAAATGGACTCACCTCAGATGTACTAAAGCAAGTTTGTAATCTCACAACGAAACACGGATTAGGGTCGACCGCTCTAGCAATAGATAAAACGGAGGAATCGCAATTAACAGCAAACAATATAGCGAAAATAAACATGGATCTGACAAAAGAACTAGACTCGACGAGCACAGATGATGACATTAAGAAAGAAATAATCGAAATAAAAGCGGCAGTAACAACAGCGCTAGAACTCAAAAATAAAAAATTTGCAGTGGATAATGATGTCGTGAAAGCCTATAAAAAGATTCAGGGGATGGGTCTAAGCATGATAACCGGCAAAAAAATCGATAAAACAGCTGCTAAACCGACTCGACTGGATCTTCTGATCGCGATTCTGTACACAAGCGGAATGAAAGGCTCAGGAGAGACCATTAGGGCCGAATATATTAATAAATAACAGAAAAATCATAGACATGAACAGGGGAGCTCTTGCGGCTCCCCCGTGCTGGGCGATTGAACAAATAAAAAAGACTGAATCAGAAACACAATAACAACTATAAACTAGTCAATGACAAAGACAGCGACTGGCCGCCCATGAACTGCTTCGGGCTGGGAATTAGATCGGGCGGAGAATGTGATGACGTCGCCCCAGCCGAAATTCACAGTGGCCAGCCCCTCTAGGAAGCGGGTACTGTCAGCGAATAAATAAAGCAAAAAGAGAGATGGGAACAAGAGAGGGGGGTGGGGACTTAATCGAAGAGAGTTGGTGCTAGGTCTTCTCGAGCTATCTGATCCCCGCTTAAGTTCCAGCCTGACTGATCGATATAAAAAAAAACGAAACCGAGACTGGCAACAAGGGCTAGGCTCACTCTAAGCACCGAAAGGAATGAAGATGAATTATCGAGATACGAAGAAGGCCGGAGAAGCGAGCAGCAATAAATAAAAGAATCAAGAAAAGAAAAAAAAGATCTTCGCGTGGATCACAAATACCAGAAAAACAAAAAGAAGTGCGCCGATCAAAACATCAAGCTGCAAGACCTCTACTGTCTAGGACAAGTACACTTACTACGAAATTGACGGCATATCCGGCTCGCTCATAACGAGGCTCTGATGCTTTGGGGTATCCTGTCGGTTCTCCTCGCGCAGTCTGTAGCTACAGGCCCCCCCTCTACCCTCTTCTTATGACACTCTCTAACAAAAGATCATGAAGATTTCCCCGGGTTCATCTACTTCAAATTAAACATTGTAATGAAAAAAAAGAACGTCACCGGACCCTGGCATGGCTCAGGCATTATGTCAGCAGTACTTAGAAAAAAATAAAAAGCAACAGAGAAACAATCTGTCTCTCTCGGCGAAAAAAGAACTGACTGACAGCCTTTGGCCGATGCGCAGCACTGGCATGAGACTGGCGAGATTGGCTCAAGCGTCACTGTGATGGTTTAATGAGGAGCGATGCGATATAATATAAAGATCGCAACTGGCATGAGGGAATAGCGCATGCGGGCAGCTAAGATTCAAATCTGTCTCCTTCTGACTGGCTTCGGTGGAATATCGGAGGGCAATGAATATATCGGACACTATGTAGAAGTCTGGATACATACTGAGCCGAGAATTATTAAGCACTACCTGAGGGGTTTGATAAGAGGGCCGCGGCCAAACCCAACAGCGGCCTATATACTCGGTATGATATATCTTGAAGGAACAATTCTGAAGAAGGATCTCCGGACGGCGGACTGTTTTCTGACTATGGCTGCCAACGCTGGGCTCCCGGCGGCTATAAATGCGATAGGAGACAGCTACTATACAGGAGACACTAGAGAAAAAAACATAAGCCTTGCTGCGCTGTACTACGAAAGAGCCGCGAAGATGGGTTTTGGACCAGCACAATTCAATGCAGGAGTAGTTTTTCTGCGAACTGGGACAACTAAACGCGATCTCCGAAAAGCAATTTTATACCTAGACAAAGCTTCAAAAAACAGCAATGATCTTGGAGAGATAACGAAATCAGCACTGCAATATAAAAAGGATGCGGAGGAACGACTTAAAAAGCTCATGTGAATTTTGTGGTCTGCTTTTGCATATGTTTCCCAGAAGCAGCGCGCTTGTCGCCGGAGCACTAGCAAAATTTTGTTTCGGCAGAATGGTGCATCTACAGATCCTAATAATTTTTATCATAGGAGTGCTGATGTTCGTTGCTTATCGTTCAAGGGCTAAAGAGTCCTTTTGGATAGGATACGTTTTTGGGCTTGGATATTTCGGGAGCACGCTGTATTGGATAGCTGAATCGTTTGAGTGCGTTGGTCTGGAACAGTATGGATATGTGGCTGTTGCGCTCCTCGTCTTGTATCTGTCTGTTTTCCCGGCACTAGTATGTTTCTTATCTAGGGCGCTCGCCACTACCCCCAGGAACTTCGCCATTTTTTTCCCAGCCATCTGGGTCGCCATGGAGTACATACGCGGATTCCTCTTCACTGGGTTTCCATGGAATTTGGTTGGGTACGCAGTATCCGATATTCCATATCTCCCACAAATAGCAGACACAGTCGGGGCATATGGGGTGTCGCTGGTAGTTGTGTTCATCGTAGCCTCACTACATTCCGCTCGAACTGCCATATATGGGATAGCATCTCTCACGGCTGTGCTTCTGTATGGTTTTTACAAGCAAGAGTTGTATGATGGGTATATAACGCCGCTACAACCATGCCTTGTGCGGATAGTCCAGCCCTCCATTGCTTTGATGGACAAGATGGATCCGCGAAAACTTCAGCCTAATATCAAAAAACAAGTGGAACTGTCTGGCATATCAACGAGCTTCTATAAGGGCAGGACGTTGGTCGTTTGGCCTGAAGCCGCTATCGTTGTGCCATTAAACGCGAACCCTAGGATTCTCGAGTTTTTTGGAACAATTCTGACAGAAAAGGAAGTGTACCTAATCACCGGAAACGACACGATAGACAAGCAGAGAAATATATATAACAGTGCCGTTGTGCTTGGGCCGGGGGGATGTATCGAAAAAGTGTATAATAAGCGGCATCTTTTGCCATTTGGCGAATTCATTCCAGAGTTCCTAGTAAGTCTTGGGATAAAGAAAGTCACTCCTGGCCTTATGAACTTCACGCATGGCAGAACGTCCAGGACTGTGCATATGAAGGACTTCGAAAAATTCAACATTACCATCTGCTATGAAATAGCCTTCCCCGGAGAGATCCTCGATGATCAGTGGAGCACATGGATCTTAAACATAACGAACGACTCTTGGTTCAAAAACTCGGACGGCCCCACGCAGCACCTCAGATCAGCGCGTTTCAGAGCCATCGAAGAAGGTAGGGCAATCGTTCGATGCGCCAACAACGGAATCTCTTGCGTGATCGATTGCAACGGCAAGGTGCTACAGCTGCTAGAGACAGACGAAGTCGGCCATATAGACACAACTATGCCTCAAAAATGGCATCGTACAATCTTTTCACGCATGAAAAACGCTCCGGTCCTTCTCTTCATAGCGCTCATTATCGCGTATGCCTTTATCATAAGGAGATTTGGATCTGCTCTCAACCACAGAACCTAGGTAAATGGACGACCCGTCAGCATACCAAACAATTGCTGCACTCTCAGCGTACCCACAAAAGACTATGCGTACATTACTTCTCGAGGGACATAACAGCATTTCTTGTTGTCACGTACGGATCTTTAGATGTTTTCTCGATTTCAGTCAACAGCTGATGCAGCTGAGCACGCTTGTCAATTACTTTGAGAGCGGAGATAGCGTAGAACAACTTTCTCCTTGGGCTCCTACGATACTTGAGCAGCGACACCTGTGCTATTTGATCAACCGGAATTTGTATGATGCTACCAAATGAACTTCTCATGCTACCTGGCCCCAGAAGTGGCAGCACTACGTACGGTCCAGGCTTCATGCCCCATCTCTTAAATGTGTCTCCCAGCGATGTGTTCTGCCTATCTAGTTTCATCTTCTCCGCCACATCGACGACCCCAAAGAATCCAAAGAGCGTATTTATAACAAAACGAAACACTGTCTTCACGACTCGTTCTCCGTTCCCTTGCAGAATATAGTTGACCGTTGTAACAGGAGCGAAGAAATTACTCGTAAAGTTGTCTACCCCTTTCTGGACGACATTCGGGGCAACGTGTTTGTATGCAACAGCAATTGGGGCTATAAAGCATTTGTCTAGGACGTTATTCAGACCGGTCATAGCCCTGTTGAACTTTTCAAGCGGATCAGCTACCGGTTCAGCATCGTCATCATACAAAGAGTCATCGTCGTCTCCCCAATCGTCCCCACCAGCCTCAACGTCCGCCACTGTATCAGTTTTTACATCCGCGCCCGTATCGGCTCTTACGACACTCCAAATGCTCACTAAACACACCACAAGGCCAACAATAATGTAGTACCTTACTTCAGCTCTCAACCCAACTTCATTTACACGCACATCTCGCTCCACCCCTCCTATCTTAAGGTTTACCATTAAAGTTTGTCATTCAGAGACAGGCTCAAACAGACATTGATGCATAACGTGCATCAGCAAGAGACCATTGTCCTGCACGTACTTAACGAGGTATTTTTTAGCGTTCTCCGGTAGTGACTTCTCTGTAATCACTATCTGCTTCGGAAATGCATTCGCCCTATTGAGATTCCTGATGACCCTGCCAATTTCTCTCAGCTCTCCAAGAATCGGGATCCCCTTGATGCTTCTTCCAACATCTAGTGGATCTAGTGTCAGTATCCCTACTGGCTCAAAATTGAATGGAATGTCATCATTCAAGAAGATCTCCCTCAAAAATGTATCGGCTGAAGCGATCCTCCCAACGATCAGAATCTTCGGATTCTCTCGGACTTGCAAATGCTTTCCTGTAGCCCCATCGATTTTCTTCATAGTACTTAGTTTTCTGTTGTACAGTATCCTGCTCAGAAACCTGGGCAGCACCAGCAGAAGAGTCAAAACAAACGCATTGATCACCAATATCGGGTACGGCAGAAAGTCCTCCCTGTTCATCAGCATCATAAGAGGAAAAAACAGAATATTTGAAAAAACGACAGATAGGAAGATTGGCGGCATATCCTCAATAGACGTGTAGCGCCAAAAGGACTGATATGTCTGCATGCGCACAAATACGCTGGAGCTCACCAATCCAAACACTAGCATGTTCTTGAGGATGTACTTCGGTGAATAGTCTAAAAAGTCCATTCCGATCCTAAGATGGATCGATATAAAGATAGACAAGAATGCCATGAAACTATCGATTGCGAGGATTGCATACGAAGAACGCAAGCCAGTGGTCTGTTTTCTCGATAGATTTTCGTCACCAGAACTGGTCCATCTGAGTATGTTCGGCACGCTCGCAACAAGGTCTTTTATTGCGGCCTTCACTTTTTCTATCGAAGCATCCAGGAGTTTGCCAATTTTAGAGAGGCTCGTTTCAATGCTCAACAGATATCTCCGATCAATTGTCTAGGAAGCTGCGCAATTTTCTAGAGCGACTCGGATGCTTAAGTTTGCGCAGGGCTTTTGCCTCGATTTGACGTATCCGCTCACGGGTAACTGCAAATTGTTGGCCGACCTCTTCGAGAGTATGGTCAGATTGCAGCCCTATCCCAAATCTCATACGCAGAACCCTCTCTTCCCTGCCTGTCAGAGTAGATAGTATCTTCGTGGTGGCTGACTTCAAATTTGACTGGATAGCGGCATCAACCGGCATTACGGCGCTCTTGTCCTCTATAAAGTCTCCAAGATGGCTTTCGTCCTCATCCCCTATCGGAGTCTCCAAACTTATCGGATCCTTCGCAATCTTCATGACTTTCCTAACCTTATCGACTGGCATGGCGAGTCTGGCGGATAGTTCGTCGTGAGTTGGGTCTCTTCCAAGTTCACTCATGAGTTGCTTCGATGTTCTCACGAGCTTGTTAATCGTCTCAATCATATGGACTGGAATTCTGATTGTGCGAGCTTGATCAGCGATGGACCTTGTAATTGCCTGCCTGATCCACCAAGTCGCGTATGTAGAGAACTTGTACCCCCTTTGATACTCGAACTTGTCAACAGCCTTCATTAGGCCTATATTGCCCTCCTGTATCAAATCTAAAAATTGCAGACCGCGGTTGGTGTATCTCTTAGCAATGGATATAACAAGCCGCAGATTGGCCTCTATCATTTCCTTTTTGGCCTTAGCCTCATCTCTTTCAGTCTTCTGGATCACTCGGACAAAGTGAGAGAACAAGGTGAACGGAACAAGCGCTGCCTTTTCAACTGCACCTGCCATGTTAACCAGCTTTTCGAAATGACTCAGGTTTTCAGAATAAAACCTTTTCCACTCCTTCGATGTTTTCGTCGCCATCGTTCCAAGCCACTTCTTGTCTAGATTCTGATCAACAAAATACGCGGCCACCTCGGCCCTCTTGAGGCCATACTTCTCTGTCTGCGATACGAGCTTCCTCTCAACGTCCGATATATCGGCCATCAACTGCATGTGCTGCTCCTTGATGTTGGCTATTCTTTTTTCGTTCAGATTTATCTCGAAGAAATTGCTGACTATTTCGTCGCAGAGATCAATGTACACCTTATTCTTCTCAAGTTTGCTCTGACTGAAGTTTAGCGCTTTCTGCTTTTCAAATAGCTTTTTAAACAGCTCCTGGTGCTTATCAATGGCCTGCAGCAATTTTTGCTTCGCGTCTTCATCGTTTGCAGAAAGCTGCGCTTGAAGGTCTTCACCGTATGCCCGCTCCTCGTCATCAATGTCAGTGTCTTGGTATTGGTCATCGTCTAAGCTATTCGTATCGAATGCTATGACGTCCTTGATGAGCAAGATGTTGTCGTTTACTCGACTTCGTATGGAGGACAAAATGTCTGCCGTCACATAGCTCTCGCACAGAACGGAATAGAGGCTCTTCCTGGCCGACTCTATCTTTTTTGCGATCACTGTTTCGCCCTCTCGCGACAGGAGGTTTACGCCTCCCATTTCTTTCAAGTACAGCCTTACAGGATCGTCATTCTTCGCCTCCTCCACTGCGGCATCGGCATCATCGGTGACATGTAATACATTATCGTCTAGTGGATCCGCCTTGGCTTCTAACAGCATCGACTCCTCCTCCTCGATGCTGATTATCTTCACGTCATTATCAGAGAAATATGCCATAACAGCTGACAGCTTCTCTGAACTATACTCAGCCCCAGGCAGCATTTCGTTGAGTTCTTCGTACGTTAAATACCCCTTGTTCCGGTTGATCTTCATCAACGCAGCAACTTTTGGATCCTGTTGTGCAAGCTGTGTTTCTTCAGTCACATAATCCCTTTTGTCTTTTTTCATCGTCATATAGTGGCTCTCTTCTCGTTACTCCGGCTTCTTATTGCGACGTAGCTGCTCAATCTTCAGTGCCTTCAACCTTGTCCACGTCTTGTCGCTTAGCTTCGCTGAACATTCCTTCTTTGCTGATTCAACATCTTTTATCTGCAACTTCCTCAGGATGCCATGCTCATACACACTCCTCCAGAGGGCCATAACGCCATCATCATCTAGATTGGATAAATCACAGTACCTCCCTGCAAGAGAAGATACAAAGCCAACCTCTTCGACGCATCTGTCTGTGATCGACCAACCAGCAGCGCCGGCTTCAATTATACAATCACTCAGCCGTTGACACATACCATTAGAGAACTTTATCGTGGCCAATTCCTCAATTATCAAAGAAATCACAGACTGACGCACAATCAGGATATATAATAAAACAGCCTCCCGCAATAACATTTTTTCTCCAATATCGACCTCAAGAGCCGCACCCAACGGCTTTTTCGGAAACGCGTAGCTCTTCTGTTTTATCTTGAAGATCTCTCTTATCCTGGATGTCATTTCCCTTCTATACAACATCCTGATATCGGCGTTCTTTACCCTGTCTATGCGGGCAAAAACTCCATTTTTCCAGCTTGCTATATTCTCTGGTGTCTTGGGACTAACCTTCTCAAAGTCACCTAGGAAACAATCCCACAGAAAATCCACCAACGTAACGGATTTCGCGAGCATCATCTGCATCCGTTCTGCACCATAGTGCTGCAAGAAAGAATCTGGATCCTCGCTCCTTGGCAATTTGCAAAACTTGAGGCTCTTCCCTGGCAGCAGATGCTGCAGTGCCAAAAAAGCAGTCCTCTCCATAGAAGCGTGGCCGGCCTTGTCCCCGTCCATACAGATTATCGGGGTATCCGAATTCCTCCAGATTCTTTCTAATTGATCCCCAGTTAGCGATGTCCCCATCGAGGCAACAGTCGTCGTAAAACCATGCTGATACATCATGATAGTATCCATGTATCCCTCCACGACTATGATAGGATCGCTGCTGGACACACCCTTAATCGCAACGTCGTACGCATACAGAACCTCTTTTTTCTGAAACAGATCAGTCTCGGGAGAGTTTAGATATTTTGGAACCACGTTTTTGTGCAGACTGCGTCCAGCAAAGGCTATAGGATGGCCGTATCTATTAAATATTGGGAACATCAACCTATTTTTGAAACGGCAAACCAGGGCATCATTGCTCTTCGAAAATATGGAAGTTTGCATGATGTCGCCCTCTGTAAATCCGATAATCTTGAGGTGCTTAGCGAGCATCTTGCCATCAAGCGGAGCAAATCCAATAGCAAATTTCTCGAGGACTGCTTTGTCTATCCCCCTAGACTTACAATATGACTGGGCATCGTTATGGTTAGTCAAGCTAAACACAAAGAATTTGACTATCTCACTGAGCACATTCGGCAGACTGCCAAGCTTTGTGGGTTCATATCCCGCTGGCAGCTTGACACCAGCCATCTCTGCCAGCCTCTCTGCTGCCTGCATGAATCGCAGTCCATATTTCAGCATCATATACTTAAACACGTCGCCAGATACCCCGCATCCGAAGCAATAGAACGACCCTTTCTCGTCGTTCACAAAGAACGAGCCAGTCTTTTCATCGTGAAATGGACAGTTGCCGACAAATTCACGTCCTTTCCTTCTCAAAACAACGTCTTGCCCCACTATTCTCGATAGTGCAATTTTTTCCCGAATCCTACCTAAGGCAGTATTTAGCCCTGTAACGCTCATAAAGCGTATGATACAATACCGCCACTATGAATAACGAGTATGTTTTTGCGCATCTAACAATAATTATTTTAGTGGCCGCTGTGTCTGGAATACTGTTGGCCAGGCTAAACCAGCCGATAATGGTTGGATACATACTGGCCGGAATTATGTTCGGCCCAAGCGGATTTAGCTTCATATCATCACAGGAACAGATCCAGTTCTATTCGGAACTTGGAATCTTGCTACTCCTCTTTGTAATAGGGATAGAGCTGGATATACGCTCATTCATTCGAATGTGGAAAATACCGACGTTGTTTACAGTTATTCAAGTGATCGTCAACGCAGGGATAGCCGTTGCACTTTCCTTCTGCCTCGGAATGAATACATATGTCCTCCTGCTGATAGCCTTTATAACATCGCTCTCCTCAACGGCCGCAATCGTGAAGGTGCTGGAACTAATAGGTGAGTACAGAACGGACGTTGGCTATATCACAATCGGTGTCCTCGTAGCTCAAGACATGGCGATCGTACCAATGATGCTTCTCATGAAGCGCAGTGGGTCGTTCGATAGCTCCGTCCTGGTCGACCTTGGCGTCGCTGTCGGGATCATCGTACTCCTCATACGGTATCTCGGTAAGAAAGGGAAATTCAAAATCTCAACCGAGTACCTCTTGCCGAGCTCAGAGCTAACGCCTGTCGTGACACTTGGCATCTGTTTCACGGTTTCCTCTCTCGTGGTAATGTTCGGCCTCTCCGAGGCTTATGGAGCATTTCTAGCTGGCCTTTGCGTTGGGAACACACAAGAGCGACAGAACATTCTCTCCAATATCAAGCCTATCCAGAACGTGCTGCTGATGACCTTCTTCCTATCTGTAGGGCTCATGTTCGATCTGTCATTTCTATTCGCGCATTGGTCAACCATAACAATGGCTCTTCTTGGTATAACCCTGTGGAAAGCGATATTTAACACCGTGATACTCAAGGTCTTCTCTATCGAACTAGCCAAGGCGGCATCAATAGGGATCATCCTCTCGCAATTGGGAGAGTTCTCCTTGATCCTGGCGAACGTGGCTGCTCAGACCTCGATCATAGACGAATTTGGGCAGAAGCTAGTCATATGCGTGACAGCCCTATCGCTCTCTATGAGCTCCGTCTTTGTCTCCTTATCCACGCGCACTAAGAACCTCTCGTTTGTCGGGGATAACTCGATAGGCTCAATCCTTAAGACAATTATCTCTATGAAGTTCTCAAAGGAGGTCAGGACCCTAACCATAGCATACCAAAAGATGAGGACCAGCGGGCGGGCGGATTAGCATATGGTAGGGGCACCTGGCTCCCCGACGGCATATCGGGAAAAGAATTCTACAGGATATTCAGCTACGGTTCCTCCGTATGACGCTAGCCACGAACGAACGATGTTTTTTCTTTCACCTAACGTACCAGAATGGGATTAACATAAAACTCATGCTCGGTGATCTTGCGATAAGCTGCAGGGGAAATTGGAAATCCTGAAAAAGTTCATAAATTGGCTCTATCCGTACAAATGCGTTTCGTGCGATTGCGTGCTTGAGACAGAAGCTGTATGGTGCTCAGATTGCTTCATGGAGACGATCTTTATCGATCAACCAATTTGTAAGCTCTGCGGAAGAATGTTTGAAACACTGTACGCATGCGACGAGATGTGCAACACGTGCCTGGAGTTTCCTCCAAGCTTTGATGAAGCCAGGGCACTTTTTCAGTATAATGAAACATCGAAAAACATGGTCATGAAGATCAAGAAAAATGCAGACAACCACGTTGCAAAAACCTTCGCAAGAATGTTGTTTACAAGGTACCCGATCGTCTTCAAAAATGCCGATCTCATAGTCCCAGTCCCATCCCATTGGCTCAAAATCATGAAACGTGGCTATAATCCGGCAGCAATTATAGCGAGCGAAATATCAAAAATCTCTGGAATTGCGTACATGAACGCCATGCGAGATCTGAAGAAAACGAGACAACAGAAGCACAAATCGATACAAGAAAGAATGGAAAACGTGGCAGGCGCCTTTATTTGCAAAAAAAGACTCCATGACAAAAATATAATCTTGGTAGATGACGTCCTAACAACAGGGGCGACCCTTAACGAGTGTTCAAAGGCTCTGAAAGGGTGCGGAGCAAAACACGTCTCATGCCTCACAATCGCTTGCACGAGGATTATACAGTAAGTACAGCGATTGAGACAGCAGCGCCATATGCTATATCAGGTGAAAGTATGACAAAATAAATGTGCAGAGGCGTCAGTGAAGTACTTGTTCAGAGTCGCGTAGCGCAGTTGGAATGCGTAATTTTAGCAAAAATACTAGACGCTGAGTAGATATGTGCTATGATGATTACTGTAGCATGAATGTTTGTGTTGTTATGAAGAACGTCTTATTACTCGCGACTGCGATTTTGTTGGCAGGATGTGCCAAAGATATTGACCTTGAGGTCATGAAGAAGCAAAGCGCGGAGACAATCTTTGCGTCTGGGCAAAAGGAGATGAAGGCGGGTAATCACAACGTAGCAGTCAAGATTTTTGAAGAGCTTGAGCGACTTCATCCATATTCGCGACTGAATGCGGATGCGCAGCTGAATGCTGGGCAGTGCCACTATACAAAGAAGAGGTATGATGAGGCAGCGGCGGCGTTCGCAGTCTTCGTTAAGACGTATCCGACAAATGAGAAAGTGCCGTACGCACTATATATGCTCGGGAAACTGTACTATGAGCAGATGCCGATCGTGTCGAGGGATCAGGAACAGACTGTGCTCGCACTAGATTACTTCAATGAGCTTTGCGAGAGATATCCGGATTCGAAATATGTCGAGGATGCGCGGAGGAAGATAGCCGAGCTCAGGCAACATGTTGCTGGCAGGGAAGTTTACGTTGCAATGTTCTACCAGGCCCACAACAATTACGCGGCTGCGATCGGGCGGCTAAATACTGTCGTTGAGCTATATAGAGACACTGAGCACGCTCCAGAGGCACTACACAGGCTCGTTGAGTGCTATGTCGCGATGGGAGCAAGGGAAGAGGCTGTTAAGGTCAATAAGCTACTTCAGAGTCGTCATCCCGAGACGAGTTGGGCTGGTCATTCCAGATCTCTCCTGGGCATGAAAATACTGGGCAGCCGGCAGCAACAAAATAATTCAGCGAAATCTAAAGCAAAACCCAAGAAGGCCACGACTCGGTAAAGTCGATGCTGGTATACGGCAAGCACGCGTGTGAAGCGGCTCTCGCTGCTGGGCAAAACAAGGTGACAAAGATATACGTTATACACGGGAAGCGGGCTCCTGAATGGATCCAGCAAAGGAAAGCTGTACCAACAATTCAACTAGATGAAAGTGAATTCAAAAAATTAGTGCCGCGGGATGCAACACATCAGGGGGTCGCAGTGGAGGTCGAATACGCCACTAAGCTGGATATCTCTGATCTTGCTGCAGCGACGTCAGATTACAAAATAGCAGTGCTCGACAATGTTACTGATCCTCATAACTTGGGAGCCATCGTTCGGTCAGCTGCTACATTTGGGATCAAAGGAATAATCATCTCCGAGCACTCATCATGTAAAATCACAGGTACCGTCGCAAAAACTGCTTCAGGAGGACTGGAGCACGTAGACATCTACATCGTAAAAAACCTTGCTAACGCAATCATGCGACTGAAAACATACGGCTTTTGGATAATCGCGTTTTGCGAATCAGGGACACAATTTCTCCATGAAGTGGACCTCAAAGGAAAGTCATGCCTTCTTTTCGGGGCTGAGGGCAGAGGCATTCGGCCATTACAGATGAAGAACTCCGACCTGATCGTCAAGCTGCCGACATCAGCTAGGTTTACAACCCTGAACGTTGCCTCAACAGCGGCTATAGCATTTTATGAGGCAACAAGGCAGGGAATGAAAAGCCAACCAGCGAAACAAACTGATTCGCGTACTATGCAGTAATGTTCTGAATCTTGAGATCACGAACAGATACCGGAATAACGGTGTTTATCATGGACAAGTTTAGCATATTGTTATTTAGATAAATGCCATCCTCTAGAACGCTGGGCTTGACAGCATTTAATCGCTCAAACAACGGCGATAACTGCTCATTTGAAATCGCGTTGTTTGAGAAATCCAGCATTTCTACCTGGCAGTCTTTGTCGACCACAGTTGAAATTATCGCATATACTCCAACGCCAGTAATACCAGTATCAGACAAGATTATATATTTCAGAACTGGCATTTTGTGCAGGGCGCCAGCCAAAAGAAACGCTCCATCATCTCCTATCTTGTTTCTAGAAAAAACTAAAATTGACGCAAGTTTGACATGTTTGCCCAATGTGTCTAAGAGCAGAGACAACCCAGCCGCTGTAAACATATTATCAGACAAGTTTAGCGTCAACTTCTCAACTCCTGCATTGGACAGCTCCACCAGTTTTTTGACAAAATATTGCATATGTTCATCCGTCAGATTCATACCCACAGCGCCTATGTATTGTGATTTCCCGATTTTGTCCGATTCTGCAAAAATTGGGTCCACAACTGCCATAATTTGTTGATTTTTCTCTCTTTGTGCTGCCGCGGCTTGTTGTTGGGCAGCGCTCTCCGCGCTTGGTGCCGCCGCATTACTGTTCGCAGCAGTAGAATTATTAATAGCCCCAAGAGCAGCAGCTTTTATTTGATCAGCCGCGGTGGAACTTGCCGCTGTTTTCGCAACTTCTGTAGCTTTGCCAAGCACACTTGAGAACAGGCTATTCGAATTTGATGTCTTCTCATCCGTGCTTTTTGTAGACACTTCTGCCTTGGAAGTTTCTGCTTTTGCCGTATCTTTAGTCTTCTCTGGCGCTTTCTCGGCTTGCGTAGCCTTCTTTTGCGACGCGCTTACGGATGACGCTTTGTTTTCGACCGCTGTCTTTGCTTTTTCAGCAGCACTGGCTGCAGCAGTCTTGACTTGATCATTATTCATGACGCTTTGTGCGGCATTCGATGCGGCAGATTTTACATTGCCCAAAAGGCCAGAAAAATTCAGTGCTGAAGCGCAGCCTGACGCGATACCGATGACAACAAACGATCCAGATAATACCCTAAAAATCCTGCACATATGCGCTGCCACTTAAAAATACCCCTCATTCTTCGATGTTATTATAAATTAATTAATCTTTCGTTAAATTACGCACAATATAGAGAGATTTTCAGCTTATTTTCACTTCTCTGGGTATGAAACCACAGATTCGTCCCGTATCACCTGGTAGTTCCGCTATTTTTCAACCACAAAATCCAACCTTTTTTCTAATTTCCCTTCATAATTGAGCTGCCTCTGTGTTTTTTAGTTCAAAAGTTAACATTTTTGCCTGACACATACACCGGGTTTTTGGGGTATACAGGCGCATGGGGAGAAACACCATTTTGAAGAATAGAACGCAGAGTTACGAGGATGAAGAAATATGACACTACAGCATCCTCGCTCTCCTCAGCCACTCCTAAACACTACATGGATTAATCAACAACACCTTCTCTTACGTAATTGTCCGCAGATCTCGGTTTCAGAGACGACTGAGACTCATCCAGTGTCTTCACTATGTCGCCGGCCTTGCTACGTGCTGACGTACTCCCATTGCCAGAAACCTTCTTTGCATGGTGAACAGCAGCTTCTGCGTCTCCAATTAGAGCGGCAGTCTCTGCGGCACATAGACTTGCCTCATCATTGTTGCCTGCAAGCGTATGTAGCTGCCCAAGCATCATAATCGCGGAGATGCTTTCGTGTGTTGCTCGGACCTTTTTTAAGATCTTGATCGCATTCTTGATATGACGCGTTATTTTTCCCTCAACGACGGCATCTGCGAATATGATGGCTAGATCGCGGTGCACATTTGGCGCTCGATCATATTGTAAAACATGCCAGCATGTGTCGGCAGCCTCATCACATCGCCTTAAGTTTATCTGACTCATCGCCTTAATCTCGGTGCAGTATGCCGCATCTACACCGCCTTCGCTTGATGAAATGGTTTTATCGATCTCATTAATGGCATCTTTAAACTTGTTTGCCCTGTATAGTGCTATTGCTAGGGCGCAGCGTTCATTCGCATTTTTTGGAGCCTTATACAGTTCCAATAGGTCCTCTACGGGCAGTATTAGCGCCTTGAGCTTCAATTTGATTCTCACAAACCATTTCTGCAGATCTTCCAGCAATACGGCTACCTCAGGAGTCATCTTTTTATCCTTCACGGACCTGGCAAATTCGTTGTATTTAGCTATACGATCCTCGGAGCAAGGGTGCGTCGAGAAGTATTCATTTGAGATGGCAACGTGCGCCGCTAACTTCTTGTGTATAGACACAAAGCCTGAAAAAACTGGCCACCACCCAAGTTTCCTGACAGCCTCTGCTGCCCTGGTATCGGCTATATTCTCTTTTTGCCTTAACTTGCCAAGCGCCATACTAACTGCTACGCCCTGCCCTCCGGCCATTGCAGCCACCAGAGGAGCTGGATTACCAACGGCGAAAGATGTCGCAGCTCCTATTAAGATGGTGACTAGGCCAGCTCTGAGGAAATCAGACTGTTGCGACATGAACATAGTTACGTGTCCCCCCACTACGTGCCCAACCTCGTGCGCTAGCACCGCAATAAGTTCGGATACATCGTCGCACTGAAAAATAAGTCCAGCATTTACAATGATGTCTCCATTTTGAGATGCAGCAGCATTCGGACTCTGACTCCCAGATATGTAAACTACGACCTCTCGATCGTATTTAAAAACCTCCTTCAAAAGGTATACAATCTTCCTAATAAATGTTTCAGACTCGTCCTCCATTAGCAAGTAGTCGTCAAAATAGCCTGGCCTATCGGCCGCAGCTTCATTCACTGTCAACGATACACAGAAGACCGACAACAAGACCGCACATATCGCGCTTTTAAAGATTTGCAACATTCGACTACTTTGAGAATATCTTCTTTATCCATCCGCCATTCTTTTGCGACTTCTTCTCTTCAATTTCTTGAGCCTCCCGCTTTTTCGGCTTGGATTCCTCTGCAGCGGCACTTACATGCGACACTGTCTTTTCTGTCGCAGTTCTTTTTTGCCGTTTGGATCCGTCCGTTCCTGAACTTGGCCTGTATTCTTCTTTGGGTTTCGTACGCAGGTCGATAATAGTCCTCACAGAAGCTGGAGCAACGTTTGTCGTAGTATCAGTATCTGCGCCCTTTGTTTTGACAGTCTCAGCGGATTTACTGGACTTAGTTTTTGTTGCTTCTTTGTTATCGTGTTTCATCTGCCTACCATCGTTTTTCGCAGTGGGCCGGGCCACGGATGCAGTTTGATCAGCAGTCTCAACCTTCGCTTGCAATGCGACTTCTCCAGACTCTCCAAGATCTTTGCGCTTCGATTTCTTTCTTTTTCTTTTACGTTGCGACTGTGACTGCTGCTCTGAGCCATCTGCAACCTGCTGCCGCTGATGGACCCCTTTTTCGGCCACTTGCTCCAGAGCCGCCGGCGTCTGGCTTCCTGCCCTGTTGTTCTTAGGAGTGCTAGCACTTTGTCGTTGCTGAACCGATTCTGCCTTCAGTTGGGTAGGTTCTTCCTTTTGTTGAAGCTTTTCCTTCATATGCAACTTGATATTGTTTTTGTTTACCAGCAACAGATCGTCACCTTCCAGATCCATCTTTCTCGGCTTCGCCTTGGCCCCAGGTTTCTTTTCTTGCTGCTTTTGCGGTTGCTGCTCGGATTTATTTTCCTTAGCTGGTTCTATTTCCTCTTTCTTTCTCTGCTCTTTAACTGTTATATTGCAGTCCGTACAGGAGATGCTTGAGTTGCCAATGATCTCTATCTCCGTGTTGTATAGAGCTTCCAGCTCGGCAAGCAGTTTCCTTTTCTTGTTTAGAATGCACAGGCCAATCTCGTCTGCTACTTCAACAATTATTGATTCCGCATCTTGGTTAATCAGGAAGTTCTCCATCTTCCTCACGATTGAGAAGGCCACTGTCTCAGCAGACAGGATCCTGCCGACACCGTTGCAATGTTTGCACTGCACAAAATTGGATTCCACTAGACTTCTCTTGAGGCGCTGTCTCGACATCTCCATGAGACCAAATTGCGATAACCTATTAAATTGAATGTCAGCGTAATCATTCTTCATTGCTTCTATCATCTTCTTCTCGACCTTTATGTTGGCTTGTTTTTCCATCATATCTATGAAATCTATGACTATGATGCCAGCGACGTCGCGCAATTTGATCTGCCTCGCAATCTCCGGAATTGCCTCCAAATTTGTTTTAAGTGCTGTCTCCTCAATATCGCGCTCATTTCTAGATTTGCCAGAATTCACATCTATTGCTGTCAGGGCCTCGGTTGTATTTATAACGATCGTTCCTCCTGACGGAAGGCATACCACTGGATCCAGTATCTTGCTGACCTTCTCTTCTACTCCGTATTTATGGAAGATCGGAACGTCAGTATCTTCATGTAACTCTACCTTTTTTACATGGCTTGGAGTGAATGTCCTCATAAAGGCCCGCGCATCTTTGTATGCATCCTTACCTTGAACAACTATTTTATCCAGGTTCTTTTGGTACAGGTCCCTGATACTTCTCTTCACGAGGTTACCTTCCTCGTAGATCAACATTGGAGCAATTGAGACAGTCACCTTCTCCCTAACCTCATTCCACTGCCTGTTGAGATATTCTAGATCCTTTTTCAGCTCCTGCTTAGTCCTGTTTTCTCCTGCAGTCCTAACAATTAGCCCCATACCATCCGGCACTTCTAGTGAGTTCATCAACTCACGCAACCTGCTTTTCTCAGCAATCGCTATACGCCTAGAGATGCCGTTCATCTTTCCCTTTGGCGGATTCGGCAACAGGATACAATACCTGCCAGGAATGCTGATAAATGTAGTGAAGAACGCGCACTTGTTGCCCCGTATCTCCTTCTCCGCCTGCACTAAAATGATCTGCCTGTGAGAAATTACCTCCTGGATCTTCATCTGTCTCCTGTTGTTAAGCTCAAACTGCTCCTCGTCTTCATCCAGCGGCCTTTGCTTGCTATCCATCGCTTCCATAACATTTTTGTTGAAATAATCGTAATGTATCTCAGAGAGAGGAAGAAACCCGTGCTTGTCATCTCCATAATCCACGAATGCAGCCTGTATGGATGGCTCTACCCTCACTACCTTAGCGAGGTATATATTTCCCTTGATGGGACGCTTCTGAACGCTCTCCATCTCAAAATTCTCTAGATTTCCGCTGTCATCTATTATCGCAATGCGCGTCTCGTCGCTGTAGTGCGCATCTATTAGTAGCTTTCCCGCCATTTACAACCCCTAACCAAAACTCAACCAGTCAATTCCGCTGGCCATTTTTTCTTTGTATCGTGCAGTGTGAATCAGGCCACACCTCCCAGATATGTTACACCATTTACTTTGCAAAAGCGAGAGACAACTCATAAGTTTCAGTACACATAGTGCCGAATAGCTACACCAACTTATTGTACCACTTCATAAGTCTGTACCTCTTATAAAACAAGATATCCACTATAGTCATCCACAGCATCATGAGAAAGAAAACGTGCGCTGCCGACGATAGCACACCGAACTTATACATGATATACACCGGCAAAACAACAGTTGTCCAAAAAACCACTTGATGCACAAACATTGCGTATTTGGTGTCGCCGCCGGACAATAAGACCCCCCAATAGATGTATAACACAGCTTCTATTGGCACGTTAGCCAGCGTCACATATAGAGCAGTTTTGCACTGCCCAGCCAGGAAGCGGCCGCCTTCGTGCAGATTACAGCTGGCCTGTACAATCCAGTCTGGCGCGATCAACATCGGAGTCACTGTGCAAAAGCAGAAACCCGTGGTTAGCCATATAAAAACCTTCACCGTCCTTCTAATGGACTCAAAATCACTGCGACCTATCATATTTGAAGCTATCGACGCTATGGCTTTGCTCGCTCCTTCCCCAGCGAATAAAAACAGAATATATAGATTGATACAGAGTCCGTAGATAGTCGCCAAATCCTTGGATGCGTACCCCATGATGGTATGTATCGAGCACCATGCCAAGAGTGCAGTGAAATTCCCAATGGCTATTGGTGCGCCAATTCTAATGCAGCTGCAAAATAGCTCTTTATTAAATCTGTTGTTCTTGACGGTATTAAATGTTTTTCTGTTTTTCTTGGCGAAGATAACTGCTGTTAACAGGACGACCTGGAAAATCTCTGAAATAACGGTACCAATTGCGGCCCCCCTGCATCCTTGCCGCATTTCAAAGATGAAAAAGTATGACAGCAAGGCATTTAACGCGGTCCCAGAAATCACGACCATGGAAACTATCCTGGCCTTGCCTTGGCCTATGAAGAATGCAGAGAGTGCCACAATTAGCCCTGGGATGAACCCAAAGTACATTAGGACGCTTTGATACGCAACTCCATCACTGAGGTAATATGGAGGCAACGTGTTAAAATACTCGGAAAAATACGCTAATGGCCACAGGACTACTATTGATAGCAGTGACAGATATATCATCTGCCATATCGGCGCAGCCAGCTTATCATACTGCTTAGAGCCGTTGTACTGCCCAACATATACCTCCGCCGTGCCGGCTATGCCTCCAATCAAATACGTGAAAGCTGCCACAAGATTCCCGGCAATCGCTGCGGCATTCATCGCATCGAATGAGTATGCCGCCAGCAGTAGCCTGTCGGTGAGATACATCAGGTTAATTGACAACGTACTTAAGATCACTGGAATCGTGACCTTTAAGATGCTTTTAAGTGAGCTATCTATCTGCGGCTGCGACTCGTCGATGCCGTTATTGTCCATAATGCTTCAGCCACCTGGAATCAGTATCGAATAAGTTCCTGATGTCTTGTATGCCATTCTTCATCATGACCAACCTATCCAGGCCAAATGCAAATGCAAAGCCGTATTGCTGCCCTTGTATCCCGCAGTTCTTAAACACGTTTGGGTGTACGATTCCAGCCCCAGCAATTTCAATCCACCTATCGCCGTCCTCGGTTATTATGATCCTACCATCCTTTTGAGTGTATCTGCAGTCGACCTCCAAGCTCGGTTCAGTGAATGGAAAGAAGCTGGGTCTAAACCTGAGAGCGACATTTTCAACGTCGAAGAAAAATGAGAGACTCTTACGCAGCTCGTTCTTCAAATGACCGATATTAACCGGCTGTTCGTCAACGACAAGGCACTCTAGCTGGTGAAACATGGGAGAATGCGTTGCATCGAGAGCGTCATTTCTATACGTCTTCCCTATGGATACCATACGGACAGGAACGCCCATTTCCATCATCGTTCTTATCTGTACGCATGACGTCTGTGTCCTGAGTAGCGTCTCTTCGAACCCCTTGAGATAGAAGGTATCGTGGCTTTGTCTAGCAGGATGGTACTTGTGAATATTAAGGGCATCAAAATTATAAAAATCAGTCTCTATCTCCGGACCGTCCAGGACGAGGAACCCCCTGGCTAGGTAGTAATCCCTTATACGCCTGATTGCGTTGGTAATCAAATGCAGACCTCCAAATCTCGGAGATTCAACTGGCAGCGTGATGTCAACTTTCTCATTCTTGAGCTTTTCCTCTATCAGGCGTTCCTCAAATTCTGCAATCTTCGCCGCTATGATTTCCTCTGCATGATTCTTGATCTTGTTGATCTCGGCGCCATATGCCTTCTTTTCTTCGTCTGGTAGCTCTCTCAAGCTCTTCAACGCCCTTGTCACGTATCCAGACTTTCCCAGGATGTCGGACTTTATCTGATCCAGCTCTCTGTGCGACACGACTGTTTGCACCGCACAAAGCAAGCTCTTCACATTTTGCTCAAGTTCTTTCGCTTCCACTTTTATAACTGCAAATCTAGTATATAATGCGTATGGTACTATGCAAAATGCGGCCTTTCAAGACGATTCTTGGGCCTGCGTTAAGCTCATATACTTCCGTTCTCCGTCGCACTATGTTGGGAAAAACCGAGTTTCGGCAACTGCCACAACACACTATCCATAAAAATGTTCCACGTGGAACATAACCATAAATTCCTCCTCCCCCTTTAACTCTCTCTTAACCATCCTTATGTTACTATATAGGCATATATGGAGGAGTTATAGAGAGGGATAGACAATGAGTATAGATATAATAGATAGGAGTATACAACTACTACAGATAAGTAGAAGGGGGGGGGGCAGTACTTATATCTATATCTTCCTATATATACTACTAAGTACTATAACATGTAATAGTAGTATAGTGTATAGTAGCGATACTACTATACCT
>JAIRMJ010000029.1 GCA_031258785.1 Holosporales bacterium | reverse complement strand
GCCCTCCTCCCGTCGCGCTGCTGATGGTCTGGTATTTGCTGATTCGCTACAAGCTTTGTCTCGTTATCTTTTATTGTATTTCGGGTACAGACTCCATCCTAGGTTGAATTCGTTTTGACTGTACTGTACCCATTTTTTAAACCACGAACTGCAGATTTAGCGGTTTAAGCTTGGCACGTTCAGTGTAAATAAAACTTCCAACTACACATGTCTGTTCCCATCTGTCCCAAACTTGAATGTATCCAACTTAGAAGTTTGTTGTCAGAAAAATCATAAGTTTATACGCAAGCCGTGTACAGACCACTGGCTTTTCTGCTAAACTCAGGTGCAATACGAGCCGGCATTTAAAGCAACGAGTAGTTACAATGAAATTCACTTTTGATTGGTTGAGAGACCACCTACAAACCGACAAGACACAGAATCAGCTGGGAGAAAAGCTGACTGAGCTTGGCATAGAAGTCGAAGACATTACGGATACCAGGCAGAAGTATGCAGATTTCGTCGTGGGCAAGATCATGGATGCTAGACGGCATCCAAACGCCGAAAAGCTGCAGCTGTGTAACGTTGATATCGGTAGCAAAACACTTCAGATAGTTTGTGGAGCTAAAAATGCGAGGCCTGGCATTTACGTCGCTGTAGCTCTCGTCGGGGCCATAATCCCAGCGACGAACGAGCGTTTGAAAAAGGGTCTTATAAGGGGAGAAGAGAGCTGCGGAATGATGTGTTCGGCAATGGAGCTGTTGCTGGATGATGACAGGTGTGGTGACGGCATTGTTGAATTACAAGGAGGAACGCTCGTTCCTGGTCAAGATCTGGCTTCAGCACTTGGCATTGATGATGTGATTTTTGATGTCAGCATCACGCCCAATAGGGCAGATTGTTTTTGTGTGCGTGGAATAGCAAGAGACCTAGCTGCTGCTGGGGCTGGGCATCTCCTGCCTCTACCTGAGAGGTATCTTAGAATAGATGTACAGAATCCAGTCGAAGTTGAGATTCAAACTAACGATTGCCGATACTTTTCCACAATCGCATTAATGGGAATTAGCGGGAAAACCCCAACACATATAGCGAAACGCTTGTTCGCTACCGGCCAAAAATTAATACACATGCCAGTTGACATTGCAAACTACATCTGCCTAGATGTTGGCCAGCCGCTACACATATTCGATTTAGACAAGTTGCAAGATAAGCTGTTTGTAAGAAGCTCCAGAATTGGCGAGAAGATCCGGACACTAGACGGGAAAGAACCTACCCTACTTGCGAACTCTGTCGTAATATCTGACAGTGCTGAACCACTGTCCATAGCTGGGGTAATTGGCGGTATGAGTACGGCATGTTCAGAAACTACAAAGAACATCCTGATAGAAGGAGCATATTTCGAGAGGGAATCAATAGCAAGGACTGGGCAGTACCTCAGAGTACAGAGCGACGCAAGGGTAAGGATCGAAAAAGGCGTGGATCCAGGAATTGTGAACTATGCCGTGCGGTCTGCCGCCTCTCTTATCGCGTCTGACAGTCCATGCAAGTTGTCTGAATTGAAGGAATGTGGGGCCCTACCACAAAATACAAAGACCATCGTGTTTACAGCCGAAAAATTCGGTGCAATAGCTAATCTCGCAACGGACGACTTCATTGAATCTATGCCAATTCTAAAAAGGCTCGGTCTGACTGTATGCTCATATAATGAAAAAAGCATGACTCTGGAGAGTCCATCGTGGCGGTATGACCTGGAGATAGAGGAGGACATAATCGAAGAGGTCCTTCGTCTACGTGGATACGAGAACATACATGACGTCGAGCTGGAAAAACGAGATCCAATCATTACAGCATTTACGGTGGACAAGATATCAGATTCTCTGGTCTACATGGGATACTACGAGGTTAAGACATTCTCGTTTGTGGACAAGAAATCTGCATTGTTATTTGCTGACGAGGATCAACTTATCGAACTGAGAGAGTCGCTGACGACCGAATATTCCACAATGAGGCCATCTGTGATTGTATCGCATTTGAAGGCGATAAAGAACTCACAAAGCAAGAGCCAGCGAAACGTCCGGATTTTTGAGGCAGGAAAGCACTTCACCAAAGAAGGAGCTAATATCATAGAGGAGCCCATAGTGGCCGCTACGATCTCTGAAAAGAGCAGCAGTAGGCACTGGCGCAAAGCACAGGAGGCAGTTTCTGTCTTCGATATCAAGGAGGACCTCTCAAAGATAGTTAACTTGATTGGAGTTAGTGGCCGACTGCAAGATACCGCCCCATCGTACTATCACCCTGGCAAGAGTGGTACATACATCGGCCATAACAGTAAAGTCCTGGCACATTTCGGAGAGATTCATCCATCAATCCTGAACTCAATGGGCGTCACCGGCCCTGTCGCGTGCTTCGAGTTATTCATGAATGCCGTACATGAAACGTTTCAACAGGGCCAGAGGCAGCCTATAGCTTTGTCTCCGTACCAACCAACGAGTAGGGACTTTTCATTTGTAGTCGAAAAAAAAGTTCTGGCAGCCGACATTCTTGATGCGATCAAGAAACTCAGGCTAGGGGCAATCGTCGAAACGAGAATATTTGACGTCTACGAGTCACAAGCACTTGGCAACGACAAAAAAGCGATAGCATTCGAGGTAACCCTTCAGGATACGCGAGCAACCTTATCTGAAGCTCAAATCTCTGAGATCTCGAGCAAGATTATAGAGAGTGTCACAAACAACTGCGGCGGCATCCTACGTGATGCGTAGACCATACGTGTCGTTGATCTAGAACACCTTTAAGGCAACAAGCTTCTTTCTTCCAACAGATATGAAGCAATCAGCCTCTATCGTTACGTCATAATTTTCAACGAGCCTGTTGTTTATTTTTACAGCATTCCCGTCGATTAGCCGCTTACCGGCCGTTACGCTAGGCGCAAGGTCGGCAATAGCCAGGGCTTTATCGATTTTTGTGAACTTCTGAACATAAAACGTCTCTATACCAGTGACATCTGGCCGGCCTTCAAGGTTGTGTCCACACTGCGCTGCTCGCTTGATAGAGTCTATATCGACAGAGGGGTGTACAAAGCCAGTTATCGCGTCTGCTAGTGTTATTTTTATCTCATTTATCGCGGATGTACCGGTCATTTGCTCATACTGTTCTATCTCATCCAAAGGTATATCTGTGAAAAGTTTCAAAAACTTAGTCACATCTCTATCGTCTACGTTCCTCCAATATTGCCAAAAGTCAAACGGGGACGTGTATGCAGAATCCAACCAAATGGCTCCAGTTTCGGTTTTCCCCATCTTTTGCCCAACAGAGTTCGTAAGCAACGGGATTGACATACCAAAAGCTTGTTTGCCTGTTTTCTTCCTGATCAGGTCGACTCCGAATACCATATTTGCCCACTGGTCAGCCCCACCTACCTGCAACTGGCACTTATGATTTTCAAAAAGATGCAAAAAGTCGTACGCTTGCAGGAGCATATAGTTGAACTCTAGAAAGCTGAGGTGCTGTTTTCGCTCTAAACGTGTGCTCACGCTGTCCATCGACAGCATCTTATTAACGGAGAACATTGGCCCAAAATCTCTCAGAAACTCCATGTATTTTATATGAGAAAGCCAATCGTCGTTGTTTAGCGAGCTCGCCAGATTGCCACTATCTCCAAAGCTGATCAATTCCGCAAGTTTCTTATCTATTGCGGCAGCATTTTCGACGATGATGGAGTGGTCCAGCATTACCCTTTGAGCATCTTTCCAGGTCGGATCTCCAATCTTAGCTGTCGCCCCTCCTGTCAGGATTATCGGCTTTAGACCGGCCTCCTGCAGCTTCTTGACCAGCCTTATCCAGAGTAAATGTCCAACGTGTAGGCTTTTTGCGGTCGGGTCGTATCCCACATAAAAAACGACCTCTTCTTGTCCACAGAACAACCTATCCATGGCTGCATCATCCGTAAATTGATACAAAAACTCTCTTTCAAATAGGCTCCGTAACGCCGGCGACGCAAATTTATTTTCAATCACAATCTAATTGTAACCTAATCTCCGAGACTCTAGCGAATGGTAACAAATGCGCACAAACGTATCAATCTTGAAGTGTTTAATTGCATGTGCCATATGAAAAAAAATGTTTGATGCTTTATTTCATATCAAGGGTGTATTGATTGTATCCGCCCGCTTTCTGAGGATGTTCATCTGAGGAGATACTTTTTTCTCTTGGTTTCCCCGTGTATATGTTTACTTTTTTTGTTTTGTAGTCTACCATGAGCATGTCAACGGGGCCTGAATAGTACGAACCATTGTTTAACCTTATTTGCGGTGGCTCACGACGGTCGACGCACCGTGGTGAGTAAAGCGTCACATTGTCGCCATTACCGGTGATCCCTACACAGCCCGTCATCATCTCTATTAGCTCTCCTCCTTCCAGTCGGAGCGTTACGTGAGCATCTGAAATTATTACACGGTGCCTGTCCGGATTTCTTCCCAAAAGTTCGTAGTCGTATCCTGCGTCTTCTTTTCCGATTTTTTGATTGAGAGTTATCTTTCCGGCTAATTCAGCTTTGACCTCGTTCTTGCTCGTATCAAAAGTCACAGCAATCAGTTCTCCATTCCGGTCTCTCTTCGCTTCCCTGATAGCACATGTAATATTCAGTCCTTCGTATGGGGAGAACGTGACCGCCGGCCCGCTGCCACGCGGCATGCTGAGCGACCATACCAACTCAACAGGTGGGTCCTTGCCGATTCCAGTACCGACACGCTCGTGTGTTATCATTACGTGGTCAACTCGGACTATCTTGGGTGGTTTATTTATTTCTAAGCGCAGTGCCGCCCAACCGTCGTACGCACGCAGATACCCCGCTTCTGTATATGGGTTCCCCTCAAGATCTATTGTGGCCATTAGAATCTCGTCCTTCGGGAATAGTATCATTGCCGGTAGCATCTGCTGCGACAAAGACGACCCCGATAGCTCGTTGTTTGGATCAGATTCCTCGTCATATTTTGGTTCGTAAATTTCACATGAATCTTCAAGTACTCTCTGAACTCTCAGAGGAAAGTCTGCTGATCTTTTCCATTTTTGTTGGCTCCTCCGCTCGATGTTTTTCGCAATAGCAACAATTGTCTCATCACTATGGCCAGTGTAGAGCTTAGCGACTGCTCGTGCTGTATGTGCGAGTCGTAGAGCCAGCTTTGTAATCGGTATTTCAGCATCATCGTAGTT
>JAIRMJ010000030.1 GCA_031258785.1 Holosporales bacterium | reverse complement strand
GTTAATCTCAGGAACGGATTTGGGATAGCATAATAATATGAGTTTAGGAGGAGAGATTACAATCTCATCATATGACTCCAGCATAACTAGTAGTTGATACCTTTTGCAGGAGCTCTATTGGTTACACCTGTAGTTATAGCTTCGTACCATTCTAGCTTGACGACAAACTGTAGAGACCTTTTCTTCTTCAACTTCATCAGCCTTGCTTCACATCTGTTTGAACTCGAACAAATTTGTGACTGACTGGAGATATTTGCCGTAGCAGAGGAGGTAGTCGTTCTCTGCTTGCAGAAAAAATACAGAGCGCCGTATCAAGTCCGTGCTACTTTACCAACCTTGCTTCCGTTCTATACCTTTACCAACGTCCGCAGACTTTTATCGATTTTAATTATTGCGGTATCTTGCACATCGTTCATCGCCCGTACTTCCGTTCTCGGCCTTTTCTTTTACCGAACGGAGGATCCAGCTGGGCGGTTCGTTCGCATCTAGTCTTTCGTGTCGGTATGTCTGATTTCCTCCGCTAGAGTTTCCAGCATTTGTGCCGATCCTTCTATGATCTCCGAGTGGATTGATCGATCGGCTGCTGCATCCTGGAGTTTTCCGGCTATCCTCTTTATTGTCATATCGACTATTTTATGTTGGAGTTCCATCGAGAGACCGGAGCGTATCTTAGCTACAGCATTATCGTATTCTTTTTGCTTTTTCCGCACTATCTCGTCTATTTCGTCTGAAGCCTTCTTTGTGATCGCAGCTGCCTCGCTCTCCGCTGCCATCACAGCTTTTCCTATGCTAGCTTTCGCTGTCTCAAGATCCTTTGCCAGGTGTCCTATCAACTCCTCAGCTTCCACCTTCTTTTGATTTAGGGTCTCAATGTCTGACTTTAATTTCCTGATATCTGTCGATAGCGAACCAGTCACTCTTTTGCATATCGTCTTGCCGAGGACTCCGAGCATTAGGACGAAGCTGATGATTAGGTACGTATGCACATCCTGGAATATGCTCATCTCTGAGCCATTGGGCCAAACAGCTTTTCGAAGAGAATGCCAGCAGTTATATCGATTTGCAGCTTGAATACCTGCCCAAGGCCCTTTATCTCTTCACGCAAATGCCTCCTAGTGCCGTTGATGAGGTCTTCATTTTCAGCTTTTAAATTCTTCATTTGTTCTTCAAGCATTACCTCGGCTTTCTTAGTTGCATCCCTTATTATCGCAGAGGTCTGCCTGATCTCTTCTTGTTGTATCTCTCTAATTTTGTCTTTGAGAACCATTATTTCTGTTTCCAGCGTTTGTATATCGCTTCCAAGTCGCCGGATGAACTCCTCTCTTTTCTCGAGTGCTGCATTGATTCTGGGAATGAAGCTCTTTTTGAACGCCATGATCAGCACGGCCAGACAGACAATAACCCATATAACTTGAGAGGTATAGAACGCTGAATTTAGCTGTGGCAGCATGGTATGCCTGTGTTATTTTGTGAATAGGATAAGCATCGCTACGACGAATGCAAGAAGGGCTATTGATTCTAGCAGGGCGAAACATAGCATGCTCGTTGAGACAAGGTCATTCTTCGTGGAGGGGTTCCGTGCGATCGATTTTACGAGAGACGAGAAGAGCTTCCCTAGCCCGAGACCCACTCCAAAGAGCGGCAAGACTGCTAGTCCTGCTCCTATTACTTTTGCTGCACCTACATCCATTTTTTTCTCCTTTTCTTTCAGTTAATGTGCCTGCTCTTCGAGCGACTCTGCCCAATACATACAGGTGAGGACCACAAAGACATACGCCTGGAGCATGCACACTATTAATTTGAATATGTCCAGCAATACGTTGACAGCAACCGGCACTGCCGCTAGACTCGCAGCCATCGAGGCCCCTGCTAAAGTCATGGCAAAACCGGCCATCACATTAATCATAATATGCCCAGCTAGCATGTTAGCAAATAACCTAATCCCGAGGCTCACCGGTCTGAACAGAAATGACATGATCTCTATGAGAACCAGGATAGGAGCCAGGTATCCAGGGACACCAGACGGGCAGAAATGCCTGAAGTACCTGATCCCGCTTCGCTTGAGTCCAATCGCCACGGAAGCGAGAAAAACCAGACTAGCCATGCTAAGAGTTACAATTATCTGGCTCGTAAACGAGAATGCATACGGAATCAAACCAACGACATTTCCAATCACTATGAACAAAAACAGCGAGATCACATATGGAAATACCTGTACCCCACTCCTTTTGATGTTCATCTTAACGATGTCGCCAACAAAAAAAAACAGCTTCTCTAAGGAAAGTTGCAGTCTTGTTGGGATCAGGTCCCTGTTTGCAGTGCCAAGCCAGAAAATCACGCAAATCACCGCCACCACTAGCATCATGTACAGAGACGAATTAGTAATCGATATATCTAACCCGAACATCGTCAGAGGGACAATCGTCTTCACCTCGAATGCCGCCATTGGATCGCTCATTGCTCCTGTTCCTGCGAATCGCTATACTTGTCTCAAGTCTAACATAAAGAGCTAGATAAGCAACAGTTTAGTCAAAGCATGAGAATGGTGCATATATATTACCGGTGCTGCTGGAGCATATGACAGCGTCCACGCAGCTTACCTGTCTTGCTGGAGCAGGTGGTTCCATTGTACAAGTATTGGAAGCAGCTGCCTGAAATTTCAAATTTGTCTCATATGACGTGAATTCGTGCAGGTTCCCATTTCTCGTACCAGTCTGTCCATATTTGGTGTAGAATGCTGGAGAGCCGAAGCAATTCATTTATACCTTGATGAGTGAGCACTACGTCGTACTAAGCAGGAGATATAGGCCGAAGAATTTGGGAGATCTCATAGGGCATGAGGTCATGGCCAAATCAGTTGGATCATGCTTGATGAGCAAAAAGATACCGCATGCGTTTCTGCTGCATGGGATGCACGGTGTTGGGAAAACGACGACTGCTAGGATCATAGCCAGGTGTTTGAGCTGTACCGGTAACGTAGACGAGTCCTCTACCTCATATGCCACAGCCGCATGCGGCAAGTGCCGCTCTTGCCTTGCTATGGACATGGATAATCACATGGATGTTATGGAGATTGATGCTGCGAGCCGTACTGGTGTGGATGATATACGAGAAATAATTGATGCATCGCAGTACATGCCTGTTTGGGGACGCCATAAAATCTTCATCATCGACGAGGCACACATGCTATCGAAGAGTGCATTTAACGCGCTTCTCAAGACTTTGGAAGAACCTCCAGGACATGTCAAATTCATCCTAGCTACCACAGAAGTTAGCAAAATCCCAGATACGATTCTATCTAGGTGCATGGTATTTAGGATGCCACCTGTGTCAACAATGGCGCTGTTGACCCATGTAACCGAAGTTGCAGGCAATGAGGGGTATACAATCGATGAGGAAGCTGCAAAGCTCATCGTGGAGGAAGCCTCCGGCTCAGTTAGGGACGGGTTATCAATCCTGGAGCAGGCCATGATGCTGACAAATGATACCCACCAGATAACATATGATACTGTGGTTAGCATGCTGGGGGGGTGCCGCCAATCAGACACAAATGAGCTAATTAGCCTGATTCTGAAAGCCGCTACCAAGGATGCGCTCAAGATGTCTGAGAAAATCATGGCAAATGGCGGGGATCCGTTCGCTTTATATAAAAATCTACAGAGCGCGTTCTACAAGCTGATTACAGAAACCGTAGCAACCGGCGGAAAAGGGGAGAGCTCCCTGCAGAACCTCCTATACCTGTGGCAGATCTTGCTCAAGCAAACAGAGAATATGAAGAGCGCCGCAAACCCCGAATATGTCCTGAATGCGACGATTGTGATCCTGGCATACACCGCGTCTTTTCCAAATATCGGGGAATTGATGTTGAATGACGAAACCGCAGGTGGTAATACAACGACGCCTCCGCCTGCTAGCAACGATCGTAGCGATAAGAAAACGGCCGAATTGTCTCACAGGAGCCTCGTAAAGACCGTTATGGATAAATTCTCGGGAGCAGCCGCGTATGTTCATGTATCATGAGGACGGGGGGATCACAAGCAAAATTTACAGAACGACATGAATTACCACGTTAAGTGGACTCTGGGCCCAATTTATAAAGCTTGCTAAATAGGCGGCCAGCTTTTTTTCCCGTCTGTCCTCAAGTTTTTACATTCGATGGTATTTAAACAGCCTGATTAACACATTGCAGTGTACACCTTAAAAGACATTTCGAAATCGCATTTGCAACCTGATTGCCATGTTAATATCCAGATGTTGATCCGATGAATGCACAAAAGATACGCAAAGAATGGAGAGATATGCTACGAGCAGGAAGCACCGCGTTGGTCACAAACCTCTGAGCAGCACCATTGATCTAGTCTGCGCATTTGTACTATAATGGTCGCCATGAGAGCTTCTTGCTTTGCGGGTGTAGTTCAATGGCAGAACCCGAGCTTCCCAAGCTCGTAGCGTGGGTCCGATTCCCATCGCCCGCTCCATTTTCGAGGTGGTACCTTTGCAGATCGTGGAAAAAGGAAATGCGCGAAAGTCGATAGAAATTTCCATCATACTGATAATCTGCGTGCTTTCCAGTATGATAAACTATTGTATTTCCCAGATAGCTGGAGCATACCTTCTGCCACTTACAATACTGCCAGTAGCACTTGCATTGATATTCTCGTATAGTTTGCCAGTACATTGTCTGTTTTTGATTGGATTGCTGGACGATATGCTGAATAATTCTCCAATAGGATTTTATTCGATGTTATACCTGTCTGCAGCATGGATTTTTGCAGCACAAAGTAAGGAGTTTCCCAGCAAAAGGATGCCGGCAATAACTCTCGTTTTGCTTTTTTTCTTGGTGAACGTACTTACCTACAGGATTTGGTAGCAGGGCATATTAGCGTAAAAAATAAATAGATAAAATTTTATGGGATAACTGCAAATTTGACAACGTTGCGCCATGCGGTATATTCTGTAAATGACTGGTACAGGAAAAAAATCGATGGTGGTCGCAACAGGACTTGAACCTGTGGCCCCTGCGATGTGAACACAGTGCTCTACCAACTGAGCTATGCGACCTAATGTACCCGTTATCAAGACTTGATACTAGCAAAATTATACCTAACCATGTAATACTTTTTAAGGAGAATACCATGACTATGAACGAATCACGTCCCACTCTGCCAGAAACTAACTTTATGGACGAAAAAAAATTTCTAGAATTTCTGAAGAGGAATCAAGACCAACATGAAAGTGTGGAACTTCCAGCAGCTGTGTCTAATTCCATAACAAACAAAATCAGGGCCTTGAGTCCTATAAAATCGCTTGCCAAGGTGACATATACATCGTCTGATAAATTGGATGTGGTTGTGGATACCAATGACTCTGAAACCTCAGGCTGGATAGCGAATGAGGTAATCAAATATGACGATATCTCGTCAATTTCAAAAATATCGATCTATTTGCACCAATTGTTTGCAAAGCCCAGGGTTGCCCACACACTTCTTGAGGATCACACTTCGAACGTTGAAAACTTCATACACGACAAGATAACAACTCAAATGGCCGCTGCAGAGAACAAATCGTTCTTGTTCGGAGACGGAATCTCGCAGCCTAAAGGAATCTTGAAATACGATGTTTCAACAGATGGCAACAAGACAAACCAAATAGAAGGAGTTGTAGCTGGCGAACCTGGCAAAATAAACGATTATTTGAAGATAGTGGAGCTAATGGAACGCCTCCCATCGAAGTACCTGTGTGGAGCTTCTTGGGTAATGTCCCGGAACGCAGCCTCCCACATACGTACTATTAAGGACAACACAACCGGCAAGTTCCTGTGGCAAAATTCCATAGCATACGGTGTTCCTGATACACTTCTTGGATATCCCGTCGTTATATGCGACGATATGCCCAAGATCTCATCAGAAACCACCAAGTGCGTTCCAGTGTTGTTTGCCAACCTCTATGAAGGGTACCACATAGCAGAGAAACCAAAGATCAGTATCCTGAAAGATCCATTCAACTCAAAACCATTCATAGAGTTCTACGCAACTAAACGAATCGGCGGGGATGTGGTGAATTTCGATGCGATAAAGGCTCTGATTCTGCAGAAATAGTGCTATCCTGTATATTAGAGAGCCCATGATATGCGTTATCTTCCTGTTATTTGTTGTTAGGAGGCCCTTTAGTAAGGTTAATATTGACGTCCTTACCAAAAGAGCCCCTAGCTTGCGCTATCGGGGGCTCTCAACGTACAGTTTATAGAAAGGATGGGGGCATCTAGTTAATCCTATTTGTTTCTAAAACGTTCTTTCTTTAAAATCTGGAGAACACCTCTTCTCTAAAGATTGCTATTTCAAATGTCTCCCAGAACTTACGGGCCAGTTCTTTATATTCCCCATTTATTTTTGTCTGTTGTATTTGACCCCTTAGCCCCTGAATAATTCCTAACGATTCCGTCCATCCGATATTTTCCTTATAACCACTGAGGTCTCTAAGCTCTATAATTTTTTCTTCTGTTTTATCAAGCCACTTGTGAAAATCAAACAGTGACGGAGGCATTTCCGGCGCAACAATCCAGTATATCCTACTTACGATATGTAAAGGACATAATTTAAATTTGACCCCGTCGTAAGTGTGAACTGGTTCAGTTTTAATGTGAATTTCCCCCGATCCGCCGTCCGACATTGTGACAGAATCAATATGTAGTGCTAACTCTCCATCCTGCCTTGGGTTATGTTTATTAAGCCATGATGTTTTATTTGGTGTAGTCATATGCTTTTTCATCCATTCTGTTTGGTCAAGATGCAACTTCAGCCCGTTTCTTAGGTCAAATCCCCTAGAGAAATACCCTTCCTCATCATGTATTTTTCTGCTGATTTCATATTCCGCTATCTCTTCTTTACATTGTTTAGCGAGCTGCCCGGCCTTTTCGATGGCCAACACATGCCCAATATTCCTTTCAGTAATATTTTTGATTTTAAATTTCGTATGTTTGTTTATCAATGTGTCGCGTGCTTGTTCATTTGATTCAGCTTCCGTAGTCGGTTCCTTCCTTGTTGAGAATATAATTTCGCCCATATTCTGTGAACATGCAGCGGCGTAAAGGTCATCAGGAGACAATAAGTACTTCCCATTTTTTTCGCTCTTATCGATTCTTATATACTCTTTATATACCCAAAACATTTCCAGTGCCATAGCATTTTTGTTATTTAGCCCACATATTTCCACAAACTCATTATTGAAATATGCGTCATCATCATGCATTTGGATCTGCATTCCATCTTTATTTATCACTGTCGTTGGTGGATCAAGGACGACTTTTTCACCCTCGTACTGCTCTATTTGGCATAACGCGCACGATGTGGTGGCGACCAGTGCAAGGGCCAGCACTGACAATTTACTTATCTTATTTTTAGACATTTGTCTTATCTCCTGTTCGTTTAATTGTTTACTGTTTACTGTTTACTATTTATCTTTCCTATAACTTACTTCGCATTGTATCACGTAATCTCATTTCCCGCATCACACATTATCATCTTATCAAAAAGTTTTTTTAAGAAAGGA